>JBEARP010000053.1:0-3048 GCA_041163105.1 Pseudomonadota bacterium
TGATGGGGCGCTATCTCTCGGACCGCCGGGGCAAGGTGGGGCTGATCGCCGGGTCCCTGTCCCTGCGTGATCACATCGAGCGCCAGTTCGGCTTCGAGCAGGTGATGGCGCATGACTTTCCAAACCTCACCCTGCTTCCCGTTCGCGAGGGCAGGGATGACCGCGTGAAGGTGCATGCGGTGGCAGAACAGTTGCTGGCCGACCATCCGGACCTCATCGGCCTCTACAATGTCGGCGCGGGCTCTGCCGGCATCGCGGCTGCGCTCGAGCAGGCGGGCCGGGCGCGCGACGTGGTGTTCATCACCCATGAGCTTACCGAGGACACGCGCCGCGCCCTGATCGACGGCACCATCGACATCATCATCAACCAGGATGCCGGTCACGAGGTTAGAAGCGCCATCCGCGTGCTCATGTCCAAGGCCGACCGTGCGCCCATCGTCGAGCAGATGGAACGCATCCGCATCGACATCTATCTCCGCGACAACATTCCGTAAGAGGACGCGACATGTATCTGGGACTGGACTTCGGCACCTCATCGGTGAAGGGCGTGCTGATCGACGTGAAGCAGAAGATCGTGGCAACGGCATCAGCACCCCTCAAGGTCTCGCGGCCGCAGCCAGGCTGGTCGGAACAGAATCCGGAGGACTGGTGGAAAGCCTGCAACACAGTGGTGAAAACGCTGGGCAAGATGAAGCCCAAGGCCATTGCCGCCGTCGAAGGCATCGGCCTGTCCGGCCAGCAGCATGGCGCGACGCTGCTGGGCAAGGATGGCAAGGCGCTGCGCCCCTGCATCCTGTGGAACGATGCGCGCTCCTTCCGGGAGTGCGAGGACATCGAGAAAGCAGAGTCCCGCGCACGGGAAATTTCCGGCAACATTCCGCTCGCAGGCTTCACTGCGCCGAAGCTCCTCTGGGTGAAGAAGCATGAGCCCAAGATCTTCTCCCAGGTGGCCAAGGTTCTGCTGCCCAAGGACTACATCCGCTTCCGCATGACCGGCGACTGTGCCTCCGACATGTCGGACAGTTCCGGCACCTACTGGCTCGACATCGCCAAGCGCGACTGGTCCGACAAGCTGCTCGCCGCCGGCAGCATGAGCATCGACCAGATGCCGAAACTCTATGAAGGCACCGACGCAACAGGACGGCTTACCCCCGCTGTCGCCAGGGCCTGGGGCATGCCCAAGCGGCCTGTCGTTGCCGGCGGCGGTGGCGACAATGCCGCAGCGGCCTGCGGTATCGGCGCGGTGACCGACAATTCGGCCCTCGTCTCCATCGGCACCTCCGGCGTGCTGTTTGTTTCCAACGACACGTTCCGCCCCAATGCCGGGCGCGCCGTACACGCCTTCTGCCATGCGGTGCCCGGCACGTGGCACCAGATGGGCGTCATCCTGTCCGCTGCCGCCAGCCTCGAATGGCTGGCGACCATCCTCGGCAAGCCCGCGCCGAAGCTCACCGGCGCACTCGGCAATACGCTCACCGGCCCGTCGCCCGCCCTCATGCTGCCCTATCTCTCGGGCGAGCGCACGCCGGTGGCGGATGCGCAGGTGAGGGGCCTCATCATGGGGTTGGGCCACGAGTCCGACCACAAGACGCTCACCCATGCGGCACTCGATGCCGTGGCGTTTGCCTTCCGCGATTCACTCGAAGCACTGAAAGACGCGGGAACGGAAGTGAAGCGCGTCACCGCCGTGGGCGGTGGCTCCAAGTCCGAACTCTGGCTCAAGATCATCGCCACCGTGCTGGGTGTTCCGGTTGACCTTCCCGCGGCGGGCGACGTGGGCGGTGCCTTCGGTGCCGCGCGGCTTGGCCTGATCGCTGCCACGGGTGCAGACTTCCGCAAGGTGCTGACCGCGCCCAAGACCGCCCGCACCATCAAGCCCGAGCCCAAGGCGCGTGATGCCTATGAAGCGCATTACCGCCGCTATGCATCCATCTACCCAGCCATCAAGGAGATTTACCGCTGATGTCCGCTTTCTATTCCATCAAGGACCCGATCAGGTACGAGGGCCCGAATTCAAAGAGCGAACTCGCCTTCCGCTGGTACAACCCGGACCAGGTCGTCATGGGCAAGACCATGCGCGAGCAGATGCGCTTCGCGGTGGCCTACTGGCACACGCTGTGCTGGCCGGGCGGCGATCCCTTCGGCGGCGATACCTTCATGCGCCAATGGCACCACATGTCGGACGACATGGCCGCGGCCCGCATGAAGGCTGACCTGATGTTCGAGACGCTGGAACTGCTCGACATTGATTTCTTCTGCTTCCACGACCTCGACATCGCGCCCGAGGGCAAGTCGCTGAAGGAGTTCAACGCCAACGTCACCGAGATCGCCAGGATCTTCGAGAAGAAGATGGCGGCCAAGAACAAGAAGCTCCTGTGGGGCACCGCCAACATGTTCTCCAACCGCCGCTTCATGGCGGGTGCTGCGACCAATCCGGATCCTGACGTGTTTGCCTATTGCGCCGCGCAGGTGAAACACTGCATGGACGTCACCAAGGACCTCGACGGCGCCAACTACGTCATGTGGGGCGGCCGCGAAGGCTACGAGACGCTCATCAACACCAACATCGGCCATGAACTGGAACAGGCCAAGCGCTTCCTCGCCATGGTGGTGGAGTACAAGCACAAGATCGGCTTCAAGGGTCCGATCCTGATCGAGCCGAAGCCGCAGGAGCCGACCAAGCACCAGTATGACTATGACGTCGCCACCGTCTACGCGACGATTGCATCGCTCGGCCTGCAGAACGACGTGAAGGTCAACATCGAGCAGAACCACGCCATCCTCGCGGGCCACACCTTCGAGCATGAGATTGCGCTCGCGGCCGCACTCGGCATCTTCGGCGGCATCGACATCAACCGTGGCGACTACCAGTCCGGCTGGGACACCGACCAGTTCGCCATGAACATCCCCGAGATGTCGCTGGCCTTCCTGGAGATCCTCAAGGCCGGCGGCTTCACCACGGGCGGCCTCAACTTCGATGCCAAGATCCGCCGCCAGTCGATCGACCCGGACGATCTTCTCCACGCACATGTGGGCTCGATGGATGCC
>JBEARP010000054.1:0-49453 GCA_041163105.1 Pseudomonadota bacterium
CATCATGCCCGGGACGCGCCCGGGCATGATGAGTGGGGCGGGAGGGGAGTTCGCTGGCCAAGTTGGCCGCCTGCGGTTAGTTCTGGTTGCCGCGGTAGGGGAGTGAATAAATGGCCAAGCGGGTCATCGTCGTCGGATCGGGCATCATCGGGGCCTCCATCGCCTACCACCTGGCGAAGGCGGGTGCCGAGGTGACGGTGATCGAGGCGGGCGAGACGGGCGGGCTTGCCACGCGGGCGAGCTGGGCGTGGATCAACGCCAGCTGGGGGAACCCGGAGCCCTATTTCCGTCTGCGTGTGCGCGCGATCGAGCAGTGGCACAAGATGCAATCGGAGATTCCGCAGCTTGCCATAAACTGGTGCGGCGGCCTGATCTGGGACCTGCCGCAGCCTGAGCTCGACGCCTATGCCGCCGAACGCGCCAAATGGGGCCAGCCGCTGCGCAAGGTTGGGCGGGGCGAAATCCACGTGATCGAGCCCAACCTCACCGCGGTTCCCGACTTCGGCTACTTCGCACCAGGCGAAGGCATGCTGGAACCGCTGGCCACCGCGCGGGTGCTGCTCGACGCGGCCAGGGCGCTGGGTGCCGAGGTGCTTGCCGAAACCCCGGTCAAGTGGCTGGCAGAGGAGCATGGCCGGGTGATCGGCGTGATGACCGACGTGGGCGTGATCCACGCTGACGAGACGGTGGTGGCAGCGGGCGCCCAGTGCGCGCAGTTGCTCGACAGCGTGGGACTAACCTTCAAGATGAATGCACCCGCCGGACTGCTGACTCACTCGAAGCCCACCGCGAAACTTCTCAACGGCCTGGTGATGACGCCGGGCCTGCACATCCGCCAGACGGCGGAGGGGCGCATCGTGGCGGGCACCGACTTCGCCGGCGCCGACCCGGAGGGCAATGCCGAAGCGCTGGCCGCCGACCTGCAGGCAAAGGTCGAGGCCATGGTCGAGGGGGCGGAGGGGCTGGGCCTCGACTTCTTCACCGTCGGCTACCGGCCAACGCCTGCGGACGGATTCTCGGCCATAGGGCGGCCGGATGAACGCAGTGGCCTCTACCTGGTTGTCACCCATTCGGGCGTGACGCTGGCCCCGGCGCTGGGCCTGTTCGCGTCCCGTGAAATCCTCGACGGGACACGCGACCCGCTGCTTGCAACTTTTTCACCGGACAGGCCGACACTCTCATGACCATGCAACCCCTGTCGCATGCCCCGCGCACCCTTCTCGCCGGAGTGAAGGCGGTTCTCACGGATATCGATGACACGCTCACCCTCCATGGCAGGCTTCCCGCGGAAGCCTTTGATGCGTTGTGGAAATTGCGCCGAGCAGGAATCAAGGTCGTTCCCATCACCGGGCGGCCTGCCGGGTGGTGTGACCTGATCGCCCGGCAATGGCCCGTCGACGGTGTGGTGGGCGAGAACGGGGCCTTCTACTTCCGATACGACGACACGGCGAAGAAGATGATCCGCGTCTATGCGCAAGCACCCGAGGTGCGGCGCGCCAACAGCGAGAAGCTGTGGAAGATTGCCGATCAGGTACTGAAGGATTTCCCCGGTACGGCGATCGCCTCGGACCAAGCCTATCGCGAGATCGACGTGGCCATCGACTTCTGCGAGGACGTGCCGCCCTTGCCGCTGGCCACTGCGCAGGCGATTGCCGAGGCCTTCCACAGGCAAGGCGCTGCCGCGAAGGTCTCGTCCATTCATGTGAATGCCTGGTTCGGCGACCACGACAAGCTCACCATGAGTGAGAGGTTCCTGGCCGAATCCTTTGATATAAGACTCGAAAAGGACTTGAATCACATCGCCTATTGCGGCGACTCGCCGAACGATGCGCCGATGTATGCGGTGTTCCCGCTCGGCATCGGCGTGGCCAACATCAGGCCCTATGCCAAGCTGATGGCGCATCTGCCGAACTACGTGACGACGGGCGAGGGCGGCCATGGCTTCGCCGAATTCGCCGACGCCGTGCTGAAGTCGCGCAATGCGTGACACGGCCACTGGCCTCGCCATCGGCTTCGCCGGCGGACTGGCCTTTTGGGCGATCGGGATCCCTGCGCCTTGGCTGGCGGGCAGCATGATGGCCGCGATCGTTGCCGTGTTCTCCAGCGTGAAGATCGGCATGCCGGACTGGCTGCGCGCCGTGGCCTTCATCTTCCTTGGTATCCAGACCGGCACGGCGGTGACCTGGGATACGGTGGATCGCGCCATCCACTGGCCGCTGTCCATTGCCTTCCTCTGCCTCACGGTGGTGGCCGTCACCTGGGCCTGCACCGCCTATTACATCCGGCGCAGCGGGTGGGACCCGGCCACCGCCCTGTTCGCCAGCCTGCCCGGGGCGCTGTCGCTGACGCTGTTGCTGGCCAGCGGCACCAAGGCCGACATGCGGCGGGTCACCATCGCGCAGTGCATCCGTCTCTTCTTCCTGGTGGCGGCGCTGCCCACCGTCATCACCTGGCTGCGGCCACCGGAAGACAGTGTCGCCATGACGCTGAGTCAAATTGGTAGTGTGTGGGACATCGTGCTGCTGGTGGCGGTGTCCACGGCGGCGGGCTATGCGCTGGAGTGGCTGAAGGTGCCGGCGGGGCTGATGCTGGGGCCGATGCTGGCGAGTGCGGGGCTGGAGCTGTCCGGGTTGATCCAGGGCACCGCGCCGCTGTCGATCCTGATCCCCGCCAATGTCGTACTGGGTGTGATGATCGGTGCCCGCTTCTCCCATTTCACGTTCCGCGAGTTCCGCGCGGCGCTGTTCGAGGGCTTCTCGGGCTTCCTGATCGCGCTGGTCATCGCCATGGCCGGGGCGGCAGTCGCGGCCTATTTCTCTGACCTGCCCTTTGCGCTGACGCTGCTTGCCTTCTCGCCCGGCGGGCTCGATGCCATGACCATCATGGCCTTCTCGCTCAACCTCGACCCGGCCTATGTGGGCGCCCACCAGATGGCGCGCTACCTCGGCCTTGCCCTGCTGATGCCTGTGGCCACGGCCTATGTGCTGCGGCGCATGGGGGGACACGGCGATGTCACTTCACCTGCGGGTTCGTCACGGCTAGAGGATCGGTGATGGAACATCTGTCCTCGTTGCTGGCCTACAAGGTCATCGCGGTTTTGAGTTGGCTGGTGCTGCTGCTGGTGGCCGAACGCATGTTTCCGCTTGCCCGGGTGGTGGGCGGGTTGAAGCGCGTGGCCAAGAACCTGTCGCTCGCCGGGTTCAATGCGCTGGTCTCGCCGCTGATCGTGGTGCCGGTCTCGGCCTTTGCCGCCTCGCATGCACTGGGCTGGCGGCCGGAGTGGTGGGGCGGCTGGACGGGATTGGCACTCGACATCCTGGTGCTCGACCTGTGGATCTACTGGTGGCACCGGGCAAACCACAGGTGGCCACTGCTGTGGCGCTTCCACGAGGTTCATCACCTGGATGAGTTTCTCGACGCAAGTTCAGCGCTGCGCTTCCATTTTGGCGAAGTGGTGATCTCGTCGCTGGTGCGGGCGGCGGTGATTTTGGCGCTCGGCGTGCCACTCATGAGCGTCGTCGTGTTCGAGACGCTGCTGGCCTTCAACACCATGTTCCACCATTCCGACCTGCGGCTGCCGAAGCGGCTGGAACGGGCCTTGTCCTGGGTGATCGTCACGCCGTCGATCCACTGGGTGCACCATCATGCGGTCCGGCGCGACACGGACTCGAACTATGCCTCGCTGCTCTCCGTCTGGGACCGGCTGTTCGGCAGCCGCAGCGCCACGGTGCGCACGCCGGAGATGCCGATCGGCACGGAGGGGCTGCAGGACAGGGGCATTGGCGGACTGCTCGCGCGGCCCTTCGAGCCACGCTAGGATCGGTGTGACGATGGCGCCGGCCGCTTAATGAAGGGTGTGACATGACGCAGTGGACGAAGCGATTTTCACTTGAAGGGCGCCGCGCGCTGGTGACGGGCGCCAGCAAGGGCATCGGTTTCGAGACCTGTCGCGTGCTGGCCGATGCCGGCGCCGACATCGCCGCCGTGGGCCGCGACGAGGCCGGGCTTGCGGAGGTGTGCAAGGCGGTCGAGGCGCTGGGCCGCAGATGCGTTCCCATCACTGCCGACCTCGCCACCGTGGAGGGCCCGCGCACGGCTGCACGCAAGGCCCTCGACGTGTTCGGCACCATCGACATTCTCGTCAACAATGCGGGCGTTACCACCATCAAATCGATCATCGACACGCCGGTCGACGACTGGGAATGGGTCAACAACGTGAACCTGCGCGCTCCCTACCTGCTGGCGCAGGCGTTGGTGCCGAAGATGATCGAACAGCGGATGGGCAAGGTCATCAACATCTCATCGCAGTCGGGAGTGGTGGCGCTGGATGACCACGGCGCCTATGGCGCCTCCAAGGGCGGTCTCAACATGCTGACCAAGGTCATGACGGTGGAGTGGGCCAAACACAACATCCAGTCCAACTCCATCTGCCCTACCGTGATCCTGACGCCGATGGGCGAAATGGTGTGGGGCGATCCGGCCAAGGGCGACCCGATGAAGGCCAAGATTCCGGCCGGTCGCTTCGGTCGCACCACCGAGGTGGCGGACCTCATCCTGTTCCTCGCGTCCTCCGCCTCAGACATGATCTGCGGTCAGACCATCCTGCTCGATGGCGGGTTCACCGCGCAGTAGGGCGGACAGGCTGGAAAACGGGTGGCGTTGCGGTGGCCGGCGGTGCATATGGCCCTGATCTCACAGGAGGTGAGGCATGGCGGCGGCACGGCATGCAGCGGAGGATCTGAAGCGCTGGCATATGGTCCTCGACCGCGATTGTCGCGCCGATGGCCAGTTCTGGTATGGCGTGATGACGACCGGCATCTATTGTCGGCCGCAGTGCCCGTCTCGCCGGCCGAAACCGGAGAACACGCGATTTTTCAAGACGCCGGATGCGGCGCGCGCGGCGGGGCTGAGACCCTGCAAGCGTTGCCGCCCTGACATGGAGCAAGACCACGATGGCAAGCCCTGAACTCACCGCCCGCATCGATGCCCTGCGCGCCGAGGTGGCGACACTGATCGACAATCCGAAATCCAAGCTGTCGCCGAAGCAGAAGGCGGCACTGAAGGAAATTTCGCAACTACTGTCCGAGGCCGCCGACGAGGCGGAAGAGGCCGGCCTCTAGGCACCCTCTTCCGCGGCGTCCCCTTGCGTCCGTTCCGCGCCCGGGGAATGCTCTGGGCAGCCCTCGGTGCTGGCACGGGTTCTGCACGGCTCGGGCCGGAAGGGGACCCGCCCCGGTTCCGCCGTTCCGATTTGGGACAGGCGAGGGCAGGTGAGGAGTGTGTAAGTGTGATGAAATCCGCGTTGAGACAGGATCGGGACGGTCTGGCGGATGCCCTCCGCGAGGCCAGGCTCGCCGAGGCGGCCCATTTCGAGGCAGCCCTGGACCTGCGCGATTCCAAGACGCTGCGCCTGCAAATCCTCAAGGATGAACTTGTCCCCACCGTCCAGTCCTCGCCCGAGGCCCGGGACCTGTTCGACCTTTCACTGCTGCCGGGCGATCCGCCAAAACTCTGGGTTGATCTGACCGCTTATGTGGTGATGGAACCAGACCACCGCACCTACCGGCTGCTGCAGGACCGGCAGGACAGCCGCGACATTCTGTTCGAGGGCAGGGACCGGGAGGAGGCGGCCGCCGCCATCCGCCGTCACATGGCGCACCGGCTGGTTGCACGCGAGCGGCAATTCGCCAACCCGGGGCCGGTTTCGGCCACCGGATACAGTTCCGCCACCCTGATCCTGGCATGGGTTTCGGGCTTTGCGTTCGGAGCCCTTGCGCTGGTTGCCGCGGCTCTTTATTTCGGCCTTTTAAAGTATTGATTTGTATTAACGATTTCTTGCGATCCACAGTTCGTAACAAACTGAAACAGTAATTGATTTCCCCGGACTCAGGTGGGCTGTTACGAAAAATTACCGGTTGCCACCTAGAAACGCGTCGTTTGGGCGGCTTCGGACAATGAAGTTGGAATTCGCAGGGTATCGATTGCATGCAGAGCGCTTTGAAGCGGAACGCTGAGACCGAGACGTCCGGATCGGTCACCCCGACCTCAAATCGCAGCCTCGCTCAGAAGCTCGGGGGCTTTGCCACGCTGACCGAAGGTCTCGACTATGCGGCCAAGGGCGTTACCGGCTTCAATTTCTATTCCCCGCGTGGCGCTTTGCAGAGCGTTCTTCCCTACGCCGAGTTGCGCCACCAGGCGATCTCCACGGCCCGCAAGCTTCTCTCGCTCGGCCTGAAGCGCGGTGACCGCGTTGCCGTCGTCGCCGAGACAGGCCCCGAGTTCATGGCGGTGTTCTTCGGCTGCCAGTATGCCGGCCTCATTCCCTGCCCGATG
The DNA here is from genome assembly GCA_041163105.1 of Pseudomonadota bacterium. GTDB lineage: Bacteria > Pseudomonadota > Alphaproteobacteria > Rhizobiales > Aestuariivirgaceae > Aestuariivirga. The sequence goes on from JBEARP010000054.1 coordinate 6,334, forward strand.
CCCTACACCATGTATATCGGCGGCAAGGACTCCTACATCGACCGCGTGGCGGGCATGCTCGCTGCCGCCAAGGCCCAGACCGTGGTGACGGGCGAGGACCTTCTTGGCCACATTTCCGAAGGTGCCGCGCGCGCCGGTGCGCGCCGCGTGCTGACCCACACCGAACTGCAGGCGTTGCCTGAGGCCGCCGCCAAGCTTGTAGCCTTCAAGGCGGATGAGGACGCCTATATCCAGTATTCCTCGGGTTCGACGTCGAACCCCAAGGGCGTTCTGATCTCGCAGAAGGCCATCATGTCCAACACGCGCGGCATCCTGCGCGACGGCATGCGCATCACCCCGGAAGACCGCGCCTTCTCATGGCTGCCGCTGTATCATGACATGGGGCTTGTCGGGTTCTGCCTGTCGGCCGTCATGGGCCAGGTGAGCGTCGACTTCCTCGCCACCACGTCCTTCGCCCGCCGCCCCGCGCTGTGGCTGAAGCTGATGTCGGACAACAAGTCGACGATCACCTATTCGCCGAGCTTCGGCTATGACCTCGCCGCCCGCCGCATCAACGGCGATGCGGTGGCGCTGGACCTGTCACGCCTGCGCATTGCCGGCATCGGTGGCGACATGGTGCGTGCCGACGTGCTTGAGGGCTTTGCCGCACATCTCTCCGTCGCTGGATTCCGCTCGCAGGCCTTCCTGCCGAGCTATGGCATGGCCGAGACGACGCTGGCCATTTCCTTCATCGACCCTGATGCTCCTATCCGCGTTGACTCGATCGACCGCCAAGCCCTGAAGCATGAGGGCAAGGCCGTTCCGGCCCGTGGCGCAAACGCCCGCAGTTTCGTGGTGTGCGGCCGCCCGATGGAAGGCAGCACCGTCGAGATCCGCGACGCGCGCGGCAATGTGCTGGGTGCGCGCGCCGTTGGCCGCATCTTCGTCAACACGCCGAGCCTGATGTCCGGCTACTACCACAATGACGAGGCCACTGCCGCGGTGATCGGCCAGAACGGCTTCCTCGACACCGGCGACATGGGTTACTGGCTGGACGGCGAGATCGTGATCACCGGCCGCGCCAAGGACCTGATCCTGCACAATGGCCGCAATATCTGGCCGCAGGACATCGAGTGGGCCGCCGAGCAGATCGAGCCGTTGCGCTCGGGCGATGTTGCCGCCTTTGCCGTCGAGAATGACGAGGGCGAGGATGAGGTGACGGTGCTGGTGCATTGCCGCATGCAGGATGGCGCGTCCGTCGAGGCGCTGCGCCACGAGGTGTCTGCCGTGGTGCACCGTTCCGCCGGCGTTGAATGCAAGGTGGTTATGGTGCCGCCGAAGAGCCTGCCCTTCACCTCCTCGGGTAAGCTGTCGCGCGCCGCTGCCAAGCAGAAGTATCAGTCGGGCGAAATCGCCGAGGTGACATCGGGGTCGCTGATCGCCGCGGGCGACAGCCTCGAGGCCGCGCTCTGAGGCGGCTTCGGCCGCCGCGCAGAACATCATGAGCAAGATCATCGCCATCACCGGCGCCACGGGCTTCGCCGGGCGGCACGCCGTTTCCGAATTGCTGCTGCGCGGCCATCGCCTGCGCGCGCTGGTGCGCAATCCGGAACGGGCAGGCCTGCCCCAGGGCGTGGAACTGGTGAAGGGCGATCTCGCCGACGCAGAAGCGCTGACGCAGCTGACGACGGGTGCCGATGTCGTTGTCCATCTTGCAGGCGCGCTGATGGGTCTCGACCGCGCGGCCTACTTAAGTGTCAACGAACTGGGTACCCGGGCGCTGGCGGACGCCGCGCAACGGGCCTGCGTAAGGCGCTTCGTGCACATCTCCTCACTCGCGGCGCGCGAGCCGCAGCTGTCATCCTATGCCGCCAGCAAGCGGGCCGGCGAGGACGTGGTGCGGGCGCGCATGGCGGCGCTCAACGCCATTCTCATCCGGCCCCCGGCCGTCTATGGGCCGGGCGACCGTGGCACGCTGCCGCTGATCAAGGAACTGACGCGCCCCGTGGCGGCCATTCCCGGCCTGCCGAATGCACGGTTTTCGCTGATCCATGGACATGATCTTGCCCGCATCATCGACATTGCGGTGCAATCGGACACGCAAGGGGTGCATGAGGTGAGCGACGGCAAGCCAGGCGGCTATGGCTGGGAAGACCTGATCCGCACGGCCTCCGGCTTCCGGGGAGCGCCGATCCGCCCGATCTTCCTGCCGCGGGCCATTCCTGCCGCCGTGGCCACGCTGGCCGAAGGCCTGTCGCGGGTGACGTGCAAGGCCGGCATGGTGAACCGCGGCAAGATCGCCGAACTTTATCATCCCGACTGGGTGGCCCGCCCCAGCGGCCTGGCGCTGGCCGACCCCACTGCCTTCGACACGGGTTTTGCCGAAACCGTGACCTGGTACCGCAATGCCGGGTGGTTGCCTCGGGGGCGCGGCACCGATACAAGAACGCCAAGTTCAAGGACGTCTCAATGACCGACACCGTCTCCCAACTCTGCAAGCTGCTCGAACCGTTCAACACCAACGGCTCGGCCCTTTCGGCCGCGACTGACATCTCGACCGACCTCAACATCGACTCCGTCACGGTGATGGACTTCGTGATGGAAGTGGAGGACCACTTCGACATCGAGATCCCGCTCAACGTGCTGTCGGAAACGCGCACGGTGGCCGACCTCGCGAAGGTGGTCGAGGCCCGGACAAAGAAGGGGTAAGGCATGGACCTGCTCGCTAAGCTCGCAACGACTGCCGAACGCCACGCCCGCATGAAGTTCCTGGGTGGCGACGCCGTTGGCGTCGTGAACGAGAAGCTCATCTCGCCCACCCGCGCGCTGATCGATGGCCGCGAGACCATTCTTGCCGGTACCAACAATTACATGGGCATCACCTTCGATGCGGAATGCATTGCGGCGGGGCAGAAGGCGCTGGCCGAATTCGGCACCGGCACCACGGGCTCGCGCATCGCCAACGGCTCCTTCTCGCTGCACAGGGAGCTCGAGACCGAGTTCGCGACGTTCCTCGACCGCAAGCACTGCATTGTCTTCACCACCGGATACCAGGCGAACCTCGGCATGATGTCGGGCCTTGCTGGATCGCGCGACACGATCTACCTCGACGCCGACTCGCACAGCTCGATCTATGACGGCTGCACGCTCTCGGGGGCCAAGCTGGTCCGCTTCCGCCACAATGATGCTGCCGACCTCGACAAGCGCCTGACGCGCGGCGAAGAAGATGGCGGCGGCAAGCTGGTGGTGCTTGAAGGCATCTATTCGATGATGGGCGACCGTGCCCCGCTGGCCGACTTCATCGAGGTGAAGAAGAAGCACGGCTTCCAGCTGCTGGTTGACGAAGCGCACAGTTTCGGTGTTCTCGGACCGCATGGCCGCGGCCTGGCCGACGAGGCTGGTCTCGAGAAGGATGTCGACTTCGTGGTCGGCACCTTCTCCAAGAGCGTGGGCGCCATCGGCGGCTTCGGGGCGGGCGACCACCCCTATTTCGAATATCTGCGCTACGCGATGCGGCCCTACATGTTCACGGCGTCGTCCTCGCCGGCTTCCATCGCCACCTCGCTCGCGGCAATCCGCAAGTTGGCGGCGGAACCGCAGCGGCGCAAGAAGCTGGCCGAAAATTCGGCAAGGCTGTTCCATGGCTTCAAGGAGCTGGGCCTTGAGCTGGGCTGCGATGTGGTGAGCCCCGTTGTGGCGGTGCGCTGCCCGGACGAGCCCTCAACCATTTCCATGTGGGGCGCGCTGCTCAAGGCTGGCGTCTATGTCAACATTGCGCTGCCGCCGGGCACGCCCAACAAGCTGTGCCTGCTGCGCTGCTCGGTTTCGGCGGCGCATTCCGACGCCGAGATCGACCGCATCATCGAACTGTTCGGCGCGGTGGTGGCGCAGGGCCACGGCAAGAAAGTGGCGAACGGCTAAGCGATCCAGGAGTCCCCGGACTGGCAAGGTGAAGGCCGGGGCGGAAGCCTAGCGCCTGATGAAGGTGAATTCGGGCCCGGTTTCCAGCCGCAGCGGCTCATCCTTCGGTGGGGGGAAGAATTCACCGTCAATCACGAACATGACGTCGGATCCGACGGAGAGTTGCTCCGAGCAGAAGCTCACCGCGCCAGCAGGGCTTGCGTGGTTCTCGCCGCCATACATGATGGGCAGCATCCAGCGCAGCACCGAGGGTACGGGATAGGGAATCACCGTCGTCCGGATGGGCGCCGTCTTGCCGCCCCAGAAGGGGTGGCACTTCAGCAACAACGTATCGAGAGTGGTCGACATCTGCAGGAGCTGCGTTCCTCCAGCTAGACGGCGGCCGTTGGCATCGACCGAAATCGCATAGGGGCGGTCGAAGCGCGCATCGTCCTCTCTGTCGGGTGCCGAGAACATGTATTTGCGCACCGCCGTCAGCAGTGTCTTGGCCACCGCCCATTGTCCCTTGACACCCTGTTCGTTGAAGGCGCGCTGGCAGTAATGCGTGGCGATCGACATGGCGCCGGTGGCCACGAACATGCCATGGCGCAGTTTTCCGTCTCCGGGGTTCACGCAGCGGATGGTGTTGCGGGTGACCAGCATTCGTGCTTCCGGCCGGCGCAGGAATGCCGCCTGAACATCGAGCGAGCGGTTCACGAAGCCCAGGTCGTTGGCGCTGAGATTGGTCGTGCCGTGTGGCAGCAGGCAGATGCGGGGCCGCACGGAAAACAGCGGCCGCTCTGCGATCTGGGTGAGGATTTCCTGGATTGTGCCGTCGCCTGAGCTGATGAACAGATCCGTCACCTGCTCATGTGCCATGCCGGCGATCACGTCCTCGAGATGCTCGAAGTGTTCCAGCACGTGCAGCGAGATGCCAGGATCGCCCTTCAGCTTCTCGGCCAGCGCCTGCCCCTTGCCGCTGCCCTTTCCGGAGCGCGGATTGACGATCAGCCCAGCACGCCGCGGCCGCCCCGTCACACCGTCTCCGACCTGAGCGTCATCACAACGGCAAGCGACCCGAAGGCGAGAATCGGCAGCCACGCGGCAAGCCATGGCCTCACGAAGCCAAGTTCTCCCATGGTCAGCGAAATGCCATCGACGATGAAGTAGACGAAACCAATGCCGACGCCGACTGCGAACAGCGCGCCAAGGCCGCCACCGCGGCGGAAGCGGGTGGCAAGTGGTATGCACAGGCCCATCATCAGGAGCCCCGAGAAAAACAGCGAGACTCGCTTGTTCGCCCAGGTTTCATAGACCCATACGGGCCGTATGCCGAAGCCCTGGTTGTCGATGAAGTAGAAGAGCTCCGACAGGGACATGTCCTCTGGCGCACCGGAACGTGCGCCGGCCTGTGCGGGCTTCATGGCGCCGGAGTAGACCAGGGTTTCGAGATGCGACGGCTGGAGATTGTCACGATAATAGACCAGCACCTGAGACAGCGTCCAACGGCCGTCAGAAAGCGTCGCCTGCTTCGCATGGATCTGCTCGTGCAGCAGGCCTTGCTCGTCGCGGCGGAAGATGATGACGCCGTCGAGTTTGGTCGAATCGGCGTTGGCGCTCTCCGCCCGGAGGATGTCCGGTCCCGCCCGCATCCAGATCGGGTCCTTCTCGCCAAGCTTCAGTTTTTCTGCTCCATAGTCGCCCACGCCCCAGTCGCGCAACTGCGGGATGGTGGCGGGAATTGCTGAGTCCGAAAGCATGAAATTGATCGCGCCCGCCACGAAGGCCAGCGGCAGCAGCATGATGATGAGCCGCGCCGGCGAGAGGCCCGCCGCCCACATCGCCGCCATCTCGTTGCGGTAGCTCAGCTCAGTGAGGCTCAGCAGCATGGCGAGCAGCATGCTGATGCCCATGTAGTTCACCAGCACCGAGGGAGCACGATACAGCATGTAGTGCAGCAGGATCGTCATGTCGTTGGGGCGCAGCGCCTGCAGTTCCTTGGCATTGGTCAGCACGTCCAGAGACAGGACGAAAAAGGAGATGCCGATGAGGATGCCGAAGAAGCGAACGGCGACCATGCGGTTCAGCATCCAGCCGATGATCTTCATCATGTCGATGTTCCCCATCCAAGACGGTGCACAACGCTGCGGCGCAGGTTGCCGAAGAATTCGCCCGCGCGGTCAATGGCAGCGCTGACCGGATCGTTGCGCAGAGTGAAACAGGTGCCAATGTAGCGCCATGCGGCAAACGCGGCGAGCAGCAGGCAGGGCAACCACATGGTCAGCAAGGGCGAGGCGACCCCGTGATTGGCCAATGCGGCACCCTGGTGGATGATCTCGTTGTACACGACGATCAGCACGAGGGCGACGCCCGTGCGCAAGCCGCGGGCGCTGCGCCGAGAACCCACCGCGAAGGGAATTGCAAGATAGGGTAGGATCAGGATGCTGACCGCCATCACCAGCCGCTCACTGAGCTCTGAGCTGACGTCATCATAGCTCGACTTGGGCGGGGGGTTCTTGAGCGCGGTAAACAGTTCGGGGAGCGTCAGTTCACGCTCGTCCTCGCCGCGCGGCCGGAAGATGTCCTTGGAGATGCGCCCGAGCGGTGTATCGGCGAGCGCGAATTCGGTTGCCTCGCCGATGACCGGGTCCTTTGAGTCGACATCTGGCCTGGTCTTGAAGGTGAGGCGGTGGCCATCCTCAAGGCGAAGCATCGGTCGCTGACCGGAGGTATTGTCGACGAGCGAGCCGCGCGAGGCGGTGACGGTGTCTGACCCCTTTGCACCATTGTCTTCAAAAATGAACACGTTCTGGAACGAATTGGTGCCGCGGTCCAGCTTGTCGATGACGAAGGTGCGGTCGCCTGCCTGCATGAACACGCCCTCTTCCGCGAGGTAGAAGACTTCGACGTTCTGGACGTCGAACACCACCGAGCGGTAGGCATAGCGGGCGTAGGGCTGGATCCATCCCATGATCAGCATAGAGGCGATGCTGATCAGCACACCCATCAGGATCACCGGGCGGGCCATGCGGTTGAGGCCCACCCCCGATGCCATGAAGGCGTCGGTCTCGGAATTCTCCGACATCTTGCCGAATCCCAGCAGCAGACCGAGGAACAGCGCAGCCGGCAGTGCCGTGCCCAGGTAGTGCGGCACCAGATAGGCCAGCATCTCGAACACCACCGAGAAGGAGTTTTTCTTGCCGAGTGTGGTGTCGAGCAGGCGGACCATGCGGTCGGCCAGCAGCATCAGCAAGCCGATCACCAGCGCGCCCGCGAGTGGCAGCGACACCTGCCGCATGACATGCCTGTCGAGGATGGGGAGCAGCAAGGCGGGTTTCAGCTTCCGGAAGGGAGGGGGATCGTCAACCGGCGCAATCTAGCCAGCTGACGGTCAGGATGAAAGGGTGAATTCAGTCAGGGGGGCGACCTGACGGCTGGCGGGATCATAGCTGCGGATCGACACGTCGATCTGCCATTTTCCTGCCAGGCGCTGAATCCGGTACAGGTTCCAGGCGGCCAAAGGGTGGTGCTGGTCCGCGACCAGGGAGGCCGAGGGCACCCCCAGCACATGCACCGCGCCAAAGCGGGAATTGAGGGTGTTCAGCATGTGCTCATGGTTATGGCCGTGGAGTACCAGCTCCGCGCCCTGCGCTTCCAGCACGTCGCGCAGCGGGGCGGCGTCGATCAGTGCCTTGCGTGGGCTGGCGAGGCCGGGAAGCGGCGGGTGGTGGATCATGACCACACGCGCATAACCGCGTTCGCGGAGGTCCGAAAGAAGATGGGCGAGCGACTTCAGTTGGGTGCGGCCCAGCTGGCCCGAGGCGCGGTGGAGGGGTTGCGGCAGGGCCGTCGAGACGCCGATCAGCGCGACGTTGCGGCGGAGCCTCACATAGGGGAAGGGTGTTGCGATCTGCGGCGAATCCTGGGTGAGGGGCACGCGCATGTCGCCCTGCATGAAGGGTAACAGGTGAAGCAGGCCATGTTCCCACGCCATGCGCACGTAGCAGTCATGGTTTCCTGGCACGAAGCTGATCCAGTCTGGCGTACCGAAGGCGTTCATCCAGCGAGATGCCGCCACGAATTCCTCACGCGCCGCGACGTTCACGATGTCGCCTGTCAGCGCCACATGATCTGGTGCCTCGCGCACGATGTCGGTGGCGATCGCCATGGCCACGGCGGGATTGTGCACGCGGTGGCGGCTGAGCCGCCAGTTCATGACACCGAGCGTTCGCTTCAAGGCGAAGTGCCTGTGCGCCGATCCGGCGGGCAGGGGACCAAGGTGAAGATCGGAAAGATGGGCGAGGGTGAACACGTGAACTGGCGAACTTCTGGCTGACACACAATGGAACGGGGCAGCGCGGCGCTGCCTGACGCGGCTAGCGCCTAACCGATGAACTTCTCATAAATGCGATAGGTCTTGTAGGGTCGGCCTCCAAAGGCTTCGATCATGCGGCGCATCGGCATGTTGTCTTCGAGGATCCATGAGGCCTCGCCCTTCGTGGTGCCGCGGCCGACGTGAAAGTTCCGGACGCGGGCGATCACCGCCATGCCGAGCACGGCGCCGGTGGCTGTGCCGTGGAATTTCTTGCGCAATCCCATGAGCGGCATGCGCACCGCCTGCGGCGGCTTTGCGTAAAGGCTCCATGCGAGCCTCGCCCAGCCGAAGGGCAGCAGGCGGCCCTGCAGCCCGGCGAGCCAATCATTGATGTTGGGCAGGGTGATGGCCATGGCAGCGGGCTCGCCCTTGTATTCGGCGATTGCAATGTAGTCGCCACTCACCAGGAACTTGAGATTGTTGGCGAGCGCCGCCATCTCCTCTTCCGTCCAGGGCACGAATCCCCAGTTTTCAGACCATGCATCGTTGGCGATGGAGACGACGGTGCGCAGTTCCTTCAGCAGTTGCTTCTTGTCGAGCGGGCGCAGCGTCACGTCCTTGTCGGAGAGCGCCTTGTCATAGGCCGATTTGAGGGCGCGCGGTATTTCGGGCGATGCGAAGAGGTCATAGGCGAAGACGTCCTTCGCCTTGGCAAAGCCAGCGTCTTCCATGCGCTGCCCATAATATGGGCGCGCATGGCCCATCAACACCATGGGTGGCGTATCGAAGCCCTCGACGAGAAGGCCAGTTTCATCGTTGATCGAGAAGCTGAACGGGCCCTGGATGGTGGTGGCGCCGCGCTGCTTCAGCCAGGCACCGGCGGCTTCAAACAGGGCGGAGAAGACCGCAGGATCGTTTTCGGCTTCGAGGAAGCCAAACTGTCCAACGCCATCCGCGTGGCGCTCGCTGCGCAGACGGCAGAGCTGCGCGGAAATTCGGCCCACCGGCTTGTCACCGCGGAACGCAAGGAAAAGCTCGACCTCGGCATGGCGGAAATAGGGATTCCGCTGCGGGTCGAGGTGCTCGAGCCGCTCGATATAGAGCGGCGCCACCCAGTTGGGGTCGTCGGCGTAGATTGCAAACGGAACGTCGAGGAAGGCCCGGAGGTCCTCCTTGCCGCGTACCGGTCGGACGCTGACGAACTGGCTCATGGCTTACGGCTTAACAAGCGGGCCCGCGGAACTCAAGCTTGGCGAGAACCGGGCGAGGGGCTAACCATCTGCCATGCCGGAGCGCGTCAAGACTTTGCTGTTCAGGGCTGTGAAGCCTTTCCTGCGGGTGGCCTATCGCCAGACGCGTGGAATGACGCTGGGCACGCGCACGCTGGTGCTGAAGGCGGACGCGACGGAGGTCCTTCTGGTGCGGCATGGCTATGCCCCAGGGTGGCTGCTGCCGGGCGGTGGTGTCGAGCGCGGTGAGGCGCTGGCCGATGCCGCGCTCCGCGAGCTGCGCGAGGAGGCGGGGGTCGTGGCGGAGGAGGCACCGGTGCTGCATGGCGTTTTCCTCAATGACGCGCAGTTCCGGGGCGACCACGTGGCCTGCTTCGTGGTGCGGCGCTTTCGCGAGGATAGCTTCACGCCCAACGCAGAAATAGCGGAGGCGCGGTTTTTCGCCATCGCGGCGCTTCCCGACGGGACGACCCCGGGAACCCGGCGGCGCATCACGGAGGTGCTGTCGGGTACTGCGCCAGCGCGGATCTGGTGAGGCTTTACCGAACCTTGACGTTCGGCCAGCTACAAGCTAAGGCGCGAAGAATGACCACCATGGATCACGTCAGCCTGCGACGACGAGCCCGCGCCACGCGCGGCAGCGCGCGCGCCTGAACGCGTCCGGTCAACCCCTCCGCACAGACGTCTTCGTCAGCTGCGTCCGGGCCTTCCGGGCGCTGGTCCTGAAGCCCTGATTGCCCGAGATCTTGCCCATGTGCGGCCCCATCACCTGCGACGACACGACATCCCACGACCATGAAGCCATCGAGCGCCTGCTCGACCTCGCCTTCGGCTCCGGCCGCCATGGCAAGACCTCCTACCGTCTGCGCGAGGGCAACAGCGCCGTTGCCGGCCTGTCAATGGTGACGCGGGACACGGGCGTGGGTGTTTCCGGCACCATCAGCTTCTGGCCGCTGGCCATTGGGGCGCGGCTGTCGCCCGCCCTGCTGCTGGGGCCGCTTGCCGTGCATCCAGATCGCCAGGGGCTGGGCATCGGCATTGCGCTGATGCAGGAAGGCCTGGCGCGCGCGCGCGCCCGGGGCCACGGTCTCGTGCTGCTGGTGGGCGACGAGCCCTATTACGCCAAGGTGGGCTTCCGCAAATTGCCCGACGGGCTGATCAGCCTGCCGGGGCCCGTCGACCCCGCCCGCTTCCTGTATCTGGAGCTCAAGCCCGGAGCGCTCGAAGGCGCGTCGGGCCTCGCGCAGGTTCCAGGATCAGCGGCCCTCGCGGTACCACATGCTGCCCAGGGCAAGCAGCAGCGCTGCGAGGCTTAGCAGCGTCGCGAAGAGCGGCGTGTCGGACACGGCCTGAACGCGGTAACTGTCGTTGGCACGCAGGCCGATCCAGCCCGCGCCGGCCATCTGGCGGCCAGCTGATACCTTGATGATCTGCGGCATGCCATCTTCGAGCCAGCTTGTACTGCCGCCGGTGCCTCGTGCCACCGGGTCCAGCAAGGCGGTCGTTGACCGCAGATTGGCCATCTCGCGCGCATCGCCGTTGCCGGTGGCGGCAACCGCCATGAGCTTGCCGTCGGCCAGCCGGTGCAGCCCGGCTTCGGTGACGGGCAGCGATCCCTGGAAGCGCCCCGGCGAAACCTGGCGCAGGGGGACCGTTTCCGTCTTGCCGGAGGGCAGCGTCACCTCCACCGGTTCGGCGCTATCGGCCATGGTGCGGCGCTCGAGGATGAGGTCGTTGCCCTGTTGCCTGCCGTTGAGGGCCTCCTCCTCGAGGTCCGGCTCCTTCATCAGCCAATGGGCGAGGCGGCGCAGCAGTTCGGTCTGCGGGCCGCCGCCCTCGAAACCACGCGCCCACAGCCAGCCCTGATCGGACAGCAGTTGCGCCACGCGGCCTTCGTCCTGGCGCGAAAGCACCAGCAGCGGCTTGTCGCCGGGACCCGACATCACCGTCTCGCCCGATTGCGTCGAGGTGTCGACAAGGCGGAACCAGCGGCCCCAGCTTGGCGTCTCGCCAGCCGAATCCGGAAGATCCTTGGTGACCGGGTGCTTCCGGCCCTGGTCGGTGAGCATCGGCTTGAACGGCTCCTCCACCACGTCGCCGGTGGGAATTGCCGCCATGATGTCGGAAAGGGGCGTGCTGTAGAGGCCATCCTCGGCGGCAAGGTCCGGGCCCGACGCGATCAGGACCGCGCCGCCATTGCGCACATATTGCGCGATGTTGAACATGTAGGCCTCGGGCAGCACCGACTGGCGCCGGTAGCGGTCAAAGATCACGAGATCGAACTGGTCGAGCTTGTCGACGAACAGTTCGCGCGTCGGGAAGGCGATGAGGGCCAGTTCCTTGGTCGGCGTCCCGTCCTGCTTCTCGGGCGGGCGCAAAATGGTGAAGTGCACGAGGTCGACGGAGGCATCGGCCTTCAGAAGGTTGCGCCAGGTGCGCTCGCCGGCATGCGGCTCACCCGAGACCAGCAGCACGCGCAGCCGATCACGCACGCCCTCGATCACGGTCACGGCGCGGTTGTTCTGCAGCGAGATCTCGCCGTCGAGCGGCGGGGCGGTGATCTCCACGATGTTCTGGCCACCATGATCGACAGCCACGGGCACCTCCACCGTCTGGCCGGGCGAGACGTCGATGGTGATCGGCGTGCCGCCGCTGACGGTGATGGTCACCGGCACCGGTTGTCCAGGCCCGTTCGCCTCGTCGAGGCGGAAAGCCACGGTCTGTTCCTGGCCCACCATTCCGAAGCGCGGCGCCTTCTCGATGACGATCTGGCGGTCCTTCTCCGTCTTGGACCCGGTGATCAGGGCATGCAGTGGTCCGCCGATGCCGCTCTTGGCCGGATCCTGCGGCACGTCGTGCACCTGTCCGTCGGTGATCATGACGGCGCCTGCAAAACGGTCGGGCGGAATGTCGGCAAGCGCCCGGTTCAGCACCTCGAAGGCGCGGGTGCCGTCATCCTCGCTGCTGGCGAGGGACTTGACGTCGACGGTGCGAAGTTCGGTGTTGGGAAGCCGTGCCACGGCCTGTTTGAGCGCGGCAACGGCCTCCTCGGTGCGCTTGCTGCGCGCGCCGGTCTGCTGGCTCAGCGACTGGTCGACCACCGCCACCGCGATGTCGGGCAGCGGCTGGCGCTCCTCGTTGCGCACCACCGGGTTGGCGAGTGCCGCGAGCAGCAGCGCAAAGGACAGCGCGCGCAGCAGCGTGCCGCGCGACCGGCCGATCGCCAGCGCCACCAGAAGTGCGAGGCCTGCAACACCCGCCAGCGCGATCAGCGCCCAGGGCAGAACCGGTTCGAAGGAGACGCTCCAGTCCATCACTGTCCCAGCCTGTCGAGCAGATCGGGCACATGCACCTGGTCGGCCTTGTAGTTGCCGGTCAGCGCATACATCACGATGTTGATGCCAGTGCGCATCGCGAACTCGCGCTGCCGGTCGGTGCCCGGCACTGAGGCGTAGAGCGGATCGCCATTCACATCCATGGCCCAGGCCGCGGCATAGTCATTGGCGCCGATGATCAGGCCGCTCACCCCATCGGTGTTGCCGAGGGCCGCGCCCTCGCTGTCGGAGCGCTCCACCCACAGCTTGCCGCCATCATAGCGGCCCGGGAAGCGGTCGAGCAGGTAGAAGCTCTTGGTCAGCACATGCGAAGGTGGCACGGGCTCCAGCGGCGGAATGTCGAGCTTGGCCAGGATGCGGCGCAGCGCCTCGGAAGCGGCGGTGGCGCCGCCACTCAGCGCGTCAGCGCCGGAGCCATCCTCGCGCAGGTCGAAGAAGATGGTGCCGCCACCCTTCATGTAGGCATCCATGCGCGCCAGTGCCGCATCCGACGGCACGGTCGCCTCCGGCCGCACCGGCCAGTAGAGCAGCGGGAAGAACACCAGTTCGTCACGTTCGATGTTGACGCCGACGGGATCGCCGGTGTTGACGGAGGTGCGCTCGCGCAGCATCTGGCCGAGGCCCTTAAGTCCCTCTTCGCTGATGCTGTCGATTTCTGCGTCACCCGTCTTCACGTAGGCGAGCCGTGTCTCGAGCGCGTTCTGCATGGCGAAGTCGTCGGCCGCCTGGGCATGGCCGGGCAGCGGTTGCCACGCCGTCATCAGGGCCAGAGCCAGCAGCAGGGCCGCCGCGGCGCGGCGCTGGCGCATGCGCATCAGTCCGCCACCGAGGAACAGGGCGGCACAGCAGTCGGCGAGGAAGGCCAGCATCGCGAGCCCAAAGGCATATGGCGCCAGCGCCAGTGTCGGCATCGGCGCCAGGGTGCGCTGCGCCACACCGTCGGGAAGCGCGGAAATCGCGGTCAGCGCGGTTCCGCCATGGGTGATGTTGATGGAACGCTCCTGTTCACCGCGGCGATAGAGGCCGGGCGGTGTCGCGGCGGTGGCCGTGGCCTTGTCGATGCCGGTGGCGGGAATGGGCTGGACGTCGGGCGAGGGGCTGGTCAGGTCGCCGAAGCCGTCAAGCGCCAGGAACGGTGCATAGGCCTGGGCTTCGCTGGCCATGGCGCCGCTCTTGACGCCGCTGCCGGCGGCCGGCGCAAGATCGAGCACGCGGCGCAGCATTTCGAGGAACAGGCCGGAGACGGGCAGGTTCGACCAATCGGCATTGGCCGTGACATGGAACAGCACCACCAGGCCCTTGCCTTCCTTCTTGGCCGTCACCAGCGGCGTGCCGTCAGCGAGGCTGGCCCACACCTTGTCCGGCAGGTCGGAATCCGGCTCGGCCAGCACCTGCCGGTTCACCGTTACCGACGGGTCAGGGGTGAGGCCGGCGAAGGGGCTCTTTTCCGGGAAGGGCTGCATGGGCTGCGGCGTCTCCCAGCTCAGCGCGCTGCCGAGCGAGCGGTCGCCGGCGCGCAGCGTCACCGGCACAAGGCCATCCTGCGCGCCTGCGAAGCGCGGGCCCGCGAAGCGCAGCAGCACGCCGCCATTGTCCACCCAGCGCGAGATCATCTCCTGCTGTTCGCCGGGCAGCACGCCGATGTCGGCCAGCACCAGCATGGAAAGCCCCTGGTCCAGCAGGCTCTTGAGCGCCGCCGTGCCATCCGGCTGGCTCACCTCGGCATAGGGGTCCAGCGCGCGTGAAACATAGTAGAGTGGGGCCAGAAGCGGCTCAGACATTTCCGCGGTGGTGCCCGACATCAGGCCCACCGTCTTGCGGCGCCAGCGGTCATCCATCAGGAACACCGCCGCGGCGTTGCGCTCGTCCTTGACGGCGATGCGCCCCACCTCGTTGCGCAGTTCGACAGGTAGCTCGAGAACGCCTGTCGCCAACGAGGCGCCGGCGGCGAAGTTCAGCGTCACATCGCCGAAGCTGCGACCATTGCCGGCGGTGGCGACGACCGGTACGGCCTGCGCCGGGCCACCAGGCGTGCGCAGCACCGTTACCTTGATCTGCCCACCCTCGAAACCGGGCGTGGCGAGTGCCAGCGGCAACTGCTCGGCGGACGGCACGATGGCCTCCACCGCGGCTGCGCCATTGGCCAGTTTCTGGAGGCCCGCAGCGAACCCTTGCGCCTTGCCGTCGTCGATGCCGTCGGACAGCCAGATGACGCGCAGTGCCTCCGTCTTGCCAAACTCTGCGGCAAGCCGGTCGAGCGTGCCCGTACGGTCCGGGTCGAAGGCGCGCGGCGCAAGTGCCGCTGCACGCGCCTTCAGTTCGGCGGCGGCTTTTGGCTCCAGGGCCTGGGGGCGCAATTCTGGGGTTGTCGTGGCAAGCGTCACCGTGGCGCCCGCGGCAGCGGCATTGTCGAGGATCTCCGCCATCACCTCGCGGCGCTGGTCCCAGTTCCTGGCGGCTGCCCAACTGTCGTCGACGACCAGCAGGACCGGCGTGTTCGTCAGCGTGCCGATGCGGCCCGGTGAATAGAGCGGCTGCGACACGCCGATGATGACAAGGGCCGCCAGCGCCAGGCGCAGAAGCAGCAGCCACCAAGGCGTCTTGTCCGGCTTCTCCTCGCGGTTGCGCAAGCCCAGCAGCAGGCGGATGGCCGGGAAGCGCACCGTCTCCGGGCGCGGCGGCGTGAAGCGCAGCAGCCACCAGATCACCGGCAGCAGCAGCAGTGCGGCAAGCGCCAACGGCGTGGCGAAGGTGAGGGCTCCGAGCAGGTTCATCGCGCTGCCTCGCCCGAGATCAGGGCGTGCAACGACAACAGGCTGCGCGTCGGCGGGTCATCGGTGCGGTGGATGACGAAGCTCCAGCCGATGCGGCGGCACAGGTCCTTGAGTGCGGCCCGGTGTTCGGCAAGCTTCTCGGCATAGGCCTCGCGCAGTGTCTCGGCCTTGGAAGAGAGGAACTTCAACGGCCCCGCCATCTCGTGAAACTCGATGCGGCCGGCATAGGGCAGCGTCTCCTCCGCCGGATCGACAACCTGCACCAGATGGCCTTTCACACCCGCCTCGGCGAGCGGCGTAATGGCGCGGGCGATGTCCTGCGGCGTTTCGAAGAAGTCGCTGGCCAGCACCGCGCCCGAAAAGCGTGGCATGCGGGTGAAGCTGGGAAGTGCAGACCCTTCCGCCTTCATGAACCACGCTGCCAGCTTCACCAGCTGGGCCCGCGTATGGTCTGGCGCATAGGGCGAGCCCAGTACGCTCACCCGCTCATTGCCCCGCACCGCGAGCGAGGCAAGCGCCAGCATCAGCAACTGCGCGCGCTCGCGCTTCGTGACCTGCGACAGGTGGGACTTGAAGGTCATGGAGATCGCCGGCGAGGCCCAGACCCACAGCGTGTTCGCCGCCTCCCACTCATTTTCGCGGATGTAGACGCGATCCGAACGGGCAGACTTGTGCCAGTCGATGCGCTGCGTTGAGTCGCCGAAGCTGTAGGGGCGATATTGCCAGAAGGATTCACCGGGCCCGGCGCGCTTGCGGCCATGCTCGCCGAGGATCACCGTCGCAGCGATGCGCTCCGCCTCCACCAGAAGGGGCGGCAGTGCGCGGGCCTGAGCCGCGGCGCGGTCGGCGAGGGTGAGGGCCTGGGCGGATGTCATCAGATCAGGCGATAAGGCCGGAGAGCCGCTCGATGGCACCCTCGATGGTGTGCCCGTCGGCGCGCGCCGTGAAGTTCAGCGCCATGCGGTGGCGGAACACCGGGGCCATCAAGGCCTGCACGTCGTCGAGCGAGGGCGACAGGCGTCCCTGCAGCATGGCGCGGGCGCGCGCCCCCAGCATCAAGGCCTGCGAGGCGCGCGGCGATGGGCCCCAGGCAACGTTGCGGTTGACGAAGTCATCGGCGTCAGGACCCGGGCGTGCGGCGCGCACCACGCGCAGGATGGCCTCCGCCACCTGTTCGCCCACCGGGATCAGGCGCGTGAGGCGCTGGGCATTCATCAGCTCAGTGGTGGACAGCACCGCTTCAGCCTCGGCCTCGGCGGCGCCCGTGGTGGCGAACAGCATGCGGCGTTCAGCATCGAGAGAGGGATAGGGCACGTCGATCTGCACCAGGAAGCGGTCGAGCTGGGCCTCCGGCAGCGGATATGTGCCCTCCTGCTCGATGGGGTTCTGGGTGGCGAGCACGTGGAAGGGTCGCGGCAGGTCATGGCGCTGGCCGGCCACCGTCACGTGGTGCTCCTGCATGGCCTGCAGCAGGGCCGACTGGGTGCGCGGCGAGGCGCGGTTGATTTCGTCCGCCATCAGCAACTGGCAGAACACGGGGCCTTGCAGGAAGCGGAACTGGCGGCGGCCGCCTTCGGCCTCGTCCAGCACCTCGGAGCCGATGATGTCGGCCGGCATCAAATCCGGGGTGAACTGCACGCGCTTCTCGTTGAGGCCCAGCACCCGGCCCAGCGTGGTGGCAAGCTTGGTCTTGGCAAGGCCGGGAGCACCCACCAGCAGGGCATGCCCACCGCCGAGAATGGCGATCAGCACCTGCTCGATCACCTCGTCCTGGCCGAAGATCACCCGGCCGATGGCCTGATGGGCCTTGCCCAGCCTCTCGGCTGCCGACTCGAGGTCGGAAATGATCTGTCGGTCTGCTTCATTGATGCTGGCCATGGCACTCACTATCGTATGGGAACCGGGGCTGGATCAGCCCCGAATGAATTGTTTTCATCCTCGGCAACGAGAATGGCCTAAAAGAGGCGGCATGGACAGGCCGACCAGACGGTAATGACGGGAAAATGAACACGGATCAGCGAGATGCAAGCAACCCCCTGAAAGGGCTGGGGGAGGCGCGGAAAGCCAAGGGACTGCCGCCGGTGCATCTGTGGAACCCGCCGTTCTGCGGCGATATCGACATGCGCATCGCCCAGGACGGCACCTGGTTCTACATGAACTCGCCGATCGGCCGGAAACCGCTGGTCCAGCTCTTCGCCTCGGTGCTGCGGCGCGACCCGGATGGGAAGTTCTATCTCGTAACACCTGTGGAAAAGGTCGGCATCCGGGTCGATGACGCGCCATTCACGGCGATCCGCATGCGGGCGGAGGGCGAGGGCACGTCCCAGATCCTGCATTTCGAGACCAACGTCGACGACGAGGTGACGGTCGACGACGCCCACCCGCTGCGCTTTGCAGAGGAGGAGGGCACCGGCGGTCTCAAGCCCTATGTCATGGTGCGGGCCGGGCTCGAGGCGCTGGTCAGTCGCGCCCTGTTCTATGATCTGGCCGCTGCTGGCATGGTGGAGGACGGCTGGTTCGGCGTCTGGTCGTCTGGCCGCTTCTACCGGATGCAGAAGGCCGCCGAGATCGGGATCGCCTCTTGAACCCCATCGACGAGGCGGATTTCCGCGCGCGCGCCGCCGGACGGCTTCATGCCGCGCCGCCGAGGGCTCACGGCTTCAGCGACGACGACCTCAACCCCACGGCGCGGATGATCCCCCAGAACGAGGAGCCGAAACCTGCCGCGGTGCTGGTGCCGCTGGTGCCCCGGCCGGATGGTCTTCACCTGCTCCTCACCGAGCGCCAGCCGCACCTTCGCAGCCACGCGGGGCAGATCGCCTTTCCGGGCGGGCGCATCGACGACACCGATGCCGATGCGGTGGCCGCCGCCCTGCGTGAGACACGGGAAGAGACGGGCATCCCACCGACTTTCGTGGAACCCATCGGCTTCCTCGACACCTACCTCACCTCCACCAACTACCGCGTCGTGCCGGTGGTGGCCCTCGTCCGCCCCGGCTTCACCGTGGTGCCGGAGGAAGCCGAGGTGAAGGATGTCTTCGAGGTGCCGCTGGCCTTCCTGATGGACCCCGCGCATCATGAGCGCCATTCGCGGGACTGGCAGGGCCATACCCGCTATTATTATGCAATGCCCTGGCAGGGGCGCTACATCTGGGGCGCCACTGCCGGCATGATCCGCAACCTCTACCGCCTGATGTACGAACCGACATGACCAAGCTTCCCTCCCTTGCCGCTGAAGTGTGGCTGACCGAGCCCGCGCTGCAGCGCCTGTTCGCCACGTTGGCGGCGGCAGGCGGCGAGGGTCGCGTGGCGGGCGGCGCGGTTCGCAATGCGTTGCTGGGCGAAGCCGTGACGGAGGTTGATGTCGCCACCACCCTGTCGCCCGAGCAGGTGACGGCGGCGTGTGCTGCGGCTGGCATGAAAGTTCATCCCACCGGCATCGAGCATGGCACGGTTACGGTGGTGGTCGATCACCATCCCTTCGAAGTCACCACGCTGCGTCATGACGTCGAGACCGACGGCCGCCGCGCCAAGGTCAAGTTCACCGACGACTGGGACGCCGATGCGCAGCGACGCGACTTCACCATGAACGCGCTCTACTGCGATGCGCGCGGCACGGTGCATGATTTTGTCGGTGGCTGGCCAGATGTGCAAGGCCGCCGGGTCATCTTCGTCGGCGATCCCGAGCAGCGCATCACCGAGGACTATCTGCGCATCCTGCGTTTCTTCCGGTTCCATGCGCGCTATGGCCATGGCGCGCCCGATGCGGCGGGGCTTGCCGCCTGCACGCGCCTCAAGGCAGGCCTTGATGGCCTCTCGGCCGAGCGCATCCGGCAGGAGATGTTCAAGCTGATGTCGGCTCCGGGTGCCGTCGAAACGCTGAAGCTGATGGCGGGGCAGGGCATCCTGTCGCAGCTTCTTCCGTATACGGAGGACTGGCGCGTGCTGGAGCGCTTGCGGCCGGACCCGCTGCTGCGGCTTGCCGTGCTGGCGCAGGATCCGCGCTCGATGCCGGAGCGCTGGCGGCTTTCCAACCATGAGGCAAGGCGCCTCGAAGCGCTGGTCTCGCTGCTGCCGCCATCACCCGCACTGCGGCCTGCCGAGCAGCGTGCCATCCTCTATCACACGGGGCCTGAGGCCTGGCGAGACCTGGTTCAGGTCGCCTGGGCGCGGTCGGATGCGGCCTCGGGCGATGCGGAGTGGAAAAACCTGCTGGAATTGGCTGACCGCTGGCCCATTCCGGTACTGCCGGTATCCGGGCGAGATCTTCTTGCGGCGGGGATGAGCCCCGGGCCGGAAATCGGTGTAATGCTGAGCAGGCTGGAGGACTGGTGGGTGGCCTCCGACTTCCAGCCGAGCCGCGACGAGTTGCTGAAACGACTGACCTGAGGGAGAGAGCACATGGCCGACATTCTGGTGATGAAGACCAAGGGCAAGCATGCCCCGGACGCCGACAAGGGCAAGCCCGACAAGGAAAAGCTCATCAAGGGCAAGTATGAGACGCGCACCTGGAACCACTTCACCGGCGAGGATGACCGGCTTTTCTGCGGCATCTGGGAGTCGACGCGGGGCAAGGTGAAGGTCGACTACTCGGAATGGGAGTTCTGCCACATCATCGAGGGCAAGGCGGTCCTCACCAATGAGGACGGCAAGTCGTGGACGGTTGAGAAGGGCGATGGCTTCATCATTCCGGCCGGCTTCAAGGGCACATGGGAAACGGTGAAGAAGGTGAAGAAGCACTACGTCATCCTGCTGCCCAAGCCCGCGAAATGAGAAAGTCCGTTCTCGTCACGGGTTCCGCCAAGCGCATCGGGCGGAGGCTGGCGCTCGACTTCGCCAGGGACGGCTGGGATGTGGCGGTCCACTGCAACGCCTCGCTTGCCGAGGCCGAGGAGGTCGCGGGCGACATCCGCGCCATGGGCCGCAACACGGTCATCGTGCGCGGCAACCTCTCGGAAGCCGACGTGCCCGACCGCCTGATCGCGGAGGCCTCAGCCGCGCTGGGCGGCCTGTCCTGCCTCATCAACAATGCCTCACTGTTCGAGCCTGACGAGGTGGGCACCATCACAAAGGCCAGCTGGTCCGAGCATCTCGACACCAATCTCCGCGCGCCCGTCTTCCTGTCGCAGGCCTTCGCCCGGCAATTGCCGGCAGGCGAGGAGGGCAACATCATCTCGATCATCGACCAGCGCGTGTGGAAGCTGAACCCGAAGTTCTTTTCTTACACCACCTCCAAGTCCGGGCTGTGGACCGCCACTCGCACGCTGGCCCAGGCGCTGGCGCCCAACATCCGCGTCAATGCCATCGGCCCCGGACCCGCGCTGCCGTCCGCCCGCATGGACCAGGCCGACTTCGACAAACAGGCGAAACTGACGCTTCTGGGCCGCGGCACGTCGCCCGAGGAGATTTCCGCCGCCGTCAAATTCATATTGTCTCAACCGTCGCTGACCGGGCAGATGATCGCGCTGGATGGCGGTCAGCATCTGGTCTGGCAGACGCCGGACGTGACCGAGGTGAATGAATGAAGAAGCCGATGATCAGCCACCATGTGGCAAGCGCCGCCTCGGGGCTTCGCCACGTCTTCGTGCGCGACCTCGACCTCATGGCGCTGATCGGCATTTATGATCACGAGAAGATCGATCCGCAGCGCATCATCGTGAACATCGACCTCTCCGTCAGCGAAGGCGATGGTCCGCAGGCTGATGACATTGGCCATGTCGTCTCCTACGAGATCGTGGTCAAGAAGGTCGAGCAGATCATCGCCGATGGTCACATCAACCTGGTCGAGACGCTGTGCGAGAAGATCGCCGCCGCATGCCTCAAGGACAAGCGGGTGATGGCCGCCCGCGTGCGCGTCGAAAAGCCTGACATCATCAAGAATGCCCGCAGTGTGGGCGTCGAGATCGAGCGCCAGCGCTAGTGCCACAGGCTGACGTTCGCGCGTTTGGAGCCCAGGTTTGCTGAAGGCTCTGAAGTTTCTAGGCCTGGTTGCACCGTTGCGTTGTTGCTCCTGATCAGTATAACTACCGCTTGGATGTTCATGGTCGGCGTGCCGTGCACATATCCGATGCTGAGTTCCAGGGAGCAGTTGCCAATGCGCAAAGCAAGTTTCGTCATACTGGCGGCGCTCGCCGCCGGCGTGATCGGGTTTTCGGGTTCGGAGGCGAATGCCTTCCCGATCATCAAGCCGGCCCTGCAGGCCGATGCCGCCGCCTCTGACCTCTTGATCGACGTGCGCTCGGTGCGAGGCGGCCATGGCGGCGGCCACTACAATCGGCCCGTCTACCGTCACGGCTACCACCCCCATTACCGTCCGGGCTACTACAATGGCTATCGCGGGCCGCACTGCCGGAATTGGAGCAACTCCTGCCGCTTCTATTACAATGGCTGGTACTACAACAGCCCGTGGTGGACGGTTCCGGTGATCGGTGCGGGCGTGGTGGCCCTCACCAATGGCAATGGCAGTGGCAATCGCCACAAGGCCTGGTGCGAGAACCGTTACAAGTCCTACAACGCCAAGACCAACACCTATGTCTCGAGCAGCGGCAAGCGCAAGCAGTGCAACAGCCCCTATGATTGAGAGCCCGGCTGAGACGTGACCGTGACACCGGCGCCCCCAGGGGCGCCGGTTTTTCGTTGCGGCCGGGTTACGCCTTCCCCACCTGAGGGGCAGGGATGTAAGAGAACCACATGACGTCCGAACCATCCCAGGCCCCCGACGAGTCGCCCGTCCCTGACGCAAGGGGAACCGACCTGATCCGCGACTTCGTGTCGAGGCTTCCGGCCAAGCCCGGCGTCTACCGCATGTATGATGCCAAGGGCGACGTGATCTATGTCGGCAAGGCGCGCAACCTCAAGAACCGCGTGTCGAATTACACCCGCGCCTGGGGGCACACGGCGCGCATCGCCACCATGATCTCGCTCACCGCCAACATGGAGTTCGTGACAACCTCCACCGACGCCGAGGCGCTGCTTCTCGAAGCCAACCTCATCAAGAAACTGAAGCCGCGCTTCAACGTCATTCTCAGGGACGACAAGTCCTTCCCCTACATCCTCATCGCCAGGGACCACGACGTGGCGCAGCTGGTGAAGCACCGCGGTGCCCGCAACCGCAAGGGCAGCTATTTCGGCCCCTTTGCTTCTGCAGGTGCTGTCAACCGCGCCATCAACACGCTGCAGAAGGCCTTCCTGCTGCGCACCTGCACCGACAGCACCTATGCCAACCGCACGCGCCCCTGCCTGCTCTACCAGATCAAGCGCTGTGCGGCCCCTTGCGTGAACTACATTGAACCGCAAGCCTATGACGAACTCGCCAAGGAAGCCGAGGCCTTTCTCAACGGCAAGAGCCAGGTGGTGAAGTCAGAGCTCGCGAAGCAGATGGAGGAGGCCGCCGAGAGCCTCGATTTCGAGCGCGCCGCGAGCTTCCGCGATCGCATCCAGGCCATGAGCTTCGTGACGCAAACGCAGGGCATCAACCCGCAAGGGGTGGAGGAGGCGGATGTCTTCGGTCTCGCCCAGGAGGGCGGACAAACCTGTATCCAGGTGTTCTTCTTCCGCTCCTTCCAGAACTGGGGCAACCGCGCCTACTACCCCAAGACCGACAGGGACCACGAGGCGCCCGAGATCATGGCCTCCTTCCTTGCCCAGTTCTATGACGACAAGCCCATCCCCGATCTCGTGCTGCTGTCGCATGATGTCGAAGAGCGAGAGTTGCTGGAGGAAGCCCTCTCCACCCACGCCGGCCGCAAGATCGAGGTGGCGGTGCCGCAGCGCGGCGAGAAGAAGTCCTTGGTGGAGCACGCGGTCACCAATGCGCGCGAGGCCATGGGCCGCCGCATGGCCGAAACGTCGTCGCAGGCCAGGTTGCTCGAGGGTGTTCAACGGGTCTTTGGCCTGCCCGAGCAGCCGCGCCGCATCGAGGTCTATGACAACTCGCACATCCAGGGCTCCAACCCGGTGGGCGGCATGATCGTGGCGGGCCCCGAGGGCCTCATCAAGTCGCAGTACCGCAAGTTCAACATCCGCACCGAGGAGATCGGCAACGACGACTTCGCCATGATGCGCGAAGTGCTCACCCGCCGCTTCAGCCGCCTCCTCAAGGAACAGGCGGAAGTGCGCGGCGACGAGCAGAACAAGGACGTCCAGGCCTGGCCTGATCTCGTATTGATCGACGGCGGCCAGGGCCAGCTTTCCGCCGCCAAGGCGGTGCTGGACGAGTTGGGCCTGTCGGACCTGCCGGTGGCGGGCATTGCCAAGGGGCCGGACCGGGATGCCGGCCGCGAACACTTTTATGTGCCCGGCCGGTCTTCCTTCATGCTCGAGGCAAGGGATCCGGTGCTCTATTATATTCAACGGTTGCGCGACGAGGCGCACAGGTTTGCAATCGGCTCGCACCGGGCCCGGCGCTCCAGGGCCATCGGGGTCAACCCGCTGGACGAGGTTCCGGGCATAGGGCCCCTGCGCAAGAAAGCCTTGCTGCAGGCTTTCGGTTCGGCCAAAGCAGTGTCAAGGGCCAGCGTCACCGACCTGGCCGCGGTGGAAGGCGTCAGCCATGCGCTGGCACAGGCTATTTACGACCACTTCCACGAAAGTGCAGAATGAGCGGCGTGATGAATCAGACAGACACAGGCAAGACGGCGGCTTATTCGAAGGTCTGGAACCTCCCGAACATCCTGACCTATGGCCGCATCGTGGCGGTGCCTGTGGTGGCAGCCCTGCTGCTCTTGGGCGGCAACGAGGCGCGCTGGGCGGCGCTCGCCATCTATGTGCTGGCTGCCATCAGCGATTTCTTCGACGGCTATCTCGCACGGCGCTGGAAGCAGCAATCCTCGCTCGGCCGCATGCTGGACCCGATCGCCGACAAGGTGCTGGTGGCCGTGGTGCTGCTGGTGCTCTGTGCTGATGGCATCCTGCAGGGCGGCCACATCTGGGCGGCCATCATCATCCTGTCGCGCGAGGTGCTGGTCTCGGGGCTTCGCGAATATCTGGGCGAGCTGCAGGTTTCCGTGCCGGTCACACGGATCGCAAAGTGGAAGACTGCCGTCCAGATGATCGCCATTGGCTTTCTCATCGCCGGCCCGGCGGGCGACACGGTGATCCCCCACACCACAACCGCCGGCATTGCCATGTTGTGGATTGCCGCGGCGCTCACCCTCTACACCGGCTATGACTACTTCCGTGCCGGCATCCGGCATGTCGTCGACTGATGAAGATCCTGTATTTCGCCCGCATCCGGCAGATCGCCGGCAAGAGCTCCGAGGACGTGGACCTGCCCGCCTCGGTCGCCACGGTCGCTGATCTGATCGATCACCTGAGCGCGCGTGACGAATCTGTTGCCGCAGCACTTGCCGAGCGCCGCACGCTGCGCGCCGCGGTGGACCAGAACCACGTGGCGCTCGAAGCCTCGGTGAGGGGTGCGCGCGAGGTCGCCTTCTTCCCGCCGGTCACGGGCGGCTGATGCGCCTCAACGTCTATCTCCAGAAGGCCGGTGCGGGTTCGCGCCGCGAGGCGGAGCGGCTGGTGGCTGATGGTCGCGTCAGCGTCAACGGCGTCACCGCGCTCCCCACCACACCGGTGGAGCAGGGCGACACCGTCCTCATCGATGGCAGGCCGGTCACGCCCGAGACCAAGCCGCTGCCGCGCCTCTTCCTGCTGCACAAGCCGGACGACGTGCTGGTCACCCATCGCGACCACAAGAACCGCCCGACCATCTTCGATCTGCCGTCGCTCAATCCGCCTGAATGGCCGGCATCGAACCCGCGCATCATGAATGTGGGGCGCCTCGACGTGAACAGCGAGGGCCTGCTGGTTCTCTCCTCAGATGGCCCGCTCGCCCAGGCGATGATGAGCCCGGAGATGGCCCTGTCGCGGCTGTATCGCGTGCGGGTGCGAGGCCAGTTGAAGCCTGACGAGATCGAGGCCATCGCCCAGGGCATCACCATCGACGGCGTGGACTATCGCGGTGCGGAGTTCGTCGAGGAATATGGCCAGAACGACGGTCGCGCCAACCGCTGGTATCGCTGCGTCCTCACCGAAGGCAAGAACCGCGAGATCCGCAAGCTCTTTGACCACTTCGGCTGCGTGGTGAACCGCCTCGTGCGGCTGCAATACGGCCCCTTCTCGCTTGGCGACCTCCACCCCGGCGACGTCCGCGAGGTGCCCGCCGCGCAGGTGAAGGAACTGATGGATTTTCTCATCAAGAAGGGCGCGAAGCTTTAGCGCTGCCTCACTCCCGTACGAACACCGTCTCGCCTTCCTTGATCGTCTCCATGACCTTGATGTCCTTGATGGTCATGGGGTCCACTTTCAGCGGGTTCTCGGCGAGGATCACGAGGTCGGCGAGTTTGCCCGGTTCCAGCGTGCCCTTTGCCTTCTCTTCCTTGATCTGGAAAGCGGCGTAGGAGGTCACGGCCTTGAGTGCCACATAGGGGCTCACGCGCTCCTTCTCGCCGATCACCGTGCCATCGGCGAGGGCGCGATTCACGCCCGCATCGACGAGCGGCAGGATCCACGGCTGCGGCGTCACCGGTGCATCATGCGAGAAGGTGAAGGGCATGCCCCGTTCTTCCAGCGTGTGGGTTGCCATCACCTTGTTGCCGCGCTCGCCGCCCCACAGGAACAGCGCGCCCGCTCCGCCGCTGATCATGCCGGAGGTAAGATAGCTGGGAATGGCGCCATATTTCTGGGCGCGGTCGATCTGGTCGGCCCGCATGTAGGTGCCGTGCACGAACACCGGTCGGTGATCGCGCATGCCGTGCTTGGCGACCGCCTTCTCGATGGCGCGGAGTGCCTGCTCAACCGCGGCATCGCCGTTCATGTGCATGTTCAACTGGATGTCGCTCGTCCAGAACTTGTCGAAGGCCGCGTCCAGCACCTCGTCTGAAATCTGCTGGAAGCCACTGTAGCTTCCGGTCTTGCCCGGCGGATTGTTGGTGTAGGGCTCGGTGAACCACGCCGTGTCGGTGCTGCCGTCGAGCCAGAATTTCACGCCGCCCAGCCGCACCCGGTTGATGTAGCGCTTGTCGAGATCGGGCCTCGCTTGCAGCAGCTTGCCCGCCGTGTCGCCCGGGGCGCTGGTGCCCTGCGCTGCAATCAGGTCCTGACGCGCCACGGCATCATCGGACGTTTCCGCCGTCGCATATTCGGCGGCAACCGCGCGCCCCGCGTCGATCGCCGTGCCCGCCACGGTGTCCTTGGCGCAGATGTAGAGATCGATCTTGAGAAGCTTCTTGTCGATGGCGTTCTTCACGATGTCGATGTCGTCATCGCCCAGCCCGAGGCCGCATTCCATTGCGGTTGTCTGGCCATAGCTCGCCCACAGTTCCACGGCACCGGTGACGGCGCGGTCTGCGAGCGCCCCGGTAAAGGGCGGCCGCTTGGCGCGCACCGCGAACAGTGCCGTCTCCTCCATCGGGCCGGCAAGCTCGTTGCTGCCGGTCTTGCGCATGAAGCTGCCGCCTTCGGGGTCCGGTGTTGCCGCCGAGAGACCGAGCAACCTGAACAGTGCGGTGTTGCCAGCGCCGAGGTGGCCGGAGGAGTCGACCACCATGACCGGCCTGTCGGCCGAGACGAGGTCAAGCTCCTCCACCGTCGGATGGCGGCCTTCCTTGAGCTTGCGCGCCAGGTAGCCGAAGCCCACGATCCACGCGCCGTCCGGTGTCTTGTCCACCTGCGCCTTCATGCGGGTGATCACCTCGGTCATGTCCGTGGTGCCGAACAAGTCGGCATCGATCATGTTCTTGCCGAAGTACACCATGTGGCCGTGTGTATCGATGAAGCCCGGCAGCAGCGTGCGACCCTTGAGGTCGATGAGCTTCGTCGCATCGCCCTTCAGCTTCAGCGCGTCGTCCTTCGATCCGACGAAGGCGATCTTGCCATCCTCGACGGCCAGCGCCTCGGCATAACTCGGGTCCTTGCTGGCCATGGTGAGGATGTCGCCACCGAAATAGATGGCATCAGCCCTGCCGCCTGCGGCCTGCGCGAAGGTCGCCGTTGAGGTGAGGAGCAGGGCTCCGAACAGAACTGAGGGCAGGGTTTTCGCCATTGCCATGTCTCCCGGTAACACGATATGCGCGCAAATTGCCTCAGGCGCACGCCGGGTGGCAAGGCCCGTGGATCTACCTAGCAGCGAGCCGCCAGAATGCAGTCCGCCGCCTTCTCCGCCACCATCATCACCGCCGCATTGATGTTGACCGTGATGAGCGAGGCGAAGACCGAGGCATCGACGATGAACAGCCCGTCGATGCCCATCACACTCAGGTCAGGCGTCACCACGCGTCCGATCGCCGCCGTGCCGCAAGGGTGATAGACCGTCTCGCAGACACTGCGGATGTAGTCGCGCCAATCATCGTCCGTCTGCACGGCGGGGCCGGGGTGCACCTCCTCGCGCACCAGCGCCTGCATGGCCTTCGTCTGCCCCAGCCTGCGCGTGAACTTCATGGCATGCAGCAACAGTTCGAGGTCGGCTGGATCGGCAAAGTAGTTGAGGTCGATCACCGGCTTGTCCGCCATCTTCGGGCCTGAGAGCCGGAGCTGGCCCTCACTCCTGGCGCGCGTCACGTTGGGCGAGGCCTTCACCGCGGGGCCATGGGTGGCCAGCCGCTCGTCGTCATATTTCTCGCGCACCCGCAGGCCGAAGTGGAACAGGATGTCGGGGGCGGGGGCATCCTCCTCGAGCTGCAGCATCATCGTCGCCTCGAAGGGGCAGATCTCCCAGCCCCAGACTTCCTCGCGCGTCTCCCACACCACCGGGGCCGCCACATGGTCGCGCAGGTGCTGGCCAAGATGTGGCATGTCACGGATCACGTCGATGCCATGCGCCTTCAGCTGCGCTGCAGGCCCCAAGCCCGACACCATCATCAGCTGCGGCGTCTGGATCGAACCTGCCGCCAGCACCACGGCGCGCGCCGCGCGGATCTCGCCGCGCGACGTCTCGGCACCAACTGCGCGACCGTTCTCGATGATGAGCCGCGTCGCCATGCACTGCGTCCACACCTCGAGGTGCTTCGGCAAGGCCGCGATGGGGTGGAGATAGGCGATGGAGGATGACTGCCGCGTGCGGCCCTTCGCATTGAGCGGGAACAGCCCCACGCCCTGCCGAACTTGCGCGCCGAAGTCCACTTCATCCAGGCCGAGTTCGAGCCCTGCCTCAATGAAGCGGCGGCTGGCCGGGTGGCAGGGAGCGGTCTCGATGGTGATCGCGCTTGTGATGCGATCCCAGTATTTCGCCATCGCGGCGGCATTCCAGCCGCTGGCGCCCAGACGCTCCCATTCATCGAAATCGGAATCAGGCGGGCGGATGAAAGCGCAGTCATTGTGGTTGGCGCAGCCGCCCAGCAGTTTCGCGCGCGCATAGTTCAGGAGCGGAGGCGAACCCGGCAGCGGCGCGGCGCGGAAGCCCCAGTCATAATCCGGCGTCTGCTCGTCCAGCCGCTTCAGGTCAATGGCCGCAGGGTCGCCCTCGTCGCTCTTGCCGGCTTCGAGAAGAATGATGCGCCCCGGGGTGCGGTCGGCGAGGCGGCGGGCGACGACGGCTCCGGAGGAGCCGCCGCCGATGATGAGGTAGTCGCAAAGCGTCGTCATGGGAGTGTGACTTTAGTCAGCGCCTCCCTTCCGCGCCAACTATTTCCAGAACGTATCCGCCGGCTTCTTGGCCTTTTCGTCGGCGGCATTGGCGCAGAACTGGGCCTTGTGAAGCGCGCCTTCGGCCAGCAGGATGCCCTTGGCCGTGCCCAGCGTCAGCATGATGTCGGTATAGCGGGCGAGCTCTTCATCTTCGGTGAGTTCCTTCGGACCATCGGCGAGAACGCCGGTCACCGCCACGGCAACCTTGTCCGCATCGATGTCGATGCCGTCGCACAGCAGGGCAGCTGCCGCGCCATAGGCAATGGCGTTGACCTGGGCATGCTGCTTCTCGGTCAGCACGCCGTGCTGGTCGACGAGGGCTGCCTTCCACGCATCGTCGATGCGCAGGTCGTCTGCCGCCAGTGCCGGGCCGGCAAGGCCGGCGAGGAGCAGTGTGGCGCCGGCCGCATGCCGGATCGAAGAGAGAATGTTCATCATGTGCTCCGATCAGTAGCCGTAAACGTTGCGCGTCCAGTGGTTCGCGACGCTGCCGTTGTTGTTGTAGCAAAGCCGCTGGGCGGGGTAGCAGACCACGCCCGTGGTGGGGCTGAAAGCCTGGTTGAAGTAGGGGTCATAGGTGCCCGGGCCATAGGGCGGGGCATAGCCGTTGTAATAGTATTTCTTCTTCTTGTGGTTGGCGGAATCGGCGATGGCCGCGCCCACGGCAAGGCCTGCCACGCCGCCCACGATCGCGGCGGCCGTCGGGCCCATGGTCTTGGCTTCGGCGGCGGGTTGAGCCGCCACCAGCAGCGCGGCCGCGGCAAACCCCGCGAGCATGAATTTTCCGAATTGAGTCATGATGGCCTCC
Organism: Pseudomonadota bacterium; assembly: GCA_041163105.1. Taxonomy (GTDB): domain Bacteria; phylum Pseudomonadota; class Alphaproteobacteria; order Rhizobiales; family Aestuariivirgaceae; genus Aestuariivirga. The sequence continues at coordinate 36,297 of JBEARP010000054.1, forward strand.
TTGCGATGGTTGCAGACTAGGCAATCGGTTGCGCCCGGTCAAACGCCGAAGTTGTGGTTCGACGCAGCAAAAAGCCGCGCCATGGTGTGGCGCGGCTTCATGATCCTTCAGGACTGACGTGCTCAGGCCGCCTTTGACTTCGGCCGCACCGCATTGGTGTAGGCGTCCATCATGGTGCGGCTGATGTTGCCGGGCTTGAAGCTGTAGGGGCCGATTTCGGCCACCGGTGTCACTTCCGCGGCGGAGCCGACGATGAAGCACTCGTTGAAGCTCGAAAGCTCCTCCGGCATGATCCGGCGCTCGATGATCTCGAGGCCCTGTTCCTTGGCGAGCGCGATCACCGTCTGGCGGGTGATGCCATTGAGGAAGCAGTCGGCGATCGGCGTGTGGATGGCGCCGTCACGCGTGAAGAAGATGTTGGCGCCGGTGCATTCGGCCACGCGGCCCTGCCAGTCCAGCATCATGGCGTCGGCATAGCCCTTCTTCTCCGCCTTGTGCTTGGAAATGGTGCAGATCATGTAGAGGCCGGCGGCCTTGGCATGAACCGGCGCGCAGGCGGGGTCCGGGCGGCGATAGTCGGCGATGTCGAGCTTGATGCCCTTCATCTTGGTCTCGGGGTCGAACATCGAGGGCCACGCCCAGGTGGCGATCGCCACGTGGATCTTGTTGTTCTGGGCCGAGACGGCCATCATTTCCGAGCCGCGCCACGCGACCGGGCGCACATACTGGTCGCCGCCGCCATTCAAGGCCACGACCTTGTCCTTGGCCGCGTTCAGCTCCTCGACCGAGAAGGGGATTTCGAAATCCATGATCTCGGCGGACTTCTTGAAGCGGATGGAATGCTCGGTGGTCTTGAAGATCACGCCGTCATAGGCGCGCTCGCCCTCGAACACGGAGGAGCCATAATGCAGCCCATGGGTCAGCACGTGGACCTTGGCCTCCTTCCACGGCACGATCTCGCCGTTGAACCAGATCCAACCGTCGCGCTGGTCAAAGGAAATGCCCGCCATGGTGTCGTGCTCCTGTCCGGTATAAGGGTCTTGCAAGGGCCTGGAATTCCGGCCTTTCGCGCCCATTTTGCATTTTGAACTGGCCAAGCGTAGCCAGCCGGGGTAAATATGTCAATATGGCTGACGTAATTTCTGCCCAAGGAATGGGCGATCATCCCCTGAGCGAGCAGGACACCGTTGCGCTCATCGAACTGATGTTCTTTGCCTACCGCGATTTCGTGTCCGATCCGGACGGAATCCTGGGGCAATACGGCTTCGGACGCGCCCACCACCGGGTGCTGCATTTTGTCGGCCGCGACCCGGGCATGACGGTGCAGCAGCTCCTGGACATCCTGCAGATCACCAAGCAGAGCCTCGGCCGCGTGCTGAAGGAGTTGATCGACAAGGGCTATGTCTTCCAGAAGGAAGGCGAGGCCGACCGCCGCCAGCGCCTGCTCTACCTGACCGAGGCCGGCGAGGAGTTGCGCCAGCGCCTGATGGGCCCGCAGATGAACCGCATCCGCCGCGCCGTGGCGCTGCCCGAGGGCAGTGCCGCGCATCTCTACCGCAAGGTGCTCTATCACATGGTCTCGCCCGCCAACCGCGAGGCGGTGCGCGACTGGATCGACCGTGCGAGTCTGCTGGGCGGGCCCAAAGATGGTGGATGATCTTCCCCACATCCTGGTGGTGGACGACGACCGCCGCATCCGCAACCTGCTCCAGGCCTTCCTCATGGAGAACGGCTTCCGCATTTCCGTGGCAGGCAGCGCGGTGGAAGCGCGCGAGCACATGCGCATCGTGTCCTTCGACCTCGTGGTGCTCGACATCATGATGCCGGGCGAGACGGGCCTCGCTTTCACCGAGTGGCTGCGGGCCGAGGGCAATCCGGTCCCCATTCTCATGCTGTCCGCCCTTGCCGAGGCCTCCGACCGCATCGCCGGTCTGGAGACCGGCAGCGACGACTACCTCGCCAAGCCCTTCGAGCCGCGCGAGCTGCTGCTGCGCATCCGCGGCCTCCTCAAGCGCCAGGAGCAGGTGGCGCGCGGCCAGCCCGAGGTGGCATTCGGTCCCTTCATCTTCCACGTCCAGCGTGGCGAATTGCGCCGCGGCGCCGAGCTCATCCGCCTCACCACGCGCGAGCGCGAGTTTCTGCGCATCCTTGCGGACAATGCCAACAACACGGTGGCGCGCAGCGACCTGGCGCCCGAAGGCTCCGAGGAGGGCGCGCGCAGCGTGGATGTCCAGATCAACCGGCTGCGCCAGAAGATCGAGGACGATCCCTCGAATCCCGTCCATCTCCAGACGGTGCGCGGTGTGGGCTATGTCCTGCACGCCGACTGAGCTAGTCTGAGGGGGCGATGGCACAGAACTGGCTCTACAGCCGCTTCAACACCTTCCTCGAGCGCCACATGCCCGAGGGGCTGTTCCCGCGTGCCCTCATCATCCTTGTGGCCCCTGTCGTGCTGCTGCAGACCATCATGACCGGCCTCATCCTCGAGCGCCATTTCGAGAACGTGACCAAGCTTCTGGCCCGCTCCTATGCGCGGGACGTGACCCTGCTCGTCCAGCTCTACGAGGATTCCGACAAGAGCCCCGCCGCCAGGAGCCGCATCGTCGAACTGGCCAACGGCACGCTGGGTCTCGGGCTCACCATCGAGCGCGGCGCGTTGCCGCCGCCGCTGCCGGAGCCGTTCTTCTCGCGCGCCGATACGCGCCTGACGCGCGAGTTCACGGTGCAGATGAACCGGCCCTTCTGGCTCGATACCAGCCAGGAGCCCGACTTCGTGGAAGTGAAAGTGCTCGTCGGCACGGACACCATCTTCCATTTCCGCACCAAGGGTGAGCGCACCTTCGCCACTTCCACCGGCTTCCTGTTGGCCTTCATGCTGCTGTCCTCGCTGCTGCTGCTCGGCATCGCCACCATCTTCCTCCGGAACCAGATCCGCCCGATCACCGATCTTGCCCGCGCCGCGCAAAACTTCGGCACGGGGCGCGACCTCGGCGCTTTCCGCCCGCGCGGCGCGCGCGAGGTGCGCGCTGCCGGTGTCGCCTTCCTCGACATGCGCGACCGTATCGCCAAGCAGGTCGAGCAGCGCACCGCCATGCTGGCCGGCGTCAGCCACGACCTGCGCACCATCCTCACCCGCTTCAAGCTCGAACTCGCCGTGCTGGGCGATGGTCCCAAGGTGCAGCCCCTGAAGGAAGACGTCGACGAGATGCAGCGCATGCTCGAGGCCTACATGGCCTTCGTGAAGGGCGATGCCGGCGAGACGCCGCAGCTGGTCGAACTCGCGCCCCTGGTGCAGAACGCGGCGCGCGCCTGCCGTGAAGGCTCCTGCGAGATCGACGTGCCGCAGGGCCAGCTGGTGCGGGTCAAGCCCAATGCCTTCGGCCGGCTGCTGGCCAATCTCGTCGGCAACGCGGTGCGTTATGCCGGCAATGTGGCGATTACGGCCACGGTCGCCAACCACATGCTCACCCTCATGGTGGACGATGATGGCCCCGGCATTCCGCCGGACAAGCGGGCGGAGGCCTTCCGCCCCTTTGTGCGCCTCGACAATGCCCGGAACCTGGACGAGACCGGAACCGGGCTGGGCCTTGCCATCGCACTCGACATCGCGCGGGCCCATGGCGGCGAGCTGACCCTCGAGGATAGTCCGAAAGGCGGGCTTCGCGCGCGCGTGCAAATACCTGTATAGGTGACGGATGATGGATTATCGCCTCGACCCGCTCTGGCTCAAGCTCAACATGATGAACGCCGAAGGCATGCAGGCCTTCGCCCCCCTCATGGAGATGATGCAGAAGCAAATGGGCCAGAACGCCGAGATGACGCAGCGCGTCATCGAGGAGTATCGCAAGTTCCTGTTCCTCGCCATGCGCGCCGGCCACCAGGTGATCCCGCCCGGGCCGGTCAACGACGCCTGGATGATGCATCTCCAGAACGCCCAGAACTACTGGGAGAACCTCGGGCAGATGATCACCGAGCGCCCCGCCGCGCAAGGCATGGACGCCAAGCAGTTCTCCAACATGGCCGACAGCTGGAAGATGACGCTCGAATCCTACGAGAAGATCTTCGGCATGAAGCCCCCGATGGACATTTGGGGGCAGGGCCCCGCCGCGGAGAATCCGTGGATGCAGGCCATGAACAGCTGGAAGAAGATGTTCGGCATGGGCTGAGGCCCGTTCCGTTTCTTCCGCTCCCACCACCTCCATGATGGCGTCATTCCGACGAAGGTCGGAATCCCGCTTTGCTGCCCCAAAGAGCAACGCGATGAACGCTGCCATCGCCCGCCACACGGCACTGAACATCACGCCTCCTCCCTGACAGCCGCACCCACGAATCCGAAACGTGCCGTCACCCCGGCGAAGGCCGGGGCCCCGCTTTGGTGCAGCACGTGATGACAGACAACATCACCCCGGCTTTCGCCGCGATGACGTCCCTGAACGGATTTTCGGAGTATGCGCCTTTCTAGCACATCGAGCGCGCGCTGTCAAGGACTAAATTCCCGCAATGGATTTCTGCCCGTCTGCGACCCTCCACTGCCCTCGCCGGGATAGCGGCACTCGGGAATTGCCAACGGCAGGAAGTGCTGTCCCGCGAGAACTGCTAGAACAGCCGCCCGCCATTCGGCACGGCACGCTCCACCGCCACCAGCACCACGTCACCGTCGCCATCGGGGAAGCCCAGCGTCAGCACTTCCGACATGAACTTGCCGATCTGGCGCGGCGGGAAGTTCACCACCGCCGCCACCTGCCGGCCCATCAGCGTCTCGGGCGTGTAGTATTTCGTCACCTGGGCCGAGGTCTTCTTCACGCCGATCTCCGGCCCGAAGTCGATCCGCAGCTTGAAGGCGGGCTTCCTCGCCTCCGGAAAGGCCTCGACGCCCACGATGGTGCCGACCCGGATGTCAACTTTCTGGAAGTCATCGAATGTGATCGTCATCCGGTCCTCAGCTGGCCAGTTCGCGCGAGCGGCGCAGTGCTGCGGCCACCGCCTTCTCGAACAGCGGGCCCATGCCGTCGTCCGCCATCAGCACCTGCAGTGCCTCATAGGTGGTGCCCTTGGGCGAGGTCACGTTCTGGCGCAGCACGGCAGCATCCGTGCCGGACTGGCGCATCAGCTCGCCGGAGCCCGCCACGGTGGCGCGCGCCAGTTGGGTGGCCAGTTCCTTCGGCAGCCCGATCTTTTCACCGGCCGCAGCAAGGCATTCGGTGAGGTAGAACACGTAAGCGGGGCCGGAGCCCGAAACGGCGGTCACCGCATCGATCATCGCCTCGTTGTCCACCGTCACCACCTCGCCAACCGCTTCCAGCAGGGTGCGGGCGAGTTCCAGTTGCGCGGGCGAGACATTGGCGTTCGATGCCATGGCCGTGATGCCGCGGCCCACCGCGGCAGGCGTGTTGGGAATGGTGCGGATCACCGCGGCGTCAGCGCCAAAGTGGCGCTCGAAACTGGCGATCGTCTTGCCCGCCGCCACCGAGAGGACCAGCGGCTTGGAGGATTTCAGCGAGGCGATGCCCGGCAGCACGTCCTCCATCAGCTGCGGCTTCACCGCGATGATCACCACCTCGGCGTCCTTGATGGTCGAGACATCGGGGTTGAGGCGAATGCCGTGGCGCTGCAGCAGCGCTTTCATCTCGGGCGGTGGCGAGGGGTCCAGCGCCACGATGTGCGTGGGCTCTGCGCCCCCGGCGAGCCAGCCTTCCAGCATGGCGCCACCCATCTTGCCGGCACCCACCAGCACCAGCGTTCCGGTGAGCTTCACCATCAGGCTTCACCCCAGGTATCGATCATCGCGGACTCCAGTGCCTGCTCCGCCGGCTGGCCGGCCCAGACGACGAACTGCACGGCGGGGAAATAGCGTTCGCAGGTGTCCACCGCGAAGCGGATCAGCGCCTCGCACTGGGCGTCATTGGCCTCGGCATTGCCGCTGAGCAGCAGGTTGTTGCGAAACACCAGGCTGCCGTCCAGGTGCCACAGGTCGAAGTGGCCGACGAGCAGCTGCTCGTTGATGCGCGCCAGGAGCTTGGCCACCTCGTCGCGGCGGGTGGATGGCACCTTCATCTCAAGGCTCACCGCCACATGCAGGATTTCGAATTCATCGCGCCAGTTGAGCGAGACGGTCATGTCGCTCCAGCCGCCGGAAACTTCCATCGTCACTTCACGGGCGTCGGTGCGCGAAACGGCCCAGTCATAGGCTTCGGCGATGCGCTCGACCCGGTCGAGCGGATTGCTGAGCTCGTTTTCGCGTTCAAGGGCCTCGAGGGCCATTCTCATTCCTCCGCTGGCTGACGAATCATCCGTCCAGCCACGGGGAGGAAACTGCCCAACGCATTGAGTCGCATCAAGAGTCGGGCCGGAGGAACAGGTGATTCCTCCACAGGGGAATGATTTTTTTCCGCAATGGCTGCAGAAACGACTGCGCGCCTGTGGATGACGCTGAGTCAGTAAGAGCCGGGCTTAGTCGGCGCGCGAGTCGGAAGCCCCGCCGCTGCCGAGCTTCGCCTCCAGCGCGGCGATCCGGGCAGAAAGCGCCTCGTTTTCCTCGCGGGCCTTGGCGGCCATGGCCTTCACGGCCTCGAATTCCTCGCGCTTCACCAGTTCCATGTTGTTGAGCACGCGCTCCATCTGGGACTGGACGAGGGTATCCACCTCGCGGCGCACGCCCTGGGCAGCGCCTGCCGCGTTGGTCATCAGCTTGGCCAGTTCGTCGAAGAAGCGGGTCTGCGTCGTGGTCATGGCGGTATTCCTCTCTGAAAGCCCTAGCTATGGGTTTTGGCCCCGGACTTCAAGGTGGGGCCTTGCCGCGCCTGCCTGCCGCCTTGACGGGGCAGGGGCCAAAGCCCAGTGTCCGCCGCCATGAATCCCTGGGGCCTCAGTCTCGCCGTCATCCCATTCCCGAACGTCGATCCGGTCATCGTCCAGTTCGGCCCCTTCGCGGTGCGCTGGTATGCGGTGGCCTATATCGTGGGGCTGGTTTTCGCCTCGTGGTACATGAAGCGGCTGGTCTCGACGCCCCGGCTGTGGGGCAGCCAGAAGCCGTCCATGACGGTCCCGCAGGTCGATGATTTCTTCATCTGGTCGGTGCTGGGCGTGGTGCTGGGCGGCCGGCTTGGCTACGTGCTGTTCTACAAGCCCTTCTTCTACCTCTCCCACCCCCTTGAAATCGTGAAGATGTGGGATGGCGGCATGTCCTTCCACGGGGGCTTCCTCGGTGTGGTGGTGGCCTGCCTTCTCTATGGCCGGTCGATCGGCACCAGCCTGGATCGCATGCTGGACCTCGGCGCGGCCTCGGTTCCCGTCGGGCTCGGCCTCGGCCGGCTGGCCAATTTCATCAACAGCGAACTGTGGGGCCGGCCGACGGAGCTGCCCTGGGGAATCGTCTTCCCTCATGATGCGCTGCAGGTGCCCCGCCACCCCAGCCAGCTTTACGAGGCTGTCCTCGAGGGCCTGGTGCTGTTTCTCGCCGTGCGCATCGGCACCCACCGTTATGGTGCGTTGCAGCATCCAGGGCGCGCATCCGGCATCTTTGCCCTGGTCTATGGCCTGTCGCGGATCGCGGTGGAGTTCTTCCGCGAGCCCGATTCCTTCCTCGGCTATTTCGGCGGTTTCGCCACCATGGGCATGATCCTGTCCCTGCCGCTTTGCGCGGTGGGCATCTGGCTGCTGCTGAGGTCCCGTCATGAACCCCCTTGAGCAGTTTCTGGTCGACGTGATCGCCGTGGAGGGTCCGCTGCGGGTCGATCGCTACATGAGCCTCTGCCTCGGCCACCCGCAGCATGGCTACTACATCACCCGTGACCCGCTGGGCGAGGCGGGCGACTTCATCACCGCGCCCGAGGTGTCACAGGTGTTCGGCGAACTGATCGGCGTCTGGGCCGTGGGTGCGTGGGCTGCCATGGGCCAGCCCGATGCCTTCAGCCTCGTCGAACTCGGCCCCGGGCGCGGCACGCTGATGGCTGACGTGCTGCGCACCGTGCGCAAGGCCGCACCGGCCTTCGCCGCTGCGGCCAGCCTCCACCTTGTCGAGACCAGCCCGGTGCTGCGGCAGAAGCAGCGCGCGGTGGTGGGCGAGGCGGCCCACTGGCATGACCGGCTGGAAGACGTGCCCGAGGGCCCGATGATCCTTCTCGCCAATGAATTCTTCGACGCCATCCCCATTCGCCAGTTCGAGCGGCGCGAGGGCGTGTGGCGCGAGCGGGTGGTGGGCCTGGCCGATGGCCGGCTCTCGCTCGGCGTGGGCGGCATCGTGCCCGGCACCATGGGCAAGGACGGCGACATTCTCGAGCTCGCTCCGGCGCGGGACGTGATCGCGCGTGAGATCGGGGCGCGGCTCGCCGCGCATGCAGGCGCCGCCCTCATCATCGATTACGGCCACCTCCACACGGCTCCGGGCGACACGCTGCAGGCCATGCGCGATCACCGCTTCGTGGCGCTCACCGAAACGCCGGGCGAGGCGGATCTCACCTCGCACGTGGATTTCGAGAAGCTCGCCCTCGCCCTCACCGAAGCGGGGGCGCTGGTGCCGCCAGGCATGACCCAGCGCGACTTCCTGCGTGCCATGGGGCTTGAACAGCGCGTGGCACAGCTTCAGGGCAAGGCCGACGATGCAACCCGCGCAACGCTCTCCCGCCAGATGGCGCGGCTTGCGGACGAGGCGCAAATGGGTAACCTGTTCAAGGTGCTCAGCGCCACAGCGCCGGGCATCAACCCGCCCTATCCCTTTGGATGATCATGATCGCATCGGACGCATTGGCCCTCGGCGGCATTTCCCACGGTTTCTTCACCCGTGAGGGTGGCCATTCGACAGGCCTGTTCGACTCGCTGAACTGCGGCATGGGCTCCGGTGACGACAAGGAAACGGTGCTGAAGAACCGCGCCACCGTGGCCGCGAAGCTCGGCGTCGCATCCGATCGGCTGCTCTCTGCATGGCAGATCCATAGCCCTGATGCAGTGGTTGTCTCCGGCCCGTGGGATGGCGAAGAACGCCCGCGCGCCGATGCGCTCGTCACTAAGACGCCGGGCATCGGCCTCGGCGTGCTCACCGCCGACTGCGGCCCTGTTCTCTTTTCTGATCCGAAGGCGAAGGTGATCGGCGCGGCACATGCTGGGTGGAAGGGGGCGCTCACCGGTGTCACCACCCGCACGCTCGCGCTGATGGAGGAGCAGGGGGCGGACCGCGCCAATGTCACGGCCGTCATCGGCCCGATGATTTCCAAGGCGGCCTATGAAGTCGGTCCCGAGTTCCCCGCCCGCTTCATCGAGGTCGATTCCCGGAGCGCGCAGTTCTTCACGGCTTCACAGCGCGCGGGGCATTACATGTTCGACCTGCCGGGCTACCTCGCGGAGCGCCTGCGCAGTGAAGGTGTTGGCACTGTCGTAAACCTGTCGCTCTGCACCTTCAGTGACGAACGGCGCTTTTTCAGCTATCGCCGCGCCACGCATCGCAACGAGAAAGATTACGGCCGGCTCATCTCGGCCATCGCGCTCACATAGGGACTGACCATGGCACTGCATTTTGACCGCGCCGAATACGCCCGCCGCATCAAGGCCACCATCGCGGCGATGGAAAAGCAGAAACTCGATGGCCTGCTGATGTTCCAGCAGGAGTCGATGTACTACCTCACCGGCTACGACACCTTCGGCTTCTGTTTTTTCCAGTGCCTTTACCTCGGCACGGACGGCAAGCTCGCTCTCCTCACCCGCTCGGCTGATCTCCGCCAGGCGCAGCACACCTCGATCATCGACGACATCCGCATCTGGACCGATGCCGCGGGTGCCAAGCCCGCCACGCAGCTGCGCGATATGCTGCAAAGCCTTGGCGCCAAGGGCAAGCGGCTGGGCGTCGAGAACCAGTCCTATGGGCTGACGCACGCCAATGGCAAGGAACTCGACGCGGCACTCGAAGGCTTCGCGAAGCTTTCGGATGCGAGCGACCTCGTGAACATGATCCGCGTGGTGAAGTCTCCCGCCGAACTGCGCTATGTGCGCAAGGCCGGCGAACTCGGTGACGCGGCGCTGAAGGCCGCCGTGCGGAAAACCAAGCCGGGAGCGGACGAGGGCGAGATCCTCGCCGCGCAGCAGGGTGCGGTCTTCGCGGGTGGCGGCGATTATCCGGCCAATGAATTCATCATCGGTTCGGGAAAGGACGCGCTGCTCTGCCGCTACAAGTCGGGTCGCCGCAAGCTCGGCAAGAAGGACCAGCTGACGCTCGAATGGGCTGGCGTCTATCGCCACTACCACGCAGCCTTCATGCGCACCCTCATCCTCGGCAAGCCGTCGAAGCAGCACCTCGCGATGGACGAAGCAGCCCGCGAGGCACTCTCGGCGGTCGAGGAACAGCTCGTGCCCGGCCGCACCGCGGGCGACGTTTTCGCGGCGCATGCCTGCGTGATGGACGCGCACGGCATGAAGGCCCACCGGCTCAATGCCTGCGGCTATTCGCTGGGCGCCAAGTTCACCCCATCGTGGATGGACAGCCCGATGTTCTACAAGGACAATCCGGTGGTAATCAGGCCTGGCATGGTGTTCTTTGCGCACATGATCCTGATGAATTCCGAGGCAGGGGCGGCCTTCTGCCTCGGCCGCACCTACATCATTGGGGAAAAGAGGCCGGAGCCGGTTTCAAAGGCACCACTGGGAATGATAATTCGGTAGGCCATGGGTGAGTTGGGTGCGATCCGCAGGGCGGAATGGGCACGGGGCTGGTTGGCCGCGGTGCTTCTTGCTGTCTTCGCGGTCCTGCTCACCGGCTGCTCGGCGGGCTCGCTCCTCAGCGATTCCGGCGCGCCCAGCGGCGGCAACGCGAAGGGCAAAACTGTGCCCCCCGTGGCCTACCAGCAGATCACCGGCATTCCGCCGGACAAGCTCTCGGCCCTGAAGCAGTCGCTGGCCAGCGCCGGCGGCCAGCATGACATCGGCTTCGTCGAGGGCAGCGTCCAGTCGGGTGTGTTCAGCCTCGGTGGCAGCGTGCGGGCCATTCCCGGCAATGCCGGGGTGCGCGTCGTCTATGAATGGCAGTTCCGTGATGGCGAGGGCGTGCTGATCGACACGCTGAGCGGCGAGGACAATGCCGGCGTCTATTCCGGTCCAGACCCCTGGGGTGCTGTCACGCCTGACGTGCTTGACCGCGTGGCCCGCCGCACCGCCGACATGATGGCCCAGAAGCTTGCCGCCATGGGCTATGCGGCGCGGCTCTCCCACCTTGCCACGCCGCCGCCGGAACTGTTCGCCAAGGCGGGTCCGAATGCCGGGCGGCGCATCGATTTCGAAACCATGCACGGGCCGGGCCTGGCCGAACTTGGCACCACCCAGCTGGCCAATGCCGACCAGGTCGTGGAGCATGAAGAGATCCAGCCCTGGGTCGCCGCCGTCACGCCGCTTCCCGGCGAGCAGCTGATGCCGGAGGTTGCCGTCTCGGACAGTGGGCGTGCTGCCGAGCCGCCCAACATGGACGATACCGGCATGCCCGTCACGGCGGCGGCGGAACCTGCCGAAGCGGCTTCCGCCACGGCATCCAAGCAGACCACCGCCGTGCCGGCCACCGCCAAGCCCGACCAGCAACCGATCCGCGCCGTAGCCGTGCTTGCGGTGAAGGGTTCGCCCGGCGGCGGCAATGCGGAGCTGACCTCCGCCATGCGCAGGACCCTCTCGGAAGCTGGCTGGCCGGTGGTCAGCAAGCCGCAGCCGGACGCCATCACCATCGAGGGCCACGTGAAGCTGGCCGCCAAGGACGACCAGACCCAATCGGTGTCGCTACGTTGGCTGGTCAAGTCTCCCACCGGCAAGGTGCTGGGCGATGTGAAGCAGGCCAATGACATTCCGGCGGGCTCGCTCGACGGCGGCTGGGGCGGCGCGGCGACGGCCGTGGCGGAGGCCGCTGCAACGGGCATCTTCGACGTGGTCAAGCGCTATCGCTGAAGGGCAGTTATCCCCATAAGAGAACGCTATGCATGCATGAGTGAAATGCCTCTTTGCATAGTGTCATGCGGTTGTTATAGAGCCTCGCAACCGGGGCGGATCAGGGGATTTCGGGCATGATGAAGATCGTGGCAGGCAACAGCAACCGGCCACTGGCCGAGGCCATCTGCTCCTACCTGAACACGCCGATGACCAAGGCGGTGGTCAAGCGCTTCAACGACATGGAAGTCTTCGTCGAGATCCAGGAGAATGTCCGCGGCCAGGACATGTTCGTGGTGCAATCGACATCGTTCCCCGCAAACGACCACCTGATGGAACTGCTGATCATCATCGACGCGCTGAAGCGGGCCTCCGCCAAGCGCGTCACCGCGGTGATCCCCTATTTCGGCTATGCCCGGCAGGATCGAAAGCCCGGCCCCCGCACGCCAATCTCGGCCAAGCTCGTGGCCAACATGATCACCCGCGCCGGCGCTGACCGCGTGCTGACGATGGATCTCCACGCCGGGCAGATCCAGGGCTTCTTCGACATTCCGACCGACAATCTCTTCGCCGGCCCCGTGATGGTGCGTGACATCAAGAACCACCTTGATGTTGCCAGCACCGTCGTCGTCTCGCCGGACGTGGGCGGCGTGGTGCGCGCCCGTGCACTTGCCAAGCGCCTTGATACGCCACTCGCCATCGTCGACAAGCGCCGCGAGCGCGCCGGTGAATCGGAAGTGATGAACATCATCGGCGACGTGAAGGGCAAGTCCTGCATCCTCATCGACGACATCGTCGACTCTGGCGGCACGCTTGTGAACGCCGCGGAAGCGTTGCTGGCGCAGGGCGCCAAGGACGTCACCGCCTACATCACCCACGGCGTGCTCTCGGGCGGAGCCGTCTCGCGCATCACCAACTCGAAGCTGAGGGAGCTGGTGATCACAGACTCGATCCAGCCGACCGAGGCCGTGAAGGTTGCCCGCAACATCCGCTGCCTCCCCATCGCCTCGCTGATCGGCGAAGCCATTGGCCGGACGAACAGGGAAGAGAGCGTTTCGAGCCTGTTCGAGTAGGGCTGGGTCAGTTCCTACCCTTCACCTTGCCCCGGCTCGACCGGGGCATCCTTTTGGTGGCCGCCAAAAAGGATCGCCCGGTCAAGCCGGGCGAAAGCGAGCACGCGAGATGGCGTTGAAAGTCTTGATAAATCAAGACCTTCGCCATTGCGCCCATCGCCATCTTGCCCCCGCCGCCCCCTTCCGCTATAGGCC
>JBEARP010000055.1:0-4454 GCA_041163105.1 Pseudomonadota bacterium
CCTGCGATGTGGATGGGCTTCTGGTTCAGGATGGTGTCGAGGATGATGGCGGTCTTGCCGGTCTGGCGGTCGCCGATGACCAGCTCGCGCTGGCCGCGGCCGATCGGGATCAGCGCGTCGATGGCCTTGAGGCCCGTCGACATCGGCTCGTTCACCGACTTGCGCGGAATGATGCCGGGCGCCTTCACGTCCACGCGCTTGAACTGCTTGGCGCCGATCGGGCCCTTGCCGTCGATGGGATTGCCGAGCGCGTCGACGACGCGGCCCAGCAGTTCCTTGCCGACGGGGACTTCGACGATGGCGCCGGTGCGCTTGACGGTGTCGCCTTCCTTGATCTCGCGGTCCGAACCGAAGATCACGATGCCGACGTTGTCGGTCTCGAGGTTCAGCGCCATGCCCTTCATGCCGTTGCCGAACTCGACCATCTCGCCGGCCTGCACGTTGTCGAGGCCGTAGGCGCGGGCGATGCCGTCACCCACCGACAGCACCTGGCCGATTTCGGAGACTTGGGCTTCCTTGCCGAAGTCCTTGATCTGCTTCTTGAGGATTGCGGAAATTTCGGCGGCGCGAATGTCCATCAGGCGGTTCCCTTCATGGCGATCTTGAGTGTCTGGAGCTTGGTCTTCAGCGAGTTGTCCATCATGCGGGATCCCACCTTCACGATGAGGCCGCCGAGGAGCGAGCTGTCGACACGGGTTGTCAGCGCGACATCGCGGCCGAGCGAGCTCTTGAGCGCGGCCTTGAGGTCAGCGAGTTGGGTGGCCGAGAGCGGCTCGGCCGAGGTGACCTCGCCGGCAACTTCGCCCTTCGAGGCGGCAAGCAGCGTGGCGAAGGCCTTGATCATGTCCGGAATGACGCTCAGGCGGCGGTTCTTGGCCACGAGCTTCAGGAAATTGAGTGTCGTGCCAGTAATGCCCAGCTGCCCGGCGACGGCGCCCAATGCGGCGACCTGGTCCTCGGATGAGAACACCGGCGAGCGGACCAGGCGGGAAAGATCTTCCGACTGGTCGATGGCGGACTGGAAGGTCGAGAGCTGGCGGCTCACCTCTTCGGTGGCCTTCTCCTCGGAGCTGAGTTCGAACAAGGCGCTGGCATAGCGGCCCGGAACTCCGGAAACTGTCTGATCTGTGGTCGCCACGATCCGTCTTTCACTCGTTTTCCGGCAGGCCCCACATGAACTTGGCGCCGTGCCGCTTGAATTTCAGGGAGGCCGGCATGCACAGAGGCACACCCACGGCCCGAGGCCCCCGCCTCGCCGCGCGCGTTGGCTATCACATGGGATTGGGACTCGCAACCACGTTCACGTGGGCGGATTGCCGCGACTTTGGTTGCGCAGATTAAGTTGGCGGAACTCCCTCCCCCGCGCGTCACCCCAGCGAAAGCTGGGGCCCAGCTTTCGCTGCGGTGACGTGATGATCAGACGAAAAAACCCGCCGGGGGAGGATCCGGCGGGTCTTCTTTCCATCAGGACCCGAAGGCCCTGACGCGGGCCACGTGGCCCAGCTGGTATCGCTTGAGGCCCATGTCGGCCAGATCGGCATCCGACAGCGCTTCGGCTTCGGCGCGGGCCCGGCGGTAGGCCTTCAGTTTCCGGCTGCGGCCCAGGCGGTGAAGCAGGGAAGCCGGGAGGAATGTCATTGGCGTGCGGCTTCCCGGGCCAGGCGTGGGATGTCGGACCGCGAGATGCCGAGATCGGCCAGTTCGCGGCTGGTCAGCGACTCGAGCTCCTGAACGGTGCGGGAATAGCGCTTCCAGGTGGAATAGCGGGACTTGAGAACTTCGAACATGTGTCATCCCCCTTGAGATGATGGGTCATTGGTTGCTTTTGCGAAATCTAATCTAGGTGCGTTGCAGCAAAATGAGAACTGCAAATTATGCATGGCTCTACTTAAAACAACAAAAACAGATGCTTAATCTTCTGTTCATACTGCCACATTCCTGCTGCAATGCCGTATGGATAGGCGGGCTGCTGCCCAAGCAGCAGCCATTCATGCCGGAAAATCATGCAGTTCCTTGCGATGGGACAAACCGCGGGGACGTTGGGGCGATTATGGTGGTGAAATCCCGAGCAGCCCGGAGGACCCGCCATGACCACGCCCACCCAGACACCCTACGACCGGATCGGCGGCGCAGACGGTGTGCGGCGGCTGGTGAAGGTGTTCTACGACCTCGTCGAGACCGAGCCCGAAGGGGCGCCGCTGCGCGTCATGCACAACCAGGGCAATGGCATCGCCCATGCGCGGGATGCGCAGTTCATGTTCCTCTCCGGATTCCTCGGCGGCCCGCAGCTCTATGTCGAGCAGCACCGCCATTCCAACGTGCGCCAGATGCACAACCACCTGGCCATCGGCGAAGTGGAAGCGCAGTCGTGGCTCTCTTGCATGGAAAAGGCGCTGGAAAAGACGGCGGATGAGGACACCCGCCGTGTGTTGATGCAGACCTTCCTGCGGGTCGCCACCGCGCTGCGGAACAAGCCCGAGGCCGGCAACCCGCTGAAGGTTACTTCAGCTTGATGCAGAAGTGCTTTCTCACCGGCTTCTCGATCTTCCACGTGCCGGCGAAGCCCGGCTCGACCGTGAAGGCGTCACCCGGCTTCATGGTGACGGATGTGCCGCCGTCGGGCGTGATGGTGATCTGCCCTTCCATCAGGTGCACGAATTCATAGGCGCCATAGGTGGCGTGGTAGGTGCCGGGCGTTGCCTCCCAGGTACCGCTGATGACGCTGCCGTCATTCGACGTATGCTGCACCCAGGTCTTCATGGTGGGGTTGCCCTCCACCTTCTTCCAGCCGTCGAGATCGCCGGTGATGGGTTCGGGTCCTGGCGCGGGAAAGCGGTAAACGATGTCGCCCATGTTCATTGTCTCCTATGCGTGGTGTGGGTGAAAAAGCATGTCTGTTTCCAGTAAAAAAGCTGGCTTAAATCGTTTGCCGAGTCAACAAAGCAAAAGGCCCGGAACAGGCTCCGGGCCTTCGGCATGTGATGTGTCGGTGTCGGTTTAGAACAGCCCGGCGATCTGACCCTTCTCGTCGAGGCCGATGACTTCGGCAGACGGCACCTTGGGCAGGCCCGGCATGGTCATGATGTCACCGCAGATGACCACGATGAACTCCGCACCCGCCGACAGGCGGACTTCGCGAACGGGGAGCACGTGGTTCGTCGGCGCACCCTTCAGGTTCGGGTCGGTCGAGAAGGAGTACTGGGTCTTGGCCATGCAGATCGGGAACTTGCCATAGCCCGCCGCTTCCCAGGCCTTGAGCTGGTCGCGCACCGACTTGTCGGCGACGACCTCATCGGCGCGGTAAATCTCGCGGGCGATGGTCTTGACCTTGTCGAACAGCGAGGTGTTCTCGTCATAGATCGGCTTGAACTGGGCCGAGCCCTTGTCGGCGAGTTCGGCCACATGCTTGGCGAGCGGCTCGATGCCCTTGCCGCCATCGGCCCAGTGGGTGCAGCGGAAGGCCTCGACGCCATGGGTCTTGCAGTGGTCGATGACGGCCTGCACTTCGGCATCGGTGTCCGAGATGAAGTGGTTGACGGCGACTGCGATCGGCACGCCGAACTTCTTCACGTTCTCGATGTGGCGGCCGAGGTTGGCGAGGCCCTTCTTGAGCACCTCGACGTTCTCGGTCTTGAGCTCGTCCTTGGCGGCACCGCCATGCATCTTGAGGGCGCGCACCGTGGCGACGATCACCGTCGCCGCGGGTGCGAGGCCGGCCTTGCGGCACTTGATATCGAAGAACTTCTCGGCACCGAGGTCGGCGCCGAAGCCCGCTTCGGTCACCACATAGTCGGTGAGCTTGAGGGCAGCCTGGGTGGCCATGACCGAGTTGCAGCCATGGGCGATGTTGGCGAAGGGGCCGCCATGCACAAAGGCCGGGTTGTTCTCCAGCGTCTGCACCAGGTTGGGCTGCAGCGCGTCCTTCAGGAGCACGACCATGGCGCCCGGCGCCTTGAGGTCCTTGGCGAGGACGGGGGTCTTGTCCTTCTTGTAGGCGACGACGATCTGGCCGATGCGGCGCTCGAGGTCCTCGATCGAGGTCGAGAGGCAGAGGATGGCCATGATCTCGGAAGCCACCGTGATGTCGAAGCCCGCCTCGCGCGGATAGCCGTTGGCAACGCCGCCGAGCGAGCAGACGATCTCGCGCAGCGCGCGGTCGTTCATGTCCATGACGCGGCGCCAGGCGACGCGGCGGGTGTCGATGCCGAGTTCGTTGCCCCAGTAGATGTGGTTGTCGATCATGGCGGACAGCAGGTTGTGCGCCGAGGTGATGGCGTGGAAGTCACCGGTGAAGTGCAGGTTGATGTCTTCCATGGGAACGATCTGGGCATAGCCGCCGCCGGCCGCACCACCCTTCATGCCGAAGCAGGGGCCGAGCGAGGGTTCGCGCAGCGCCACCATGGCCTTCTTGCCGATGCGGTTGAGGCCGTCGCCGAGACCCACGGTGGTCGTCG
>JBEARP010000056.1:0-2516 GCA_041163105.1 Pseudomonadota bacterium
TGTCAGGAGCGCGTGCTGCACTTTCGCTGATCAGCCGATGGCATCGAGGAAGGCGTTCACGGCGTCGCCGCCATTGTCAGCCCACCACACGGGATCGTTGAAGATCACTTTGTCGATGTTCTGCGCCGAGTTCACGGCGTAAGGCTGCATCGCCTCGGGGATCTTGGCAAAAGCCTCGGGGTTCGAGGGTGTCATGCCGAGGCAGTCGAGGATCATGAGTTGTGAGTCGACCTGCAGGGCCTGCTCGATGAACTTCATGACGTTGTCGCGGCCTGCCGGATTTCCGCGCGGAACGATATATGCGCCCGGCATTGCGATGGCTTCGTTCATCACCATCTTGTAGCGGCCATTGGTGCGTTCCTCGATGGTCTTGCCGCGGTTCTGCCAGATCATGCCCATGGCGACTTCGCCATTGACGATCATGTCGTGGGCCTCGGAGCCCGAACCCCAGTAGAGGCTGTCACCCTTGATCGTCTTGATCTTGGCGATGGCGCGCGGCACGTCGCAAGGATAGACCTTGTCCTTCGGGACGCCGTCGGCGACGAGCGCGCTCTCGATCGAGCCGTTGGCCCACTTGTAGAGCGAGCGCTTGCCGGGGAACTTGGCGGTATCGTAGAAATCGGCCCAGCCCTTGGGCGGATTGTCACCGAAGGCCTTGGTGTCATACATGAAGGCGTAGCCATAGAAGATGACGCCCACGCCAAATTCCCAGGCAGACCCTTCCTTGATCTGCGCCTTGTTGACGATGTTGTAGTCAATGGCCTCAAGGTGGCCCGACTTGCCGAGTGCGATGGCGTCGAAGCCGTCGGCATCACAGACGTCGGCGGTCACCTTGCCGGAGTCCACCATCTCCTTGATCTTGCCCTGCAGGGGCCCCGAGGTGTCGAACTTCAGCGGCAGGCCGGTCGCCGCGGTGAAGGGCTTGCCGATGGCGTCGCCGTGGCACTTCTCGGATTCACCACCCCAGTTCCACATGACGATCTCGTTGGCGGCGGCCTCCGCGTCGCCCGCCTTCACGGCAAGCGTCGCAACGCCCGCGAGTCCGCACAGCATCAGGAAGCTGCGGCGGTCAAGGCGGCCGGACTTGAAGGCAATTGCGCCCTCGCGTGCGAGGTCATTCAGGAAAGCTTTGTCTTTCATGGTCACTTCCTCCATTTTGCTGCGGCCTTCGCCGCGTTCGTTGTTGCGGGCACTGCGCCCGGTCTCATGCGGATCTTGCGCCCGCTTCTTCGCCGTCACCGCCCTCGACCTCGACCTGAGCGGCATCGCTCCAGCAGAGATCGACGGCTTGTGAGTCGGAATACTGCCCCGTATTGCGCCATGCGGGGGTGTGAACCTCGATGATCGGGTGGCCGGGAACCTCGATCAGCAGCTTGAGGGTTGCCCCCATGTAGGTGATGCCGCGCACCGTGCCGGTCAGCCTGTTCTGGCCATGTCCAGTTCCGGCAGGGAAGACGTCGATCTTCTCGGGCCGCAGCGTGAAGGTGCGTCCATCGCGGTGGATGAAGTTGCTCTTGCCAAGGAAACTCGCCGCGAAGGCCGTGCGCGGCTTCTCGTAGAGCTCGACCGGGTTTCCGATCTGCACCACCTTGCCGCGATTCATGATAACGATCCGATCGGACATGGTGAGTGCTTCTTCCTGGTCGTGCGTGACGTAGATGAATGTGGTGCCGACCCGGTTGTGAATGTCCTTGAGTTGCTCCTGAACATCGGCGCGCAGCTTGCGATCGAGTGCACCCAACGGCTCATCCAGCAGCAGAACGCGCGGCGAGAAGCTGAGGGCACGGGCCAGCGCCACGCGTTGCTGCTGGCCGCCTGAGAGCTGGTGCGGATAGCGATCCGCAAAGCCCTTCAGCTGCACGAGGTCGAGCATCTCGTTGACGCGGACGTCGATCTCGGGCTGCGGCTTGCGGCGTATTTCCAGCGGATAGGCGATGTTCTTGCGCACGCTCATGTGGGGGAACAGCGCATAGCCCTGAAATACCATGCCGAAGTTGCGCTTCTCGGGTGGTGTTGAGGCAATTGAACTGCCGCCGACGAGGATGTCGCCCGCTGTGATGTCCTGGAAGCCGGCCAGCATCATGAGCAGGGTGGTCTTGCCGGAGCCCGATGGCCCCAGCAGCGTCAGGAACTCGCCGGCGCGGATGTCGAGTGACACGCCGTCGACGGCCGTCATCTTCCCATACTTCTTGGTGACGTTCTGGAAGACGACACCGATGCCGGAGGGACCTGCTGTCATGCCTGTTTCTTGAGCCCGAGCTTCTTGCGCGCCTCGGCCGGCGTCAACACCCTGGCACCCATGCGCTCGACAATGCCGACGACGCGCTCGACGAGCTGGGCATTGCTGGCCAGCACGCCGCGGTCGAGATAGAGATTGTCCTCGAGCCCCACACGCACGTTTCCGCCCATGGCCACCGCTGCTGCGGCCATCGGCATCTGCATGCGCGAGATGCCGAAGCTGGCCCAGCTCGCGTTGGCGGGCAATTGGTCCTTCATCGCCTTCATGTTGTCGACCG
>JBEARP010000057.1:0-20416 GCA_041163105.1 Pseudomonadota bacterium
GGGCTGCGTTCGCGCACTCACCGCATCTGTTGCCAGCAATCGTCGTGTTGAGGAGGCTCGTCGTTGACTTATGTCAAGCTTCGGCTTGCTGAGTGAGTAACTCGAGGAGAAAAATCAAAAATACAGCGCCGATATAGCAGAGTTAATAGCGTGATTGTCTGTCCTATCTCGACGCGTGAATAGTGCTTTGCTTATCTCTCTAGGTTTCTGTCAGCTTAGTGTCAGATTGGCATCAGTCCCGGCACCTGATGTTCCTGCCGAACTGCTCAGTTGGCAGGGCGCGGCACAAGGCTAATCGTCAGTATGCAATCTGTGCTGAATTCTGCTTCCGCGACTGAACGACTGCGGGCCTGCTCTCAGAATTTCACGGTGACGTGCCCAAGGTGCTCGAAGGCAACCTCGATGTCGTCGCCCAGGGCTGCCGAGAAGAACTCGGTGATCACACCGGTGGTGATGATCTCGCCTTCCTGCAAGCCCAGTCCGTGGCCGTTCAGGTGATTGGCGAGCCAAGTCAGGGCCAGGTCGCCGCCGCCCAAGGCATTGGACCCGACACCCGCCTGCATTTCGCGGCCGTTCCACCAAACCTGGCCGCGCAGCGATGAATACTGGGCGCGCGACAGCGGCTTCCTCGCCTCGCCCAGCACGATGCCCTCGTTGAGGCCACCATCGACAACGAACCACGGCACGTCCTCGCCGAAGCCTCTGGGCGTCCGCGGGTTGACGACTTCGATCGCCACGCAGACATGCGCCACTGCGGCCATCACCTCATCGATCGCGTAGTCCCGCCCGCGCGGCGGCAAGGACCGTTCCATGGTGAAGCAGACCTCCGGCTCCACCACGCGCTTGTTCTCCGCAATTGTCGGGAAGGCCTCGCCGGAGCGATAGACGCGGTTGGTGAACATGGTGCCGGGGAAAGGGCCCTTGGCGTTCAATGCCTTCTGGGCGCGCTCCGAGGTGCAGCCGATCTTCCATCCGGCCTGCTCCCAGCCCAGTTCCTTTGTCACCGCGCACTGCAGGCGGAAGGCACGGTCGAGGTCGGGTGCCGTTGCTTCAGGCAGATGGCTCAGCGGCGACTGGGACTTGCGGGCGGCGGCGAAGGCCGCGATCACTTGAGAGTCGCTCATGGGCTCACTTTCTCAGAACTGCTTGAACAGGCCCTTGGAATCGTATTTCCACACCCCGCCATTGTCGCTGAATGCGGGTTCGCACATGCCAATCATCTGTGCGGCCACCTCGTCGGGGTGGGGCAGGCTCATAGGGTCCTCGCCCGGCATGGCCTTGGCGCGCATGTCGGTGCGCGTGGCACCAGGGCTGAAGCAGTTGGCGCGGACATGCGTGGTCGCGATCTCGGCGGCATAGGTTTTCACCATTGCTTCCAGCGCAGCCTTGGAGATGGAGTAGGGCCCCCAATAGGCCCAGCACTTGTGCGCGAGACCCGAGGTGACGAACACCGCGCGACCGGCGTCAGACTGGCGCAGCAGCGGGTCCATCGAGCGGATGAGGCGGTAGTTGGCGGTCACGTTCACCGCCATCACCTCATCCCAGACCTTCTGGTCGACATGTGAGACGGGGGTGAGCTTGCCCAGCACCCCGGCATTGCCGATCAGAATGTCGAGCTTCTTCCAGCGCTCGAAGATCGCCGCACCCAGCCTGTCGATGGCCGGAAAGTCCTTGATGTCGACTGGCACCAGTGTGGCCGAGCCGCCTATCGCCTTGATCTCGTCGTCGAGTTCGGTGAGCCCGCCCTCGGTGCGCGCCGTGGCGATGATGTGCGCGCCTTCCTTCGCCAGCGCGATTGCTGCCGAACGCCCAAGCCCGCGCGAGGCGCCGGTCACCAGGGCAACGCGCCCTTCAAGCCGTCTTGTCATGTGAAATCAGCCCGCTTCCGCCAGCAGCGACAGCTGCTGCTTCTTGGTTTCGCCGACGAGGTCGGTGAGATGGGTGGGGTAGTCGCCGGTGAAGCAGTGGTCGGTGAACTGCGGGCGCGCATTGTCACGGCCCGGATAGCCCACAGCGCGGTAGACGCCGTCGACCGAAACGAAGGCCAGCGAGTCGACGCCAATGTACTGGCGCATCTCTTCCAGCGTGTGGGTGGCGGCCAGCAGCGATTTCTGCTCCGGCGTGTCGATGCCATAAAAGTCCGGGTGCTTGATGGGCGGGCTCGAGATGCGCATATGCACCTCCTTCGCTCCGGCCTCATATATCATGCGCACGATTTTTACCGACGTCGTGCCGCGCACGATCGAATCATCCACCAGCACGACGCGCTTGCCCTGCACGACGGCGCGGTTGGCGTTGTGCTTCAGCTTCACGCCGAGCGAGCGGATGGTCTGGGTTGGCTCAATGAAGGTGCGGCCCACATAGTGGTTGCGGATGATGCCGAGCTCGAAGGGAATGCCCGTCTCCTGCGCATATCCGAGTGCTGCGGGAACACCAGAGTCCGGGATCGGCACGATCACGTCGGCATCGATGGCGGACTCGCGGGCAAGCTCCCGGCCCATCGCCTTGCGGACTTCATAGATGGAGCGACCGCCGAGCATGGAGTCTGGACGCGAGAAGTAGATGTATTCGAAGATGCAGGGGCGCGCCGGCTGCTTGGGGAAGGGCCGAAGGCTCTCGATTCCTTCGTCGGATATGACCACCACTTCGCCGTTCTCGATCTCACGGATGTACTTGGCACCGATGATGTCGAGCGCGCAGGTCTCCGAGCACAGGATATGCGCGCCGTTCAGTTCGCCCAGGATCAGCGGGCGGATGCCGTTGGGATCGCGCGCGCCGATCAGCTTCTTGTTGGTCAGCGCGACCAGCGCATAGGCGCCTTCGAGGGCACGCAGCGCGTCGATGTAGCGTTCCACCATGCGCGTCTTTTGCGAGCGCGCCACGAGATGCAGGATCACCTCCGTGTCTGACGTCGACTGGCAGATGGCGCCCTGGGCGATCAGTTCGCGGCGCAGGGTCAGGCCATTGGTCAGGTTGCCATTGTGTGCAACGGCGAAGCCACCGGCGGCGAGTTCCGCGAACAGCGGCTGCACGTTGCGTAGGATGGTTTCGCCGGTGGTCGAATAGCGCACGTGGCCAAGCGCGGATGAGCCCTGCAGGCGGTTGATCACCTTCTCGGAGGAGAAGTGGTCGCCCACCAGGCCCAGGCGGCGTTCCGTCTGGAAGCGCTCGCCGTCGAAGGACACGATGCCAGCGGCCTCCTGGCCGCGGTGCTGCAGCGCGTGCAGGCCGAGTGCGGTAAGAGCCGCGGCGTCCGGATGGCCGTAGATGCCGAACACGCCGCATTCCTCGCGCAGCCGGTCGGCGTTGAGCTCGAAATCGAGATCCATGCTCATTGGCTGTTGTCCTGTCCGGTGGCCGGTTGCTGGGTGGTGTTGCCGTTGTCCTGTGCGGCCGGAGGCGTCTGCTCGGTGCCGCCGGTGCTTTCCATCAGATTGTCCAGCTGCTGGCTGTCATTGGTCTTGTATCCGGGGTCGGTCTGCCCGGCTTCGGGCTCGGATGATGTCTTCTCGCCATCCTTGGCGAGGGCGGTGTTGTTCAACGTGTCGGCGATGTCGGGCGGCATGAAGGAGAGCAGGCCTTCGCCCGCCGACTTGATCATGGGCAGCGAATAGGCGCTGCGCACCCATGACTCCTGCTTGTCGAAGGGCAGGAGCCAGCCGTAGAACAGATAGGCGATCGCCACGAAGACAAAACCCCTGACCACGCCGAAAATGAAGCCGAGCGTGCGGTCGAAGGAGCCGGCGGCGGAATCGACCACCCAGTCCGAGATCTTGACGCTGACGATCGACACGATGATCAGCACGATCAGGAAGGCGGTTGCCCCCACCGCGATCTGCGCGAGGATATCCTTCTCGAGATAGGGCACGGTGGTCTTGGCCCACTCGACGAGGCCTGGCTGCTTGATGGCGAAATAGGCCGCCACCGCCGCGGCACCCCAGGCGACGAGCGACAGCACCTCACGGGTGAAGCCGCGCATCAGCGCGAGAAGGCCGGACACGAGCATGATGGCAAGAAGGATGAAATCGAGGAGCGTCAGAGGCATCGTCAGTCCTAGAGGGTGCGCCACCCGGTTGAAGGCACCTTATAGAAAGCTTTTGCAGGCCAGACTAGGCGATTCTCCGTTGTCCACGGTCCTGCGCGGCAGACCACGCCACCAAATCCATGATCGTTTCCAGGCCCTTCACCTTCAGGCCCTTGACGCTGGGTTGCTCGGCGGTGGCGGCCACCACGGCTTCCTTCAATCCCAGCTTCTGGGCTTCCTTGAGGCGGGCTTCGGTCTGGCCTACCGGGCGGATGGCGCCCGACAGGGCAATTTCGCCGAACACCGCCGTGCCGGGCGGGATCACCGTGCCGGTGAGGGAGGAGAGCAGTGCCGCCGCGACGGCCAGGTCGGCGGCGGGCTCGCGCACCTTCAGGCCGCCGGCGACGTTCAGGTACACGTCGTTCTGACCGATCTGCACGCCGGCGCGCGCCTCCAGCACGGCGAGGATCATGGCCAGCCGGTTTGAATCCCAGCCCACCGTGGTGCGCCGGGGCGTGCCCAGCGGCGAGGGCGAAACCAGCGCCTGCACCTCGATCAGCAGCGGCCTCGTGCCCTCCATGCCGGCGAAGACGGCAGTGCCGGGGGTCGGCCGCTCGTCCGAGCCCATGAACAGGCGCGACGGGTTGGTGACTTCTGCCAGCCCCCCGTCCGACATCTCGAAGACGCCGATCTCGTCGGTCGGCCCGAAGCGGTTCTTGACGGCCCGCAGGATGCGGTACTGGTGCCCGCGGTCGCCCTCGAAATAGAGCACGGCATCCACCATGTGCTCGACCACCTTGGGCCCGGCGATCTGCCCGTCCTTGGTGACGTGGCCCACCAGCAGCACGGCGGTGCCCTTCTGCTTGGCGAATCGGATCAAGGCCTCGGAGCCTGCCTTCAGCTGCGAGACGGTGCCCGGAGCTGCCTCGATCGAGGGCGCCCACAGCGTCTGGATCGAATCGATGACGGCGATTGCAGGGGGCTTCTCCTCCGACAGCGTGGCGAGGATGTCGGAGACGTTGGTCTCCGTCGCCAGCAGCACGGGGGCATCGTCAAGGCCCAGCCGCTGGGCGCGCAGCCGCACCTGGGCAATGGCTTCCTCGCCAGAAATGTATACGACTCGCTCGCCCTTGCGCGCCAGCGCCGCCAGCGCCTGGAGCAGCAGGGTGGACTTGCCGATGCCAGGGTCGCCGCCGATCAGCACGCCTGAGCCCGGCACGAAGCCGCCACCCGCGACGCGGTCGAGTTCAGCGATCCCCGTCACGATGCGTGGCGGTGCGGGTGTCTCGCCGCGCAGGCCGACAAGCCGTGTCGCACGTCCCTTGGGCAGGCTGGCGCCCTTGGAGCCCGACAGCGGGGCCGCCGCCTGTTCCTCGACGATGGAGTTCCACGCACCGCAATTGTCGCAGCGGCCCGACCATTTGGAGGACGCTGAGCCGCAGCTCTGGCAGACGAATTGGGAGAGTTTGGCCATGCCTCTCTGTACCGGAACATTCACGGAACGGAAAGAGGCAAGTTTGGTAGCCGCGGTCAGGCAACGACCCGCAGGCGTGTCGGTCCCGGAGGGGTGGGGCACCTCCGGGACCGCCGGGAAACGCGCTCGAACAATGGACAGCGAGGGCTGGCCGAACTGTCTCTGAGCTTCCCAAGGCAGGCACGTCCTGCAAGGCGCCGGGGCAGGCGGACCTTGCTCATCGCCTCCAGCTGTCGCGTCTCGAGGAGGTCAATGACAGATGTGAATTTTACACGCTTTAAGGTTGTTTAATCAACCAAAATCTAACGCTTTGACGTTTGCGTCAAATTCCGGTGGCTTGCCGCCGCGCGCCGGGCCAGATGCCCAGCACCAGCGCGCAGCCGGCGATGATCACCACCCCGCCGAGGATCTGCAGAGTGGAAAGTCGTTCGCCGAGGATCAGCGTGCCTGCCGCCACGGCCACCACCGTAACCACGAATTCCACGCTGATCGCCCGCGTCGGCCCAATGGCGGCAAGCAGACCGAAAAACAGCACATACATGAGCGCGCTGGTCACGAAGCCAAGCACCAGGAGCCACAGGAAGTCCGTCAGCCCCGGCACGGTGGGCAGCGGCACGAACAGGATCAGCGGCAGCGTCATCACCCCGCCCCACAGGAACGACCCGATGGTGACCACCCAGGGGTCGGTGTTGCGCAGCCTGGTGCTGACATAGAGGCTGCCGCAGGCTGCCGAGAATGAGCCGATGATCGAAATCGCACAGGCGAACAGGAATTCCGGCGTGAGCGGCGCGTGCGGAAACCCACCAGCAGCACGATCCCTGCAAAGCCCATGACAAGCCCGATGATGCTGCGTTCGTTCAGCCGCTCGAGTCCGGCGATGCGCCCCACCACCATCGAGAACAGCGGGATGGCCGAGACGATGATCGCCGTCATCGCCGTGCCGATCCGCGGTGCGGCAAAGGCGATGCCCGCCAGTTGCATCACCACGGTGAGGAAGCCGGAAATCGCCAGTGGCTTCCACCCGCAGCCAAAGTCCAGCCGCCGTCGCATGAGGAGGGCCACAAGCAGCAGCGCGCCGCCGGCCGTCAACGCCCGGAAGCTCACCGTGCCGGCCCAGCCAAAGGCGGCCACGACCCGCACCAGCACCATGAAGGACAACCCCCACACGAGCGCCAGCACGGCATATGTCACAAGGTGGCGCTGCTTCACGAGGTTCGTTGTCCCTACGGTTGTGGGTCAGTGTGTTTTCGCCGCTTATAGGCGCAGGATTTGACTTGCGTCATGGGGCAAGCCCCGCGCATCGTGCAGCGCTGATCATCGGAAAATCGCCGCCCTTGCAGACCTGGGCGGCGAAGAGCGGAGCGGAGCGCGGGACGGCCTCCGCTCCGCTCGCTGTCTGCCCTTACGCTTCGAAGCTCATCCGCCCGTCGCAGATCGTCGTCATCGGCCGCACATTGGCCACCTGGTCCTTGGGGGTCGTCTCCATGTCGGCGTCGAGCACCACCACGTCTGCGAGGTAACCCTCCTTCAGCGTGCCCTTGGCGTGTTCCATGAATTCCGTGTAGGCGCCGGCGGCGGTGAAACCGTTGAGCGTGTCCATCAGACCTTGCGCCTGCGGCGGGCAGTCTGGCCTGAGCGGCACCGCGGTCATCGCCGCCTGCATGCCGAGGAAGGGGCTCAAGGGCGCCACCGGCCAGTCGGACGAGAAGGCGATCACGGCGCCCGCATCACGCAGCGTCTGCCAGGCATAGGACCATGGCAGCTTGTGCCCCACGCGTGACAGGATTGGCTCCGGCGGCGAACCCGGAACGCCCACGCCCGCAATGGGCTGCAGCGAAGCGATCACGCCCAGTTCCTTCAACCTGTTGATGTCAGCCGGGTCGATCATCTCGATGTGCTCGATGCGGTGGCGCGAGTCACGCCGGCCATTGGCCTTGATTGCGTTCTCATAGGCATCGAGCGTGCGGCGCACGCCACCATCGCCGATGGCATGGGTCGAAACCTGCAGGCCATGCCTGTCGGCACGGCGCACGATTTCGTTCATCTCGTCCGCGGTGAACAGCGGCGCACCCATGTTCGCCGGCTGGTCTGGGTAGCCTTCCAGCATAAGCGCGGTATAGGTTTCGAGCACGCCATCGACGAACACCTTCACGCGGTCGCAATGCAGCATGTCGCCACCGCTGCGCGCGCGGCCATACTTTGCGCGCATCTCGGCGGCCTCTTCGACGCGTGCGATCTCGAAGGTATTCTTCTGGTGGAAGGGCACTTCCACGCGCGCATGCATCTCGCCGCGGTCCAGAAGCGTCTGCAGCAATTCCAGCTGATACCAGTTGCCGTCCATGTTGTGCATCGAAGTGATGCCGAGTGAAGCGGCATGCGCGATGCCCTTCCTGAAAAATCCGATGTCGAGCTCGCGCTGTGCTGCGGTGGCGGCCGGGTTGGGGCTCTCGCCCGTCGTCATGCCCAGCCACTCGCGTCCGCCCGTCGGCGTCAACGCCTGCACCAGCATGTAGGCTGCGGGTTCGCGCAGCTCGCCCGTGGCGATGCCGTTGTGGTCGAGCACGATCTCGTTGCCGACGGGAAGCTCGCGGCCCTTCATGATGCCTGCCGCTTCCAGCGCCTTGGTATTGGCCCACATGGTGTGGTGGTCGAAGCAGCCCATGATGAAGGGGATGTCAGAGACCATGCGGTCAAGCATCTGCCGGGTGATCGGCTCGCCGAAGGCCTCATGCGCAATGCCCGTCGCCAACAGCACGGGCTCGCCCGGCCGCTGCTTGCGGAACAGCGCAACGGCCTCCGCCACGGCCTCGAAGCCCGTCATGCCGTTCAGCATCAGCGTTTCGAGTTCCACGGCCCCGCCGAAGAGATGCACGTGGCCCTCGATGATGCCGGGCATCACCGTCTTCTGCGCGGCATCAATCACCCGCGTGTGCTTGGCCTTCAGCCCGGCGACATCGTCTTGCGAGCCGACGCGGATGATGCGGTTCCCGGCAATCGCCACGGCCTCGGCGCGCGGGCGGGCCGGGTCCATCGTCAGCACGCGGGCATTGGTGATCAGGATGTCGGCGGTGGTCATGGCAGGCGGTCCTTTCGAATGAGCCATGAAAATGCCTGCTTGACGGAACCCCGGCAACCCCTCACCCTGCTTCCCAGTATCAACAGCGAAAGGAGGTGATCCGATGTCGAGTGAGTTCACAGTGCCGGGCAGCCGGATCGTTGCCTCCGCGGAAACGCGGGGCTGACGCAACGATATCGAGATCGCCGCCCGGCGCATCTCACGGAAAGGCCGCCAGCGATGGCGGCCTTTTTCGTTTCACATGTTGCCGGTCACATGTTGCCGGCGGCGCCGCAGTGGAATGCGCACCTGCAGACGACAGTTCTTTCCTCCCGTCGTCACCACGCCCCGAAGATGATTACACATTTTTAAGTTGAATCAGACGCGCCCCTCTGGTTCATCTTTGCCCAATTTTGGGCAAACTCGTCTCAGCAGCGAGCCAAATTCCACGGTCGTGAATCGAGCAAGCGCCGACGATATGAGACTTCTGCTGACGGTAGGCTGGCTCAGTCAGTGCGAACCGGCATTCGGCGAGGCCGTGTTTGCAAGGGGCCGCGTCCAGGTCCTTGCGGCGGACGAGCCGCTGTTCCATCCCGGCGATCCGTCGACCGGCCTCTACGGGGTCCTGTCGGGGGCCGTGGCCGTCTCCTTCTCGGTGCCGGAATTCGGACCGAGCATTTCGCACATCCTGCAGCCGGGGGCATGGTTCGGCGAAACGGCCTATGTGCGCAAGCCACACATCATCGGTGTTCGTGCAACACGCGCGACGCGGGCGGTGTTCCTTGCTGCGCGTGACATCGAATCGCTGGTGGCGCATGAACCGCTCCGCTGGACCGACTTCGCGCAGCTTGCGCTCCTTAACGCGCAACTTGCCATGGGCGCCGCCTATGACCTGATGCTGCGTGACCCGCTGCACCGCTGCGCGGCAACGCTCTTGCGGCTGGCTGGTCTCCGCCACGGGCCGCCCCTTGCCGCAGCCCAGCCGGTCGAACTCGACATCACCCAGGTCGACCTCGCGCACATGACCAATCTCTCGCGCAATTCGGTTGGCGCCATCTTGCGGGTCCTGCGCGAGAAGCAATGCGTCGATGTGGATTACCGCCAGTTGCTGGTCACCGATGTCGAGGGTCTCAAGGCGCTGCTAAGCGCCGAGCGCTGATCGGGCCGTTTCCGGTGCAGCTCCGTGCGGGCTGCGGAATATACTGAGACGCAATCTGGCCGGTAACAGGCAAAAATCGCTCCGGCATGGCAGTCCACCGTGAAAAGGCTTGTCTCGCGCCTGTTGGCCGCGTTGAATTTGGCTGCCTTGCAGTGCAGATAGGTGCTTCGTTGCATGCGGGATGGGGGCCGCCAGATGAATACTTCACCGTTGATCGTAGCGTCTGTCACATGGGTGGTGGTGTTCGCCGCGGCCTTGCTCGGCATGTGGATCGGCGGGCGGTTGCCGGAGGAGCACCGCACGGACGACAGTCGCAACGTGGTGTCAATCTCGATGGCGATGGTCAGCACCCTGACGGCGCTTGTCCTTGGCCTTCTGCTCTCTGTCGCAAACACGTCTTTCGGCGAGAATCAGGAGCAGCTGATGTCAACCTCCAGCGATGTCATTCGCATGGATCATTTGCTTCGTCTCTATGGACCCGAGGCGGATGGATCGCGTGACCTGCTGAGGCAATACGCGCATTCCATGTTGAGTGACGTGTTCCCTTCGGACGGGAGCCAGCGCAACGTCGAAAACGAAGCGACGCTGGATCTGCTGGCGAAAGTGGAGCAATGGGCAGCGCTGATGGTTCCGGCAAACGCGACGCAGCGCTGGCTGCAGCCTCACATCCTCGATGTGTCAGACAGGATCGTTCAGGAGCACTTCACGCTGGTGAAGGAGCGGCTCGATGCCATTCCGGCAGCACTCATGGTGCTGATGTTGCTGTGGCTCGTCCTGCTCTTCGCAAGCTTCGGTCTGTTTGCCCCGCGGCATCTGACATGCATCACCGTGCTGCTGCTCTCATCTGGCGCCGCATCGGGCGCCGTTCTCCTGATCCTCGAGCTTGAAACGCCACATAGCGGTTTCGTCCACCTGTCGCCGAACCCGCTGCAGCACGCCATCGACGTCATGGAGAAGCACGGCAGCAACGGTTGAGGTTACGTGGCGACCTTGTCTCCGGGGCGGCCATTGTCCGGCATCTGTCACGGGTGAGCCGTTATGGCTTCAGCACGTCCATCTGGATCGGCCCCTCGGCGCGGCCGTGGATGAACTGGTCGACGTATGGGTTGCCGCTGTGGTCGATCGTCTTTGCCGGTCCTTGCCAGATGATCTCGCCCTTGAAGATCATCGCGATGTCGTCGGCAATCTTGCGGGCTGATGCCATGTCATGGGTGATCGATACCGTGGTGGCACCCAGCCGCTTCACGCAGTCGACGATCAGGTTGTTGATCACGTCTGCCATGATCGGGTCCAGCCCTGTCGTCGGCTCGTCGAAGAAGATGATCTCGGGGTCTGCTGCGATGGCGCGGGCCAGGCCCACGCGCTTCTGCATGCCGCCCGAGAGTTCCGCCGGGTAGAGGTTCCCCACTTCCGGCCCGAGGCCCACCTGACCCAGCTTCTCCATGGCGATGTCGCGGGCCTTGGCGCGGGCCATGTGGCGGCCCTGGATCAGTCCGAAAGCGACATTCTCCCAAACCGCAAGAGAGTCGAACAGCGCCGCCCCCTGGAACAGCATCCCGAAGCGTGAGAGATAGGCATCGCGCGCCTTGCCCTTCAGGCCGACGACCTCTTCTCCGGCGATCCTGATCGATCCTGCGTCCGGCTGCAGCAGGCCAAGGATGCATTTCAGCATCACCGACTTGCCGGTGCCCGAGCCGCCGATCACCACGAGAGAGTGGCCTTTCGGCACCGACAGCGTCACGCTGTTCAGAACATGCTTCGGCCCGAAGCTCTTCTTGACGTTGCTGAGTTCGATGTATCCCTCGGCCATCACATCACTCCGCAAACAGCAGCGAGGTGAGGGCGAAGTTGGCGGCGAGGATCAGGATCGCCGACGAGACCACCGCATTGGTAGTGGCCCGGCCCACGCCCTGCGCGCCGCCCTTGGAGTTGAAGCCGTGGTAGCAGCCCATCACCGCGATGATGAAGCCGAAGACGGCGGCCTTGATCAGGCCCGAGGTCACGTCGTCGAATTCCAGGAAGTCCGCCGTGTTGCGGATGTAGGCATAGCCGTTGAGGCCGATGGAGCGCGTGCCAACGATGTAGCCGCCCATGATGCCGATCACGTCGGCGATGCCGACGAGGATTGGCAGCGTCACCACCGCGGCGATGATGCGCGGGCCCACGAGATACTTGAACGGGTTGGTGGCCAGTGTCACCAGCGCGTCGATCTGCTCGGTCACGCGCATGGTGCCGAGTTCGGCGGCGATGGACGCGCCGACGCGGCCCGCCACCATCAGCCCAGCAAGAACCGGCCCCAGCTCGCGCGTGATACCAAGTGCGACGATCGAGGCCACAAGGCTTTCGGCATTGAAGCGCGAGGAGCCGAGATAGATCTGCAGGGCGAGTGCGCCACCGGTGAAGAAGGCCGTAAGGCCGACGACGGGCAGCGAGAAATAGCCGATCCGCATCATCTGCTCGAGGATCTGCCGCACGAAGATCTTAGGGGTGAGCCCCTGCAGCAGCGCGTCCTTCAGGAACAGCGCGACCCGGCCCACTTCCGCGAGCAGGGCCAGCGTGGCGCGGCCGATATGGGCGAATATGTTCAAGCTGTGCGGTCCGATTCGAGTCCGGTGTAGAGCCTTGCATAGCGGCTGCCCAGCCTCGTCAGCAACTCATAGGAGATGGTGCCCGCCCAGCTGGCCGCCTCGTCGATGCCGATGTGCCGTCCGAGAATCTCCGCCCGGGTGCCCCGCGTCACGGTGCCCTCGGCCAAGTCGGTGATGTCGATTCCCATCATGTCCATGGAAACGCGCCCGATAACCGGGCAGCGCCGGCCGTTGATGAAGACCTGGGCAGGGCCATG
Source organism: Pseudomonadota bacterium (assembly GCA_041163105.1). Classification (GTDB taxonomy): domain Bacteria; phylum Pseudomonadota; class Alphaproteobacteria; order Rhizobiales; family Aestuariivirgaceae; genus Aestuariivirga. The sequence continues at coordinate 12,558 of JBEARP010000057.1, forward strand.
CGGCTCCTTGGAGGACAAGGCTCGCGGTACCCCGTCCTTGTAGCCGGCTCCCAGGATGGCGATGCGGGTCGGGCGGTCGGCTTTCCACGTAGCGCCGTAGCCAACCGTTTCACCGGCAGCAACATTGCGCAGTTGCATGACGGCACCCTCGAGAATGGCAACGGGCAGCATCGGATTCGCAACATTCTGCATCGGATTTCCGCCGTACAGGGCAATGCCTGGGCGCACCAGTTCATGCGTGAAGTCATCGCCCAGGAACACGCCGGACGAGTTGGCAAGGCTTGCGGCGACGCCAGGCAGCTTCGCCCTTACCCTCGCAAAAGCCTCGCTCTGCCTGCGGTTCAGCGCGTGAGTGGGATCGTCCGCACAAGCAAGGTGGCTCATCAGCAAGGTGATATTGAGCCCCTCCATGGTGAAGTTGTCGGCCAGCAGCGCGTCGTATTCCGGCATCGAGAATCCTAGCCGGTTGATGCCCGTGTCGACGTGGATTGCACACGGCAGCTTGCGCCCGTAAACCCTTCCAAACGCTGCCCATTCTCGTGCTTCCTCAATCGAGATGAGGGCGGGGCAGAGGTTCAGCTTGGCATAGAATTCCGCCTGTCCGGCAAACAGTCCGTCGAGGATGTAGATCATCGCGTCGGGCAGCAGTCCGCGCAGTTCCTCGCCCTCCTTGGGCCGGGCGACGAAGAACGAGCGGCAACCTGCCTCCCATAGCGCCCGGGCGACCGGTTCGATTCCCAGCCCATAGGCGTTGCCTTTCACCGCCGCGCCGCATTCTGCCTTTCCGGCCCGTGTGTTAAGCCGACGCCAGTTCTCTTTGAGCGCCACCAGGTCAATGGTCAGCACCGCTCCGGCCAAGTCCTCGGGCGTGGGGGTCATCGGCTACGCAAGTCCTTTCAGGTGTTGGCTTAAAGTCCGTTCGGCCGGGGATCAAGCCTTCCCCTGCGCAAGCTCAAAAAGCGCTCGGCGCTCACCTTTCGCGCGCAGAGCGAAATCAGAGCGAAATTGCTCAACTGCAAGCGATTGCATAATTTGCAACTAGATGAACGTAACCCCGTTACGTTCGCCAGTCCAGCCCCGGGGGAGACATCACATGGATGGTACGCAGGCCACGCTACAAGCGACGCGCGAAGTGAAGCGCGCTGCCCGACCGGCCCCCAAGGTCGACAACAAGGAGCTCCGCCGCGTGCTACGCTCCGTCAAGAAGATGGCGCGTGGTGATGGCAGCGCCTTGTGGCAACCGATTGCACCCGGGGGTCCCACCCGTTACGACCAATTTCAGGAAATCCTCCTTGAGGCCTTCAAGGACCAGATGGCCGGATCGATCCGTCGCTTGAAGGCATCGAAACCGATTGCGGTAAAGACGCGCAAAGTCGTCGCCGCCATGTTGAGCTTGAACAAATACGCCCCGGGAGACGTCCACCCCGTCTAGGTCACGGACGCAACGCCTTCGGCAGGCCGTCGAGCAGGCTGAAGGCCTCGAGATGAGCCACGGGGCTTTTTGGTGCCAGCGTCAAGGACTGCTTGACCTCATCTGGTATGGACGGGTCAGACAGCGGCAATATGCCCGCCTCGCGGATCGTGCGCCTCAGCATGTCAGAGCAGCCGCAGAATCTGAGTGTTGCACGCAAGGCCTGAGGGGTTCCCGATGGAGCCATGACCAGCGCCACTCCGCTTAGAAGTCCCTGCGATAGCGCGTTTTCGGAGCCGATCGACACCAGGCTTACTTCGCCGCATCCCCTGCGGTTCAGAGACAGCAGGAAGCGCGCCTTCTCTTGCTCGAGCACGATGCCATCATGCCGCCCACTGAGATAGTAGTGCTGGCCCTGACCGACCGCGCGATACTTGGTGAAGCGGGTGAACACCGTTGCGCCGGCCTTCTTGTGAATGAACAAGGCCTCGCGCAGGCATTTCGACTCGTCACGCGGCCACAGGCTGTAAAAGTGGTAGCAGCCGTTGCGCAGTGTCGTGGATTGCATGCCGGCAAAGGCACTGGCGGCGAAGCCGAGACCATGAAGCGGCAACCCTCCGAGCAGCGCCTCGCCTTTCGGCTTCAGGAGAACGGCAGGATCCTGGAACAAACTCTCGGAGTCGATGTGGAAGAAGCCGCAGATCCGCTCCAGCGTCGCCACATTGGGCAGGGTGGAGCCAGAAAGGTATTTGTTGAACTGCTGGCGGTTCATGCCGAGCGCGCGGCACACGGCGGCGATAGACCCATGGCGCGTGCACAGCGCGCGCAGATTGTCCGCGAAGTTGCGGTGCGGCGAAAAGGGCGCGCTTTCGTTCACCAGGACCATCTCCGAGGTGACGCGCAAACCGCGGCGCCCTCCCTGGGGATTCGTGCAATGCTCATTCGGCTCCGCCGTTTACCGTCTCGAACCAGACTGGCGTATAATGCACCAGTTGCGCGTAGATGGTAATCGTATTCTGGGCAATTTGAGTAAAATACCCGGCGATTACGGTGGCTTACACATCCAAAGGTAGTGTCGGATTGTTATTCGAAGCGTTCCGGCAGGTAATCGGTGCGGACCAGGTTCTGGAACTTGGTCAGGCTCGCCTCGAACTGCAGTTCGACGATGCCGGTGGGGCCGTGGCGCTGCTTGCCGATGATGACTTCTGCAACACCGTTCACGCGGTTCATCTGCTCCTGCCAGTCGAAGTGCTCCTGGGTGTTCGGCCGGGGCTCCTTGCGGGCAAGATAATATTCCTCGCGATAGACGAACAGCACCACGTCTGCGTCCTGCTCGATCGAGCCTGACTCGCGAAGGTCGGCAAGCTGCGGACGCTTGTCGTCGCGGTTTTCGACCTGGCGGGAGAGCTGCGAGAGCGCAACGACCGGTACCGAGAGTTCCTTGGCCAGGGCCTTGAGACCCACGGTGATCTCGGAGACTTCCTGCACGCGACCTTCAGATGCACGGCGCGATGAGCCGGAGAGAAGCTGCAGGTAGTCGACTACCAGCAGGCCCAGTCCGCGCTGGCGCTTCAGGCGTCGCGCACGTGCGGCCACCTGGGCAATGGTGATGCCGCCCGTTGCGTCGATGTAGAGCGGCAGCGCCTGCATCTCGCGCGTCACCTCGACGATCTTGGCGAATTCCTCCTCGGTGATCTTGCCGCGGCGAATACGCTCGGAAGGGATCATCGCCTGTTCGGAGATGATACGCGTTGCCAGCTGCTCGGCCGACATTTCAAGCGAGAAGAAGGCGACCACGCCGCCATCGGTCACCTTCACCGAACCATCGGCGGAGTGTTCCGCCTTATAGGACTTGGCGATGTTGTAGGCGATGTTGGTGGCAAGCGACGTCTTGCCCATGGCGGGGCGTCCGGCAAGGATGATGAGGTCGGACGATTGCAATCCGCCCATCTTCTCGTCGAGGTCCTTGAGGCCGGTCGAAATGCCAGAGAGTCCGCCGTCGCGCTGGTAGGCGCTGGCGGCCATGTCCACCGCATCGGTCAGCGCACGCGCGAAGGGCTGGAAGCCCTGCCCGTACTTGCCCATCTCTGCCATCGAATACAGCGTCTGCTCGGCACGCTCGATCAACTCGCGCGAACCGTCCTCGATGTCGGGGTCGAAGGCCTCGTTGACGAGATCGGTACCAACCCCGATGAGCTTTCGGCGCTGGGCGAGTTCGTAAATGGTGCGGCCATATTCTTCGGCATTGATGATGGTCGTTGCGCTTGCCGCCAGCCGCGCGAGGTAGGCCGTGCCGCCCAGTTCCTTGAGCGTTGCGTCGTTATCGAAGTGGCTCTTGAGGGTGATCGGGCTCGCCAGCTTGCCGATCTTGATGAGCGTGGAGGCCGCCTCGAAGATCCGCGCATGCAGCGTATCGAAGAAGTGTTCGGGAAGCAGAAAAGCCGTGACCTTGTCGCAGGCTTCGTTGTTGATGAGAATCGCGCCCAGCAGTGCTTGCTCCGCCTCGATGTTGTGGGGCGGGGCGCGGAAGCTGTCATCGTCCGGAGCAGGATCGATGGTGCGAAGGGACGGGCTCTGGTTCATCGGGTGACCGTAGGCAGATGCGGAACTCTTGCGGCGCATTTATGCGCCTTATACCCGTTATCCACAATCGTTGCCCGGAACCTGCCGAGGGGAGGGGGCGTAACGCCCCTTCTCCCTATTCTGCAGGCACCGACTTGAAGCGCGGCAACCTGGAATCGATCTCCCGCAGCCGGTCCTCTTCCGCGATCATGTAGTTGCGCGTCAGTGGCAGGGCGTGCTGGTTCTTCACGAACTGGATCTGGAAATTGTTCATGCCGACGTAACGGAAGGCGCATTCGGAGGCGGCGAGGTAGTATTCCCACATCCGGCAGAAGCGCTCGTCATAGAGTTCCTTGGCGCGCTCACGGTGGTCGGCGAAGCGCAGGAACCACTCGCGCAGGGTCTTGGCGTAGTGCAACCTCAGGATCTCGATATCGGTGACATAGAGCCCGGACTTCTCGATGTGCGGCAGCACTTCCGAGAGGGCCGGGATGTAGCCGCCCGGAAAGATGTACTTCTTGATCCAGGCGGATGTGGCGTCAGGGCCTGCCGAGCGGTTGATTGAATGCAGCACGGCCACGCCGTCGTCCTTGAGGAGGGCATTCACCTTGGTGAAGAACTCCTTGAAGTGACCCACGCCCACGTGCTCGAACATGCCGACCGAGACGATGCGATCGAACTTGGTGTCGAGATGGCGGTAGTCCTTGAGCAGGAATTGCACGCGGTCGGAGACGCCGCGCTGCTTGGCCCGCTCGTTCGACAGCTTGTACTGCTCTTCCGACAGGGTCACGCCGGTGACCTCGGCGCCGCAGATTTCCGCGATGTAGAGGCCAAGCCCGCCCCAGCCGGAGCCGATATCCAGAACCTTCATGCCGGGCTTGATGTCGAGCTTTGCGGCGAGATGTCGTTTCTTGGCCAGCTGCGCATCTTCCAGCGAGCCGTCGTCGGTTTCGAAATAGGCGCAGGAATACTGCCGGTCGCGGTCGAGGAAGAGATCGTAGAGCGCGCCTGACAGGTCATAGTGGTGCGCGACGTTGTTCTTGGCCTTGCCGACTGGGTTGTACTGGTCGACGCGCTTCATCGCGATGCGGACGGCGTTGGCCGCCTTGGCGATCTTCGGCATCTTGTGGGCTTGCGCATTGTCGGCGAGAAGCGCGAGCGCATCATAGATGGTGGTGCCGCCGGACACGTCCAGCGAGCCCTCCATGTAGCATTCACCGAGGTAGAGATCGGCATCGGCGGCGATCTTGGTCGCGGCGAGCGGTGTCTTGATGGTGATGTTCACCGGCGTTCCGCTGCCGTCACCATAGTCCCGCACCTTGCCGTCCGGCCCGGTCACGCGCAGCGTGCCCTTTTCCATGACCGTTTTCAGTGCCCGATCCAGAAGTGCGTACATGAGTCCTGGCTCCTTACCCCTTCGCCGCGGCAACGGCGTCCAGCACCTCCCCCTGGTGCCGGCAATGTTAACAAAAGTTTAATATTGTGATCCCGCCCTGCGCAAGGGGTTGAATGCACAAGGGTTAATGTACTTTTGGGCATGCCGGATAAGGGCTTGTTGCAATTTCCGCATGAAAAAAGGGCCGCCCCGAGGGGCGGCCCTGATCGTTGTCGGTGGAAGAAAGCTTACGCGTTGTCTTCCGCGGCGGCCTCGGCCTGGGCTTCCTCGAAGAGGGCCTCGGCGGCAGCGCGGATCTCGGCGCGGTCGGAGGTCGGTCCCTTGAGGTCTTCGCCGCGTGCCTGTGCGGCGGCTTCCTCGGGCGAGCGGGCAACGTTGACCGTCACCTTGACTTCGACTTCCGGATGCGGAGACACGATCACTTCGTGCAGACCGATGGTCTTGATCGGGGCGGTCAGCTGGATGTGGCCACGGTCGACCGTGACGCCCATGGCGGCAGCGGCGTCCGCAATGTCACGCGGGCTGACGGAGCCGTAGAGCTGGCCCGATTCGCCGGCCTGGCGGATGAGCGTGAAGCTCTTGCCGTCCAGCGACTTGGCTTCCTCGCCGGCAGCCGCACGGCGTTCGGCGTTGCGGGCCTCAAGGGCCGCGCGGTCGCGCTCGAACTTGGCCTTGTTGGCTTCGGTGGCGCGCAGCGCCTTGCCTTCGCGGAGAAGGAAGTTACGGGCATAGCCGTCCTTGACCTTCACCACTTCGCCCATGTGGCCAAGCTTGGCGACGCGCTCGAGAAGAATGACGTCCATCTGGGCTACTCCTTACTTGAGCACGTAGGGCAGCAGGCCCAGGAAGCGTGAGCGCTTGATGGCCTTGGCCAGTTCGCGCTGCTTCTTGGCGCACACCGCGGTGATGCGGCTCGGCACGATCTTGCCGCGCTCGGAGACGTAGCGCTGCAGGAGGCGCACGTCCTTGTAGTCGATCTTCGGGGCGTTTTCGCCGGTGAAGGGGCAGCTCTTCTTGCGACGGAAGAAGGGGCGGCGGGCTTGCGGAGCGGACATTAGTTGCTCTCCTCGGTGGCTTCGGCGCGGTCATCGCGGCGGTCACGGTCCTCGCGGCGGCGCATCTGGGCCGACGGACCATCCTCAAGGGCTTCGACCTTGACGGTCATGAAGCGGATCACGTCTTCCGAGATCGACATCTGGCGCTCCATCTCCTGCACGGCGGCAGAAGGGGCGTCGATGTTGAAGAGCGTGTAATGCGCCTTGCGGTTCTTCTTGATGCGATAGGTGAGGGACTTGAGGCCCCAGTATTCGGTCTTGGTCACCTTGCCGCCATTGGCGGCCAAAAGGGCCTTGTACTGCTCCGTCAGGGCATCGACCTGAGTGGGCGCAGCGTCCTGACGAGTCAGGAACACGTGCTCATAGAGAGCCATATTGATTGTGCCTTTCGTTACGTTTCAACAGCCTAAGTCATCCGGCGCAGAGCCTCTTCCGAACCCAGAAAGGCTCGAAAGACCGGTCAAACGAAAGAGCGGAGACACGGGAAGACGGGGTTTCACCCCTGGCCACTTGCCTTGAAGCAGTTGGCCCTTCCGTTCAGCCCCCAGCCGGGTGCCTTACAGCGAGGCGGCTTATGGCGGAAAAGCCAGGCAGGCGCAAGCCTCATTGCGCGTGGCGGGGGAGCCCACGTCCGAAGAACCGTCAGCGAGCTTCGGAGGGCAGAAGCGCCACCTTGGCTTGACGCGCGCAATATCCAGACCGCTCCTGACCTAGAAAAAAAAGGCAGCGGATGGAACAGCCGCGAGTTTCAGAAACGCCCCCGCGGACGAGGCAGAATACCGGGGGCCGAGTTGTATCGTAGGCAGAGAATTGCCTACAGCATTTATGCTATCTGTTTACCTGCTTAGTTGTCTTGGGAATTTCATCTATGAAACCAGCTTGACGTACATAGATCTGTCTCATCTATTCCCTATCGTCAGATCGACCTGATCACCAGGCTCTGTAATGACGTAGAGCTGAAGGCTGCCGGTGTGGTATAATTCGCGGCAGGCACCTCTCATGCCACGCTTCTGGTCAACCCTCGGTTGCTGCCAGCGCAGCGCCAGCCTGCCGGAGACGCAGACTGCAGGACGCGCGATAGCGACGGTGGCGCGCGAACTCGAGGCCGAACCAGCCGAGGACAGTTACAGCAGCGAACAATCCTACGAATAAAGTCATAGCAGAGCTCCGTTCCTATTTTACGTAACGAAAAGGCGGCTACTTCAAGCAATGAGAGTCGAGCAGACTGACCATTCAGTACTTTTTATAGTCACTTCTGATATCAAAAATTATATAGTAATTAACTACCTTCGCTCATAAAGCGGGTCAATTCAGTGGAATTACGATTTAAGTCGTAATTATTACTGTGTGTATAGCAATTCTAATAGGCGACGGGCTCATCATACGTACTTATACTTATTTAATCTGCCTCAGACGATTGGTCGCGGCCTTGTTA
>JBEARP010000058.1:0-16842 GCA_041163105.1 Pseudomonadota bacterium
TGCTGCAGGAGGCGCGCAATGCCGTTCTCTCCGCCGCAAAGGACGAGACAACGGACATCGGCAGGGCCCTGAACGACGTTGTCAACCGGGTGAACGCCGATGACTTCGACAAGCTGCTCACCCAGCTGCTCGCCAAGCGCTCGAACCTGCGGATGCTGTTCGAGGAGGAGAAGGGGCTGGCGCGGGCCGAGAGCCTGCTGCGCTTCCACCTGTCGCTCGCGCAGGGGGTAACGCGCGAGTCTCTTGAAGCGTCACTGATAGGCGACGTTCAGCGTTATCGTGAACTGGCCGAACTTCTTGAGCGCGGCAGCAAGAGCGAGAAGGACACGGCCGTCGCAATCAGGCAGGCCTGCGACGGTGGAAACGCCACGCTGATGGATCTTCGTGGCGTTCTTCTGACGACCAAGAGCGAGCCGCTCATGTGGGTCGCCAACAAGTCCACCCATGAACGCCACCGCTGGATTGATGAACTCGTGAGGCCGGACCAGCAGCGCCTCGTGGATGCGCTGGGGGTGATGGGCGACCTCACTTGCCTTGGCGCCACGCTGTCATTGCTGCGGCTGGGATCCGCCATCGTGCATCGCTTCGAGGCGGCCAAGCGCGCGCGCGGAGCCTATGACTTCGAAGACCTCATCATCAGGACGGCTGAACTCCTGCGCGAGAAGCCGGATGCCGCCTGGGTGCTGTTCAAGCTCGATGGCGGCATCGAGCACCTGCTCGTCGACGAGGCGCAGGACACCAGCCCCATGCAGTGGCAGATCGTGCAGGCGCTGACGGGCGAGTTCTTCGCGGGCGAAGGCCGCCACGGCAGCAAGGCGCGGACCCTGTTCGTGGTGGGTGACAGGAAGCAGTCGATCTATTCCTTTCAGGGGGCGGACCCCAATGTCTTCGAGCAGGTGCTGGGCGAGGTGAAGGGCCAGGTCGAGGGCGTGAAGCGGGAGTTCCGCGAGGTGGACTTCAGCGTTTCCTTCCGCTCGCTGGAGACCATCCTGAAAGCCGTCGACGGCGTCTTCCCGGCGGGATCGGATGCACGCACCGGCCTCGACGGCGGCCTGCCGCGGGAGTGGGAGCACGTGGCCAACCGGCGAGAAGCGCCGGGCACGGTGGAGATCTGGCCGCTCGTCGAGCCAACCGAAAAGCAGGACCCCGATCCATGGCAGGCGCCGGTTGACCGAGAGCCGGCGCAGTCGCCACGCCGCCGGTTGGCGCAGCAACTCGCGGCAACCATCAAGGGCTGGATCGGCAAGCGCATGCTGCCGGCACGAAACCGCGCCGTGCAGCCGGGCGACATCCTCATCCTGGTGCGGCAGCGCAACAGCTTCTTCGACGCGATGATCCGTGCGCTGTGGAACGAGCAGGTGCCGGTTGCGGGTGCTGACCGGCTGAAGCTCGGCGAGAACATCGCCGTGCTCGATCTCGTGGCTCTGGCGCAATTCGCCATCATGCCGGAGGACGATCATGCGCTCGCCTGCCTCCTCAAGAGTCCGCTGCTGCAACACCCGCTGAGCGAAGACCAGTTGATCGACATTGCGGCGGCACGCGGCGGGGCGTCGCTGTGGCAGAGCCTGCGCGCGCGCGATGCTGAACCGTTCCGCAGCGCTGTGGCCTTCCTGCATCGGCTGATCGGAGATGCGCCCTCGGCGCGGCCCTTCGAATTCTTTTCTGCCATTCTTGGTCCGGCGCGGCTGCGCATCGTGTCGCGGCTGGGCAGTGAGGCCAATGACGCGATCGACGCCTTCCTCGACCGCGCGCTCGAATACGAGGAAACCCATGGCACTTCGCTCGCCGGCTTCGTCAACTGGTTTCAGGCTGGCGAGATCGAGATCAAGCGCAACATGGAGCAGGGCTCGGGCGAAGTGCGGGTGATGACTGTCCATGGCGCCAAGGGCCTCGAGGCGCCGATCGTGATCCTGCCGGACACCACGAGCACGCCGGAACAGGGCCGTGGCGAGTCTTTGCTGATGCTGGAGGGTGGCGATGGCCATGCCAGGGTGCCGCTGTGGGTGGTGCCCAAACTCGGGCCATCGAAGGATGTGAAGGACCTCAAGAAGGCGCAGAAGGATGTGGCAACGGCGGAGTATCGCCGCCTGCTCTATGTCGCCATGACGAGGGCCTGCGACGAACTCTATGTCTGCGGCTACCGCGGCCAGCAGGAGCCGCCGGAGAATTGCTGGTACAACACCATCGCCGATGCCCTGAGAGCGACGATGGTGCCGCTGGATGATGGTGCGGGCTGGCGCCTCGGCGCCGCACCGGTGACGGTCGAGGCTGTTGCTGAAACGGTGCCGGCCAAGGCCGTCTCCCTGCCAGACTGGATCGCGCGTGCGGCAGGGCCCGTGGGGGCAGAGGCCGCAGCTCCGGCCCGCAAGCGACCCGAGGCCCGGGTGGCGCGCGGCATCCTGATCCACCGAATCCTGCAGAATCTCCCCGACCTGCCCGCGGCCGAACGTGCTGCCCACATCGACTTCGCGGTGCGCCGGGCCGGGCATGACGAGGCCCTGGCGGTGCAGCTCCGCGCCCTCATGGCCGATCCGGTCGTGGCCGAACTCCTCTCGGCCGAGGGCCACTCCGAGGTCGCGCTCATCACAAGGTCACCGGACGGCAGTCCGGAACGCCGCCGCATCGACCGGCTGGTCATGACGCCGGGCGGCATCCTCGTCGCCGATTACAAGACCGACCGCGAGGTGCCCGCTACGGCTGCCGACTGCAACCCGGAATATCTTGCCCAGCTTGCAACTTACCGGGACGCGCTGCGGCTTGCCGAGCCCGGCCGGGCGCTGCGCTTCTGCCTGCTCTTCACCGAGGCGCCAAGGCTGATCATGGTGGAGGACGCGCTCCTCGATCGCATGGCGGCCCTGCGCCAGGCCCGGCCTTGACCCCCGGCGGGGGGGCTCCTACCTTCAGGCATCCGCAATTGGCGAATCCCCGCCACAGCTTCCAAGAGGTTTCCATGGCCACCCACAAGGTCTCCGACGCGTCCTTCGAAAAGGACGTCCTGCAGTCCGATACGCCCGTCGTCGTCGATTTCTGGGCGGAGTGGTGCGGCCCCTGCAAGATGATCGCCCCGGCACTCGAGGAAATCGCCCTGAGCCTTGGCGCCAAGGCCAAGATCGTGAAGATCAACATCGACGAAAACCCCTCGGTCCCCTCCCAGTACGGGGTGCGCGGCATCCCGACGCTCATGGTGTTCAAGGGTGGCCAGGTGGCCGCCACCAAGGTGGGCGCAGCACCCAAGGGCCAGCTGCAGAGCTGGATCGAACAGTCGATCTGACCGCTCCGGTTGTCCGGACGTCTGGTGGCCGCCCCCGGGGGCGGCCATTTTTCGTTTGGGGCAGGCAGTTTCGCCTTGATCCTGCCATGAGCAGGTCTTCATACGACTGTCGCAATTCGGGTGGGTGCAGGCGCTTGCCCGGCGGGAGGACCAGACGTGACGATAGCTGATGCGGCTGCCGAAGGGGCGCCGGGCAGGGCAAGGGCCGTGCCGGACTGGCTCTGGCTGACCGGCAGGCTGCTGCTGCAGCTCGCCGTCATCTACCTCGGCCTCCTTGCCATCCATGCCTATCTCGGCTGGTGGTCGCCGGACTATCTGCAGGGCCGCAGCCTGTGGCACTTCTGGTTCACCCGCATGATCGTTCCCATGGTGATGCTGGGTGTTCTCGCCTCCTTCGCCCGGCTGCTGCCGGCGGGTGCCATGCTCGGCGCCGCACTGCTGTTCGTCGGCACGCTGTCGGCCATCAAGAAGGAGTCGACGGGCGAGCCCTTCCAGATCAGCGATCTGTTCCTCGCCGGCCAGTCGGTGCATCTGCTGCACTATGTGCACTGGCATCACTGGGTGCTCGGTGCACTGATCATTCCCGCCGCCATCTGGTACGTGCTCAACCTGCGCTTCCGCTGGTGGAGCCTGCCGGTGGCCCTCATCTGCGTAGCCCTTCTGTCCACCTATCGCATCCAGTGGGTGGCCAACTGGATCCACGACAATTCATGGTGGATCGGCGTCGAGAACCTCACCTTCAGCCAGGCCGAGAGCGAGCGCATGAACGGCCTCGCCACGCATCTCTATTTCTCGACGGCGGGCCTTCGCCTCAAGACCTATACCCAGGCCGAGGTGAAGCAGGCGATCGATGCGCTGCATGCGCCAAAGCCCGCCGCGGTCGCCGCGGCAGGCCCCGCGCCCGACGTCTATGTCGTCCTTGGTGAAGCCTGGTGGCGCGATCCCAACGATCCCAGCTCGCCGCTCGACCAGCTGAAGGGCGCGGGCTTCGCGGAATCAACCGCCGTGTCGCCGGTCTATGGCGGCACCACGCCCAATGCAGAGTTCGAGGCGTTGACCGGCATTCCCGTAAAAACCTTCCAGGACGGCATCATCCCCTATCAGCACTATGTGCAGTACATCACCGAAGGCGCCCGCACCCTGCCGCGCATCCTCACCGAGAAGGGTTATGCCGCGGCGGCCTATCACAATTTTACCCGGCGCTTCTGGCTGCGCGACCAGATCTACCCGAAGCTCGGCTTCGGTGAGTTCGTTTCGATGGACCAGATGACGCTGACCGTCCAGCCCAATGACTGGCCCACCGACGATGGACTCTACAAGTCGGTGCTGGACCGTGTTGGCGGCGACAAGCCGCAGTTCCACTTCATCGTCACGGTGCAGACGCACGGACCCTATGAAGCCGATGACAGGGATCGCAAGGGCCATGAGGGCGTCACCGACTATCGCACAAGGCTGGGCGATGCCGTGCGTGCGCTCACCGCGTTCAAGGCGGAACTCGATGCCAGGGGGCGTCCCTATGCGTTGGTGCTGTTCGGCGACCATTTGCCGGGCCTGCGCATGCACCAGTTCCATGATGGCATGAAGTCGGAGTCAGACCCGCGGCTGCACCAGATCCCGGTGCTGATCGCCAGCAACACCGACAGCCCGCAGGCGCTGGCTGATGCCGTGCGCGGGCGCCCGCTCTACTGCCTGTCGCCGCTGGTGCTGGACTGGATCGGAAGGCCGGTGGCGGAGAGCTACATGAGCTACCTGAACGCCAGCTGCCGCAGTGCGGAGGATCCCAAGCTGCGCCCGACCGAAGCGGTGATCCAGAACCAGCTGTTCACGCTGAATCCGCTCTAGGGCGGCAGCCTACTCCTCGTCGAACTTGCTTTCGACGAGCAGGGATAGCGCTTCCAGTGCCTCCTCGGCCTGGGCGCCCTTTGCCTCGACCATGATGGAGGTGCCAATCGCGGCACCCAGCATCATCAGGCCCATGATCGAGGTGGCCGGCACCGACATGCCGTCGCGCGTGACTGTGATCTCGGCATCGAAGGCCTCGGCGCACTTCACGAACTTGGCCGAGGCGCGGGCATGAAGGCCGCGCTGGTTGGTGATCGAGAGCTCCCTTGCCGCCACCGTCGTCGCCACCGTCAGTCTCCCAGGATCTGGCTGGCGACGTTGATATACTTGCGGCCGGCGTCCTGCGCGGCGGTGGCCGCCTTGTCGAGGGCATAGTCCTTGCGGATGCGGGCCAGCTTGACCAGCATCGGCAGGTTCAGCCCGGCCACTACCTCCACCTTGCCGATCTCGAGCAGCGAGATGGCAAGGTTTGACGGCGTGCCGCCGAACATGTCGGTGAGGATGATCACTCCCGCGCCGGTGTTGACGCGGGAGACGGCCTCCGCAATGTCGGCGCGGCGGCTTTCCATGCGGTCATCGGGGCCGATGGCAATGGTTTCGATCGCGGCTTGAGGGCCTACCACGTGCTCCAGCGCAGACAGGAACTCTTCCGCAAGGCGGCCATGGGTGACCAGGACGAGTCCGATCATGATGGTGGTGAAACTCCGCGCATTTCCCATTCAGGGTGGCGCACAATGCCTCTAACGCCCAAGCGATGCAACACCGTTTCAGCCTCCCACGAACTGGTCCAGTGCGGCCCTCAGCCGGGCCGGCGCGGAGGCATTCAGGGGGTCGAGCAGGATGAGCGGAAGGGCCAGTCCCAGGATGTCCATGCGGCCCCGATCGAGGTCGGGCAGGCGTTCGATTTCGGCCGAAGGGGTAAGCCGCACGGCGAGGCGCAAACGGGTTTCCTCGGCAACGGCAAGTTCCGCAATGCCGAGGCCCCTGATCTCCAGCTTGCCCTTGAGGGAAGCTGGCGCCGAGGCAACGAGCGCGCCCCCAACCTTGCGGATGATCACCTGGTCATCGGCAACCAGCTGCGCCGTCTTATGCTTGCCCGACAGGCCGCTGCCAGCCTGGTCGATCAGCCTCAGCGCCAGGTCGGACTTGCCGGAGCCGGGCTTGCCCACCAGCAGCACGCCTTCGCCGTCAAGGGCGATGCAGGTGCCGTGGATGAGCGCTTCCTCATGCATTGGGCACGGCCGGAATGCGGACCGTGAAGCGCGCGCCGAGCACTGGCTTCTCACCCGTCTCGTCCGCCTTGCCATGGCGGTTCTCCGCCCAGATGCGGCCCTTGTGCGCATCCACGATCTGCTGGGAGATCGACAGGCCAAGGCCGGAGTTGGAACCGAAGCTGCCCTCCGGGCGGTCGGTGTAGAAGCGCTCGAAGACGCGCTGCAGATTGTCCGCCGGAATGCCGGGTCCTGAATCATCGACGCGGAACTCCACGTCCGGCCCGACGCGGCGGACGCGCACGTTGAGCTTGGTGCCAGGCCTGGTGAAGGAGCGCGCGTTGTCAATCAGGTTGCGCACCACCTGGCCCAGCCGCGAGTCGTGACCCATCACGGTATAGGCCTTGGCGCGGTCCATGCCTGGCGGCGGCTTGGCGATCTCGAACTCGACCTCGGCCTGGCCTTCCTTGCGCGTGTCGTTGGCGTAGTTGGTGATTGACTCGAGAAGCTGCGACATGTCGAAGGCCTGTGCCTCGCCGCGTGCGAGTTCGGCATCGAGGCGCGAGGCATCCGAAATGTCGGTGATGAGCCGGTCCAGTCGCTTCACGTCATGGTTCACGATCTCGACCAGGCGCTCGCGCTGCTCCGGCGTCTTGGCATAGGCGAGCGTCTCCACTGCGCTGCGCAGCGAGGTGAGCGGGTTCTTCAGCTCATGGCTCACATCCGCCGCGAAGGCCTCGATGGCGGCGATGCGGTTGTAGAGCGCGTTGGTCATGTCGCGGACGGCACCCGAGAGATCGCCGATCTCGTCGCCGCGGCCTGAGAAGTCGGGGATCTCCACCCGCTTGTTGATGCCGCGGCGTACCCGCTCCGCCGCAGCTGCCAGCTTGCGCAATGGCAGTGCGATGGTGGAGGCGAGCAGGGTGGAGAGCAGGATGGTGACCAGCGCCACGAAACCGAAGGTCATCAGCACTACCTGGCGCTCGGCGCGCAGCACGTTGTCGATCTCGCCGCCGGTGGTGGACAGCACCAGCGAGCCCAGCACGGCGCGGAACCGCTGGATGGGAACGGCAACGACCACGATGATCTGGCCGCGATCGTTGAGGCGGACGAGGCTGACCTTGGCGCCCTTCAGTGCCGCGTCGACCTCGGGGAAGTCCTTGCCATTGTCGATGCCGTATTCGATCTGCTTTGGATAATCGTAGCTGAAGGTCCAGGTGACGAAGCGGTTCCACAGCGCGCTGATGCTGACGCCGTCGCGTTCGCCGTAGAGCGGCGGCAGGTCCGACTGCACGATGTCGCCGCGCGAATAGAGGAAGCGGCTGTCGACAACCAGGTTGCCGTCCTTGTCGATGATGCGGGCGCGCACCGTGGTGTTGGCGAGCAGGCGCTTCAGCACGGGGCCGGCAGCTTCCGGGTCGATGGGAAAGTCGAGGCTCGACATCTGGTCGGAGTCGGGCAGCATCTCCTCGCTGCTGTCAGCAAGCGAGTCGGGGTCGATCACGATGGAGCCGGTGTCGACGGTTGCCGAGCCCGCCACGGCGGCGGCGATGATCTGTGCCTGCGTCGTCAGGCTTTGTACGCGCGCGTCGATGAGGCCCTGGCGGAACTGGTTGAAGTAGAGAATGCCCGACACGAGCACGATGAGGCCGAGCAGGTTGAGCAGCACGATGCGGCTGGTCAGCCGGTGCGGCCAGATGCGTCGCACCAGGCTCGACCGGGGCGCAGCCTCGCGTTCCGCGGCGTCGGCCTCATCGGCGTCGGCGCGGTCGGCGGTCTCGGGCGGCATCACCTTGTCAAGCATCGGCGGTCACCGGGCCCGAGGGTCCGGTCTATTGCTCCTTGAAGCGGTAGCCCACGCCATAGAGCGTTTCAATGGCGTCGAAATCCACATCGACCGCATTGAACTTCTTGCGCAGCCGCTTGATGTGGCTGTCGATGGTGCGGTCGTCGACATAGACCTGGTCATCATAGGCCGCATCCATCAGCGCGTCGCGGCTCTTGACGATGCCGGGGCGCTGGGCGAGCGACTGCAGGATCAGGAATTCGGTGACGGTCAGGGTCACTGGCTTGCCGTCCCAGGTGCAGGAGTGGCGGTCGGGGTCCATGGCCAGCTTGCCGCGCTCGATCACCTTGGCGGCCTCAGCCGGCGTCTGTGCCACGTCACGGTTGGCCGCGCGGCGCATCACGGCCTTGACGCGTTCCACCAGAAGGCGTTGCGAGAACGGCTTCTTGATGAAGTCGTCGGCCCCCATCTTGAGGCCGAACAGTTCGTCGATCTCATCGTCCTTGGAGGTCAGGAAGATGACCGGCAGGTCGGACTTCTGGCGGATGCGGCGCAAGAGTTCCATGCCGTCCATGCGCGGCATCTTGATGTCGAAGATGGCCATGTCCGGCGGGTTGTCCTGCAGGCCCTGGAGCGCTGCCGCGCCGTCATTGTATTTCTGGACGCTGTAGCCCTCGTTCTCGAGGGCCATGCCGACGGACGTCAGGATGTTGCGGTCGTCATCGACCAGCGCAATGGTAGGCATCTTCTTGTTCATCCCTTCAACTATGTCCTTCCATTGGCAGTAGGGGCGGAAGTGGAACAAAATGTGGCAGACATGATAGGCATTCCCGGCCGCAATTGCGAGGTATGATCATGAGTGAACGCAGAAGTTTCAGTGCAGAAGAGGCCCGCAGCCTGCTTCGCCGGGCCCGGACGGGCACGCTGGCCACCCTCAATGCCGATGACGGCACCCCCTATGCCTCGCTGGTCAACCTCGCGACGGATGTGCGGGGCTGCCCGATGATCCTGGTTTCAACCCTCGCCTGGCACACCCGCAACCTGCTGGCTGACCCGCGCGGTAGCGTCATGGTGGCCGAAATACCCCCCGCGGGCGACGCCCTGACGGGTGCACGGGTGACGGTGATGGGGCGTTTTTCGAAGCTTGATGGCGGCGCGGTCAGCCGCCGCTACCTGGCCCGCCACCCGGCCGCCGAGATGTATGCGGGCTTCGGGGACTTTGCGTTCTGGCGGCTGGAGCCGGAGCGAGCCCATGCGGTGGCCGGGTTCGGCCGGATCGAGACCATCCCCGCAGATGAGATGTTCCCCTCAGCCGATGAGATGATCGCGCTGGAGGAGGGTGCAGTGCAGCACATGAATGACGACCATCACGACGCCATCCAGCGCTATGCCGGACGGCTGCTGGGCGCCGAACCGGGAGGCTGGAAAATAACGGCGATCGACCCGGACGGGGCGGATCTTCGGCGCGGTGACGACGTGCTGCGCCTTCCTTTTGAAAAGCCGGTCTATTCGGGTGGTGCGCTTCGGGTCCTGCTGGCGAAGTTGGGAGAGCGCACCAAGAATTAGGCTTTTTTCTCATAATTTGATGTGCGATACCGCAGAAAAATGATGTGAATTACGCTTTTCAATCATTTTCTTCTTGCAGGTATCGGCGGCCCGTCTCTAAGTAGCTTTCTGTTCACAGGAGCACGACATGGACACAGCCGCCGACGCCCTCATCCGCGCCCAGCTCGCCGACATTGGTCTGGCCTGGCTGGACAAGATCTCGTGGAACGCGCCGGCCGCCGTGCTCTACCAGAATGCCATTGCCCGGGGTGAAGGCATCGTTGCCGAAGGCGGCGGTCTCGTCGTCACCACCGGCCAGCACACGGGGAGGAGCCCCAACGACAAGTTCGTGGTGCGCGAGCCCTCGACCGAAAACACCATCTGGTGGGATAACAACAAGGCCATGAGCCGCGCGCAGTTCGAAACGCTGCGCAAGGACTTCATGGCCCATGCCCGCCTCAAGAACGTCTTCGTGCAGGATTTGGCCGGCGGCGCCGAGATGGCCTACCAGCTGCCCACCCGCGTCATCACCGAATATGCCTGGCACGCGCTGTTCATCCAGCACCTGCTGATCGTGCCGGAGAACCAGAACGGTTTTGCCCCGAAGCTCACCATCATCGATCTCCCTTCCTTCAGGGCCGACCCGGAGCGCCACGGCACCCGCAGCGAAACGGTGATCGCCCTCGACCTCGCCAACGGCCTCGTGCTCATCGGCGGCACGCAATATGCGGGCGAGATGAAGAAGTCGGTGTTCACCGTGTTGAACTACCTGCTGCCGGAGAAGGGCGTGATGCCGATGCACTGCTCTGCCAATGTCGGTCCCAAGGGCGACAGTGCCGTCTTCTTCGGCCTCTCCGGCACAGGCAAGACCACACTCTCGGCCGACCCCTCGCGCACGCTGATCGGCGACGATGAGCATGGCTGGTCTGAGAACGGCCTCTTCAACTTCGAGGGCGGCTGCTACGCCAAGGTCATCAAGCTGTCGAAGGAAGCCGAACCCCAGATCCACGCCACCACCGAAATGTGGGGCACGGTGCTGGAAAACGTCAAGGTCGATCCCGTCACGCGCAAGCTCGACCTGCATGACGGCTCGCTCACCGAGAACACCCGCTCGGCCTATCCGCTCACCTCCATTCCCAATGCGTCCAAGACAGGCACCGCGCCGATTCCGAAGACGATCGTGATGCTCACCGCCGATGCCTTCGGCGTGCTGCCGCCCATCGCGAAACTCTCGCCGGCACAGGCCATGTATCACTTCCTCTCGGGCTACACCGCCAAGGTGGCTGGCACCGAGCGTGGCGTGACGGAGCCGCAGGCCACCTTCTCCACCTGCTTCGGTGCACCCTTCATCCCGCGCGATCCGCAGGTCTATGGCGCGTTGCTGCGCGACCTGATCGCCAGGAACGAGGTCTCCTGCTGGCTGGTCAACACCGGCTGGACGGGCGGCGCCTATGGCGAAGGCCACCGCATGCCGATCAAGGCGACGCGCACGCTCTTGAATGCCGCACTTGAAGGCCGCCTCGACAACGTGCCGATGCGCACCGACGCGAACTTCGGCTTCGCGGTGCCGGAGGCCGTCGATGGCGTCGACCCCAAGATCCTCAACCCGCGTGAGACCTGGGCCGACACGCGCGCCTATGACGCGATGGCGCGCAAGCTCGTCGGCATGTTCGTCAAGAACTTCGCCAAGTTCGAGGCCAAGGTCGGTGCCGACGTGAAGGCGGCAAGCCCCAGCCTGCAGATCGCCGCGGAATAAGTCTCCAGCCCTTGCGAATTCGAAGGCACGGGCCCAAACAGGACCTGTGCCTTCGTCACTTGACAACTACAGCCTGATCACGCTCGCCTTCACCGTCCTCGTCGCCGGCGTGGCGGGGCTGGCGCGCGGCTTCTCGGGCTTTGGGGCCGCGTTGATCTTCATGCCCGCGGCGAGTGCGCTGGTGGGTCCTGCCGTGGCAGCGCCGGTGCTGCTGGTGGCGGATGGCGTTCTGTCGCTTGGCTTCCTGCCGCGCGCCTGGGCACTCGCACGGCGGCGCGACGTGGCGCTGATGGCGATGGGCGCCGTCATCGGTGTGCCACTCGGCACTTTCGTTCTGCGCCATGCGGATCCGCTGCTGCTGCGCTGGCTCATCGCCGCGCTCGCCTCGTCCATGCTTCTGCTGCTGCTGTCGGGCTGGCGCTATCACGGCACGCCGCGCGCGCCCATCACCACCCTTGTCGGCGCCATCGGCGGCCTGTTCGGCGGGCTGGCGCAGATGACCGGGCCGCCCGTCGTCGCCTACTGGCTCTCCGGCAAGGAGACGCATGGCACGATGCGGGCCTCGATCATCCTGTTCTTCGGCGCGACGACGGTGTTCACCTTCGTGAGCTATCTTGCCTCCGGCATCATCACCGCGCAAAGCCTGTGGCTTGCGGCCCTGGTGGCGCCCGCATATGCGCTGGGCCTGTTCAGCGGATCGCGCGCCTTTGGCCTCGCCAGCCCTGAAACCTTTCGCCGCCTGTGCTTCGCGTTGATTGCCGCCTCGGTGGTGACGAGCCTGCCCGTGTGGCGCTAGTCCGCGTCTGCGTGCTCGATGCAGATGCGGCCTGCCTCCTCGGTCGAGAGCGCATCCTCGAACAGCATGCAGAGGTGCGGGCCCTTCGCGTCGCCATCGCGGCCCTTCTCTCGGAAGAAGCGGCAACTGGCGCAGATGCCGAAGCTGGCGAGGCCGCCCTGCGTAATCTCACGCGCCAGCAGTTCTTCGAGGCCGCGCTGCATGCGCCGCCGCGTCTTGCCGCCGAGGTCCTCGATGGCCGCTTCGAGTTGCACCCAGGGGTCGCCTGCCAACGCCGCTCGGCCCTTGTCCGTCAGCGTCAGGCGCACCGACTTCTTCGCATCGCGCGCCGCCTTGGCGATCAGCCCCTTGCGCTCTAGCGCCATCACCGTCTGCGAAATCGTGCCCTTGGTGGCACCGAGGTAGCGCGTCAAGGCACCAGGCGTGTTGGAGAAGCGGTTGGCGCGGGCAAGGTAGCGCAGCGCCTCGCGCTGGGCGGGGGTCAGGCCGTCTTCGTGTTCGCGCGCGCGCAGCACGCGAGCGAGCCGCTCCAGCGGCCAGGCGATCGTGCGACCATCGCCGTTCTCTTCGTCATCATTGCTCATGGCAAATCATGGTTCCACAAACAGCCGTCACGTGCGAGGGGAATTTGGGGCCTCAGGCACCCATGAAGTGCTGCACCGCGGCGCGTTGCCCATGGGTGATGTGAAGGCCATGCTTGGTGCGGCGGTCGAGCACGTCCTCTGCCGTCCGCGCCCACTCGGCCTTGCGCAGATAGTCGATCTCGGCCTGATAGAGCAGCCCGCCGAAGTGCTGACCAAGGCCCGCAAGATCGCGCGCACCGTTGAGCAGAACTGTCGTGCGCGTGCCGTAGAGGCGGGCATAGTGATGGGCCAGTTGCGCGGGCAGCCAAGGCTGGGCGGTCTGCAACTGCCCGAGGAAGCGCTCGAAATCGCCCTCCGGAATGTCGCCGCCGGGCAGCGGTGCGGTGGCTGTCCAGGCGCCCGCCATGTCCGGGAAGAAGGGCTTCAGCTTGTCCAGCGCATGCTCTGCCAGCTTGCGATAGGTGGTGATCTTGCCGCCGAACACCGACAGCATGGGAGGCTCGCCTGTCACGTCGAAGACATAGTCGCGGGTGACGGCTGACGGGTTCTCGGCATTGTCATCATAGAGCGGACGGACACCGGCAAAGGCGTGGATCACCGCGTCCCTGGCGATCGGCGTCTTGAGGTAGCGGTTGACGGCGGTGAGGAGGTAGGCCGTCTCGCTCTCGTCGATCGCCACGTCTTCGGCACGGCCCTCATAGGGAATGTCGGTGGTGCCGATCAGCGCCATGTCGCCTTCATAGGGATTGACGAAGATCACCCGCTTGTCGTCGTTCTGAAAGAGATAGGCCTGCGGGCCTTCCCAGAATTTCGGCACGATGATGTGGCTGCCCTTGACGAGCCGCACCCGGCGCGGCGAGTTGGAACCCGCAACCCCGTTGATGACATTCTCCACCCACGGGCCGGCGGCATTGGCGATGGCCTTTGCCCTCACCTTCGACTGCGTGCCGTCGGCGGCGGTGAACGCCACTTCCCAGCCACCATTCACGCGCCGCGCCGCGGTGGCGGCGGTGCGCGTCATGACCGTTGCACCGCGCTCCTTCGCGTCGAGCGCATTGAGGGACACGAGGCGGGCATCATCCACCCAGCAGTCGGAATATTCGAAGGCGCGCACGAATTGCGGGCGAATCGGCTTTCCCTCGGGATCACGCCGCAGATCGATGTTTCGGCACCCCGGCAATTTTCTGCGACCACCGAGGTGATCGTAGAGGAAAAGACCGAGCCGGACGAGCCAGGCCGGCCGCTGCTCGGGCGAATGCGGCAGCACGAAGCGCATGGGCCAGACGATGTGGGGTGCCGCGTTGAGCAGCACCTCGCGCTCGATCAGCGCCTCTCGCACCAGGCGGAACTCATAGTACTCGAGATAGCGCAGCCCGCCGTGGATGAGCTTGCCGGAGCGCGACGACGTGCCCTGCGCCAGGTCGTCCTTCTCGCACAGGATGACGGACAGTCCACGACCTGCGGCATCGCGCGCAATGCCTGCACCGTTTACGCCGCCCCCGATGACGACCAGATCGACCGGCTTCAGCTCCTGCATGGTCCGAAATCCGTCAGCACCGGTTGAGCGCGGGCTCGCCCGCCAGATAGCGCCGTACCTCTTCCGCCGCGAGGCCTGCCGCATAGCTCACCGTCTTGACCGAGGCGCCCGCGATGTGCGGGGTGAGTGTCACGTTGGAAAGCTTGAGGAAGCGGTTGTCCGGCGGCACGGGCTCCACATCGAAGGTCTCGAGCATCGCGCCCTTGAGCTTGTTGGAGACGAGCGCCTCATAGAGGTCGTCATAGTTCACCAGAGGCCCGCGCGCCGTGTTGATGAGATAGGCGCCGTCCTTCATCCGGGCGAGCGTGTCCTTGTTGATCATCTTTGTGGTCTCCGCCGTCACGCGCGGGTGCAGCGACACGACATCCGCCTCCTCGAGGATGCGGTCGAGCGAGCACTGGATGACGCCGTCGTTGAGATCATCGACGGTGAGTTGCACATAAGGGTCGCTCACCAGGATGCGGCAGCCGAAGGCCTTGAGCAGCTTCACCACGCGGCGGCCCACCTCGCCATAGCCGATGAGGCCCACCGTCATTTCGGAGAGTTCCTGGCCCGTGAGGTCCGCCCGGTAGAGGTCGCCCCGCCACTCGCCGCGGCGCAGCGCGTCATGGCCCTGGGTGATCTTCCGCGTCTCGGCCAGGATGGCGCCGATGGTGAATTCGGCTACAGCCGAGGCATTGCGTCCTGGCGTGTTGACCACCGTGATGCCGCGCTCACGCGCCGCCTTCATGTCGATGTTGACGGGGCCGCCGCGCGACACGGCGACGAACCTGAGCTTGGGCAACCGGTCCATGATGGAGGCGGAGAGAGGGGCCAGCTGGGTGACGAGGATCTCCGCATCGCCCGTCAGTTCCACCACCTGGTCGGCTGAGCCCATGTATTCCTTGAGGCCGTCCATGCCCTGCACCGCGTAGCCATGTTCCATCGGCTCGTCGGGCCAGGCCATGTCATGGGTGCGGATGTCGAGTTCGAACAGGCGGCAGCGCTCACGCAGCGCCTCCTCGAACATGGAGGAGAGCATGAACCGGTCACCGATGACGGAGATCTTACGACGCACGATTGGCCACCATCTCGCGCCACAGCGGGCGCATTGTTTCGCGGGTTTGCTTGTAGATGCCGAAGGCGCCGTCATAGCGGCCGGTCAGCGACGGATCAGGCTCCGTTGACGACCCGAGCAACGGGGTCACCCATTCGGCCACGCAGGCATCCATGTCAGGGTAGAGATTCTGCTGCACGGCAGCCATCATGGCCGCGCCGGCGGCGCCTGCCTCCTCGCGCTGCACGGTGCGCACGGGGGCCTTCAGCACGCTTGCCAGCATCACGCGCAGTGCGTGAGAGCGGGCCGCACCGCCGGTGACGCGCACCTCGCGCGGAATGTCGCCCATCGCCGAATAGCAATCGCGCGAGGCAAAGCACAGACCCTCGAAGACCGCCCGCATCATGTCGGCAAACCCCATGCCGAGTTCGAGGCCTGTGAACATGGCGCGCGCCGCGGGCTCCATCACGGGCCCGCGCTCGCCCGCCTGCGAGATATAGGGGTGGAAGAGCGCGCGGGCCGGCTCGGCCTGCATGATGCGCGCGTCGAGGCCCTTCAGCAGGTCGGCCCGCGTGCGCTCCACGCCTTGGGAAGCCAGCACGTCGAGCCCTACGTCCAGCAGCCAGTCGATGTTCAGGGTCGAAGCCATGTTGGATTGGATCTGCGCATACATGCCATGCACGGGGAAGCACATGGTGTAGCCCGAAAGCTCGGTGTTGAGCTTCACGTGCTGCGCGGAAGGCGCGATCTTCATGTGCATGCCGGTGGAGCCCACGATGGTGCAGCCCGTCTCGCCCTTCGGGTCATAAAGTCCGCCGCCCAGCCCGGTGCAGAGAACGTCCACATAGCCAAGCGTGATGGGTGTGCCCGGCTTGAGACCGGTGAGGCTGGCCGCTTCCGGCGTGAGGCTGCCCGCCACGTGCACGCCATCCACGATCTCCGGGAGCAGCGACTTCGCATCGGCTGCGCCAAGCACATCGAGAACGTCAGGCCGGTAGCTGCGCGTCGCATATTGGCCGAAGGTGAAGTTGGCCTCCGAGGGGTCGGTGCGGCGGTCACCCGTCAGCTTGAAGTAGAGCCAGTCCTTGCAGTGGAAGCCGGTGGTGGCGCGGGCCAGGAGATCGGGGCGGTTCCGCGTCATCCAGACGAGCTGCATGCTCATCTGGCAGGCGTTCACTCCGGTGCCGGTGCGCCTGTAGTGCGCCGGGTAGTCGGCACTCGCCACGAAGGCCTCGGTGATGGCGGCGGCACGCGCGTCGAGCCACAGCCAGGCAGGCGCGACGGGCTCTCCTGCCTTGTCGATCAGCCACATGCCGTCGCCCTGTCCTGTCACCGAGATGGCGATCAAACGATCCTGCAGGTTCGGCACCTTCTCGGACAGCTGCTTCAGCGTGGCCGCGGTGTCGGCCCAGGTGCGGGCCATGTCCTGCTCCGCACCACCATCCGGGAATGTCTGGTAGCGGTTCGGAATCGCGGCG
>JBEARP010000059.1:0-13953 GCA_041163105.1 Pseudomonadota bacterium
GTCATGGGCCGCTCCTAGCATGGCGGGGCGGGAGGTGAAAGACTTCGACCCTTCATACCGGCCTCGCGCCGGAGTAGGGTTTTGGCCATGAGCAGCACCCTCCACGACATTTCCGCCGAACTTGACGCCATCCGCGCCCAATCGCTGTGGAAGGTCGAGCGCCCGATCCTCGGCCACCAGTCCTCCCACATCCGCGTGAAGAGCGGCGAGGTGCTGAATTTCTGCGCCAACAACTACCTGGGCCTGGCCGACCACCCGGAGCTCGTGGCCGCCGCCAAGGATGCGCTCTCCACCCACGGCCTCGGCATGGCCTCCGTCCGCTTCATCTGCGGCACCACTGACCTGCACCTGGAACTTGAGCAGCGCCTCGCCCAATACCTGCAGATGGATGACTCGATCCTGTTTGCCGCCTGCTTCGATGCCAATGGCGCGGTGTTCGAGCCCTTGTTCGGCGAGCAGGACGCAATCATCTCGGATGCCCTCAACCATGCTTCGATCATCGACGGCATCCGCCTCTCCAAGGCGAAGCGCTTCCGCTTCGCCAATGGCGACATGAACGACCTCGAGGCCCAGTTGAAGGCTGCCCGCGAAGGCGGCGCGCGCCGGGTCATCGTGGTGACGGATGGCGTCTTCTCCATGGACGGCTATTTCGCCAGGCTCGCCGAAGTGCGTGCCCTGGCTGACCGGTTCGATGCGCTGGTGATGGTGGATGACTGCCACGCCACCGGCTTCATCGGTCCTGAAGGGCGCGGCACGCCGCATCGGGCAGGGGTCAAGGTCGATATCCTGACGGGCACGCTGGGCAAGGCATTGGGCGGTTCGGCAGGTGGCTACATCGCGGCAGCCAAACCCATCGTTGACCTGATGCGCCAGCGCGCACGGCCTTATCTGTTCTCCAACGCCCTGCCGCCACCCATCGTCGCGGCCGGCATCAAGGCCATCGACATGGCAGAGCAGGGGGATGATCTCCGTGCGCGCCTGTTCGACAACGCGAGGCGCTTCCGCGCGGGCATGAGCAAGGCAGGCTTCAATCTGCTGCCGGGCGAACACCCCATCATCCCCGTCATGCTGGGCGAGGCGAAGCTGGCGCAGGAGATGGCCACGAAGCTCTATGACAAGGGCATCTACGTCACCGGCTTCTTCTTCCCCGTGGTGCCCAAGGGCCAGGCGCGCATCCGCACCCAGATGTCGGCGGCGCATTCATCACAGGACATCGACACCGCCATCGCCGCCTTCACGGCCGCGGGCCAGGAACTGGGAGTGATCTGACATGCGGGCACTGGTGAAGGCGGAGAAGGCCGAGGGCCTGGAAATGCGCGATGAGCCCGTGCCCCAGATCGGGCCGGACGATATCCTCATCAAGGTCGCCAAGACCGGCATCTGCGGCACCGACCTCCATATCTGGAAGTGGGACGCCTGGGCGCAGAAGACCATCCCCGTGCCCATGGTGGTGGGCCATGAGTTCGCTGGCGTGGTGACGGAGATCGGCTCGCATGTCCGCACCGTCAAGGTGGGCGACCGCGTGTCGGGCGAGGGCCACCTCATCGGCATGAAAAGCCGCATGGCAAGGGCCGGGCACTATCACCTCGATCCCGAAACCAAGGGCATCGGCGTCAATCTGCCGGGGGCCTTCGCGGAATATCTCAAGATCCCGGCCTTCAACGCCATCCACCTGCCGTCGGAAGTGGACGACGAGATCGGCGCCATCCTCGATCCGCTCGGCAATGCCGTGCACACCGCACTGTCCTTCGATCTCGTGGGAGAAGACGTGCTGATCACCGGTGCGGGCCCCATCGGCATCATGGCTGCGGCCGTCTGCCGCCATGTCGGTGCGCGTCACGTCGTCGTCACCGACATCAATGATTATCGGCTGGAGCTCTGCAACCAGGTGACGGATGCCGTCACCGTCAATGTCTCGCGTGAGGACCTGCGTGACGTGATGGCGCGGCTGCGCATGAGCGAAGGCTTCGACATCGGGCTTGAGATGTCGGGGGCACCCAAGGCCTTCGACCAGATGGTCGACCAGATGATCATGGGCGGCAAGATCGCCATGCTCGGCATTCCCTCCGGGCCGACCACGGTTGACTGGAATCGCGTGATCTTCAAGTCGCTCACCATCAAGGGCATCTATGGCCGCGAGATGTTCGAGACCTGGTACAAGATGATCGCCATGCTGCAGTCCGGCCTCGATGTGCGGAAAGTGATCACCCATCGCATGAAGGCCGGGGACTTCGCCCGTGGCTTCGACCTGATGAAGCAGGGAAGCTGCGGCAAGGTGGTGCTGGACTGGGCTTCTCCGTGAGATCGTCATCCCGGCGTAAGCAGAGGCTGTCACCCAGTTAGTTCACCTTGCCCCGGCTCGACCGGGGCATCCTCTTTGCGTCGACAGGTAAAGGACGCCCGGGTCAAGCCCGGGCGAGGTGAGCCTTCGGGAGCGACGCCGCGTCGGAAGCGCCAAGGGCGTGCCACCCCGCCCAGCCTTGCCATTCCCGCCCATGAGGGTTACGGAGGGAAGAAACCCCGGTAACCCTTAGCCTTCCGAGTCCATCCCATGCTGAATGTCTATGGCGCGGCCAATGGCTGCCTCACCGAGTTCCCGGCCTCCGAGACGGACCTGCCGGCGGATGCCGTGTGGATCGACCTGGTGGAGCCCACGGCCAACGAGGAATCGAAGGTCGAAGCCGTGCTGGGCATCGACATCCCGACGCGCGAGGAACTGGCCGAGATCGAGGCTTCCTCGCGGCTCTACCAGGAGGACGGCGCGGTGTTCATGACCGCCAACCTCATCCGTCGCGGCGACAACGACGAGCCGGAATCGTCTCCCGTCACCTTCATCCTGAAGGACAACACGCTCATCACCGTGCGCTACCACCACCCGCAGGCCTTTCCGGCCTATGTGAAGCGGGCCACGAAGCCGCAGACCACGGCGCTCACCGGCTGGGGCGTCCTGATCTCGCTGCTCGAAGCCGTGGTCGACCGCGCCGCCGACCACCTGGAGCGTGCAGGCCAGATCGTCGACGACACGTCGAAGAAGACCTTCGGTGCCAAGCGCACGCTTGCGGGCGTCCACAAGCAGAACCCGCGCAAGGGCGTGAACCTCCAGGAACTGATCGAGAGGATCGGCGAGGAGGGCGACTTCGTTTCCAAGATGCGCGAAAGCCTCGTCTCCATCGGCCGCGCGGTGGCCTTCATGCAGGCGGTCGAGGACCAGGCGCGCGAGAACAAGCAGGTGAAGGAAAACAAGGCGCGCATCAAGATCCTGCAGCGCGACATCGTCTCGCTCACCGACCACGCCACCTTCCTGTCCGGCAAGATCAGCTTCCTGCTCGATGCCGTGCTGGGTTTGATCTCCATCGAGCAGAACGGCATCATCAAGATATTCTCGGTGGCCGCCGTCGTCTTCCTGCCGCCCACGCTGGTGGCCTCGATCTACGGCATGAACTTCGCCTTCATGCCGGAGCTGCAGTGGCAGTTCGGCTACCCCTTCGCCATCCTGCTGATGATCATGTCCGCCGTGCTTCCTTATTTCTACTTCAAGGGCAAGGGCTGGCTGTGATGCCGGTGGTGCTGTGGGTTGCCTTGGGCGGCGCCATCGGGTCGGCGGCGCGCTATGGCGTCAACATCTGGTCGGGTCGCATGTTCGGCACGGAGTTTCCGTGGCACACGCTGATCGTCAACGTCCTTGGCTGCTTCGTCATGGGCGTGCTGACGGAGATGCTGGCGCTCAAGTTGCACCTCAGTCATGAGGCGCGCGCCTTCCTGACCACCGGCATCCTCGGCGGCTTCACCACATTCTCCGCCTTCTCGCTGGATTTCGCCTATCTCGTCGAGCGGAAGGAGGTGCTCGCGGCGGGCGGTTATGTGCTGGCCTCCGTGGTGCTCTCGCTCCTTGCCGTCTTCGCCGGCATGAGCCTCATCCGCACGATCTACGCCGCATGAACGAGGTCAGGCGCCACGTCGTCTCGGCCGAAGAGGCGGGCATGCGGCTTGACCGCTGGTTCAAGTTGCACTTCCCGCAGGTGACCTTCGCCTACCTGAACAAGCTCACCCGCACCGGCCAGGTGCGCGTCGACGGTGCCCGCGCCAAGACGAATACGCGGCTCGAGGCCGATCAGGAGATCCGCGTGCCGCCGCTCGCCTTCGACACCAGGCCCGCCGACACGCCCAAGGCCGACGTGAAGCCCCTGACCCCGCAGGAGCGCCGCCTGTTCGACTCCATGGTGCTGTTCGAGGACCGCGACATCTTCGTGCTCAACAAGCCTTCGGGCCTTGCCGTGCAGGGCGGCAGCAAGACGCACCATCATCTCGACGGGCTGCTGATGGGGCTTGGCGCCGAGCTGGGCGAGCGGCCCCTGCTGGTCCACCGGCTGGACCGCGACACCTCCGGCATCATCGTCATCGCCAAGCGCCGCTCGATAGCCGCCGCGCTCGGCAAGCTCTTCGCCACTCGTGCCGTGAAGAAGACCTACTGGGCGGTGGTCAAGGGCGTGCCGAAGCCCGCGCAGGGCCGCATCGAGGTGGCGCTCATCAAGGCCAAGGGGCCCGAGGGCGACCGCATGCGCGCCTCGCGCGAAGGCGAGGAGGACGATGAGCAGCGCGCCGTCACCTTCTACAGCGTCGTCGACAAGGCCCCGCCCGTGGCCGCCTGGGTGTCGCTGAAGCCGGTGACCGGCCGCCAGCACCAGCTCCGCGCCCACATGGCCCACATCGGCACCCCCATCATGGGCGACGAGAAATATGGCGGGCTCGACGACATGCCCGAAGGCATGGACCGCAAGCTCCACCTCCACGCTCGACGCATCATCTTCCCGCACCCGCGCGAGGGCACCATCGACATCACCGCGCCCCTGCCGGACCACATGCTGAAGAGCTTTGAATTGTTCGACTTCGACGCCAATCGTTTCGAGGAGGGCGAGGGGTGAGGCTCGCCATCTTCGACGTTGACGGCACGCTGGTCGACTCCCAGGCCATGATCGCCGCCTCGCTCACCTCTGCCTTCCGGGCGGAGGGGCTGCCGGTGCCCGAGCGAACCCGCATGATGTCCATCGTCGGCCTGTCGCTCGTCGACGCCATGGCGGCGCTCACGCCGGGCGAGGATCACACCACCCATGAGCGTCTCGCCGCCGCCTACAAGCAAGCCTTCTGGGAGCACCGGTCGCGCGGCGAGCACACCGAGGGGCTGTTCCCCGGCGCCGAGAACCTGCTGGTGAAACTTCGGGCACGGGGCGACACTGCCCTCGGAATAGCCACCGGCAAGTCGCGGCGCGGTGTTGCCCACCTGATCGAGAAACATGGCTGGGAGGGATGGTTCGTCACCGTGCAAACCTCCGACGACCATCCCTCCAAACCGCATCCATCCATGATCATAACCGCGCTCAACGAAACTGCGACGGCGGCAACGCAAACCATCATGATTGGCGACACGAGCTACGACATTGCCATGGCCCGCGCCGCCGGCGTCTGGGCCGCCGGAGTGAGTTGGGGCAACCATCCGCCAGCCGAGCTGACCAAGGCCGGGGCCCACACGATTTCCAGTGATTTCAATGAGTTGTCACAGCACCTTGATTCACTTTGGCAGGAAACCACCGCATGACTTCCCGCAAACGGTTTTACAAGGACGTCACCGTCACTGAGGACTTGGGGATCGCCCTCGACGGCCGCCCGGTCAAGACCCCCATGAAGGCCCCGCTGGTGCTCCCAACCCGGGCGCTGGCCGATGCCGTCGCTGCCGAATGGGCGGAGCAGGGTGAGGAGATCAAGCCTGCGGCCATGTACCTGACAAAGCTTGCGAATACCGCGATTGACCGGGTCGGGATCCATCGCCGGGAAATCGATTCCGAAGTGCTGGACTACGCCAACTCGGACCTCGTCTGCTACCGCACCGACCGTCCGCCGGACCTCGTGGCCCGCCAGTTGAAGATGTGGGACCCGGTGGTCGACTGGGCCCGCACCGCGCTCGACGCGCCTTTCGAGGTCACCGACGGCATCATCCACCGCCCGCAGCCCGAAGCCGCCCTCAAAGCTTTCGGCGAGTCCCTGAAAAGCTTGAGTGATTTCGAACTCTCCGCGTTCTACTCGATCATGACGCTCACCGGCTCCGCCCTCATCGCCATGATGCTGGCCCGCCAGGCGATCACGCCCGAGGCCGCCTGGGCTGCCGCCCATGTGGACGAGGACTACCAGATCGAGCACTGGGGCCAGGACGACGAGGCCCGCGACAGGCGCATCGGCCGGCACGCGGAGTTCATTGTGTGCTGCCGGTTCATGGAACTGGCGCTCGCCTAGCTCCTCCTAGCCTTTCGGCTGATTTGACGGAGCCATCCTCCGGCCTTAACACCTGTTGAAACAACCGAAATTCCCCGGAGTGCCCCATGCAGGAGATCCTCGAGAAGCTTGAAGCCCGCCGTGTGCAGGCGCGGGCCGGTGGCGGCGAAAAGCGTGTCGCGGCCCAGCATTCCAAGGGCAAGCTGACGGCGCGTGAGAGGGTCGAGCTGCTGCTCGACGAGGGCTCCTTCGAGGAGTTCGACATGTTCGTCGAGCACCGTTGCACAGATTTCGGCATGGGAGACCAGAAGCTGCCCGGCGACGGCGTCATCACCGGTTGGGGCACGGTCAATGGCCGCGTCGTCTATGTGTTCGCCAAGGATTTCACCGTGTTCGGCGGCTCCCTGTCGGAATCCCACGCCCGCAAGATCACCAAGATCCAGGACATGGCGCTGCAGAACCGCGCGCCCATCATCGGCCTGTTCGACGCCGGTGGTGCGCGCATCCAGGAGGGCGTCAACGCGCTCGGCGGCTATGGCGAAGTGTTCCAGCGCAATGTGCTGTCGTCGGGCGTCATTCCGCAGATCTCCGTCATCATGGGCCCCTGCGCGGGTGGCGACGTCTATTCCCCCGCGATGACGGACTTCATCTTCATGGTGCGCGACACGAGCTACATGTTCGTCACCGGCCCGGACGTGGTGAAGACCGTCACCAACGAGACGGTGACCGCCGAAGAACTTGGCGGCGCCTCGGTCCACACCACGAAATCCTCCATTGCTGACAAGGGTTACGAGAACGACGTTGAAGCATTGCTTCAGATGCGACGTCTCATCGACTTCCTGCCCTCGTCGAACACGTCGCCGCTGCCGGAACTGCCGAGTTTCGACTCGCCCGAGCGCATCGACACCTCGCTCGACACGCTGATCCCGGCGAACCCGAACCAGCCCTATGACATGAAGGAACTGATCCTGAAGGTTGTCGACGAGGGTGATTTCTTCGAGATCCAGGAAGCGCATGCCCGCAACATCATCACGGGCCTAGCGCGCATCAACGGCCGCACGGTGGGCATCGTCGCCAACCAGCCGATGGTGCTGGCAGGCGTGCTCGACAGCGACGCCGGCCGCAAGGGCGCGCGCTTCGTGCGCTTCTGCGACTGCTTCAATATCCCGATCGTGACGCTGGTCGACGTGCCCGGCTTCCTGCCCGGCACCGCGCAGGAATATGGCGGCCTGATCAAGCACGGCGCCAAGTTGCTGTTCGCCTATGCCGAGGCCACGGTCCCCAAGATCACTGTCATCACCCGCAAAGCCTATGGCGGCGCTTACGTCGTCATGGCGTCAAAGCATCTGCGCGGCGACGTGAACTATGCCTGGCCCACTGCCGAAATCGCGGTCATGGGCTCCAAGGGTGCCGCCGAGATCATCTACCGGGCCGAACTTTCCGACCCGACCAAGATCCAGGCCCGCGTCAAGGACTATGAGACGCGCTTTGCCAATCCCTTCGTGGCGGCCGAGCGTGGCTTCCTCGATGAGGTGATCATGCCGCACTCGACCCGCAAGCGCATCGCCCGGGCGCTCAACATGCTTCGCCACAAGGAGTTGAACAACCCATGGAAGAAGCACGACAACATCCCGCTGTGAGGCGACGCTCGGCAGCGCCTGCGTTTTGAGATAGGTTCGGGCGCATGGAACTTCAGGATCTCGCCACCCGTCTCGGACTTGCCCTTGCCCTCGGTTTCGTGATTGGGCTCGAGCGTGGCTGGCGGGAGCGGGACGAAAAGGAAGGCCAGCGCGCTGCCGGCATCCGCACCTTCTCGCTGATCGGCCTGCTGGGAGGCCTGTTCGGCACGCTGTCACCGGGCAGCGACCATGTCCTGCTGGCGGCCGGCTTCATCGCCACCTCCGCCGTCATGGGCGCATTCATCTGGCGCGAGCATGCGCGCGAGGGCGTCTATGGCGCGACCACCATGATCGCTGCTCTCGTCACCTTCGTGCTGGGCGCCGTCGCGGTGCTGGGCGACATGCGCGTGGCGGCGGGCGCGGGCGTGGTGACGGTAGGCCTGCTCGCCTACAAGTCCACGCTGCACGGCTTTCTTGCGCGCATCACGTCGCAGGAGCTGCGGTCTGCCCTGCTGCTGGCGGCAATGACCTTCATCGCCCTGCCGCTGCTGCCCGACCGCACCATCGATCCCTGGGGCGCCATCAACCCGCACCAGCTGTGGCTGATCACCATCCTCATCGCTGCTGTTTCATTCGTTGGCTATATCGCGGTGAAACTGGTCGGCCCGTCGCGCGGGCTGGTTCTGGCAGCGGCCATGGGCGGGCTCGTGTCGTCCACCGTTGTGACGCTGACTCTGGCGCGTCTGGCGCGCGACAATGCCGCGCGGCTGGGGCTCCTGTCGGGCAGCATCCTTGCGGCCGGTGCCGTGATGATGGCGCGTGTGCTCGTGCTGGCGGGCGTCATCAATCTGTCCTTGGCGGTGGCTCTTGCTGTGCCGCTGCTGGCTGCCGCAGTTTTCCAGGGCGTTGCGGCCTGGTTCCTGATCGGGCGGGAAGGCCATGGCGGCGAAAACAAGCCGGAGGGGCTCGTCCACAAGAACCCCTTCCTGTTGTCGGAAGTGCTCAAGTTTGGCGCTATCCTTGGCGTCGTGATGCTCGCCGCCGGCATATCGAAGAGCCTGTTCGGTGACAGTGGCCTGATGGCGGTGGCCGCCATCTCCGGTCTAGCAGACGTTGACGCGCTGACGCTGTCGGTCGCCAACATGGGGCCCGCATCGGCTGTCGGGGTAGGGGCGGTGCTGCTCTGCATCGGTGTGAACACCATCGCCAAGTCGTTCTATGCCGGAGTGGCCGGCGGCATGAAGATCGGCATCACCTTGCTCATGTTCAACATGGCCGCGATGGCGGTGGCGGTCGTCGGCTATATTCTGGTACCCTCTTTCCATCTTTGAGGGGGGACCGCATGTCCGTGCCTGAGCGCAGCAGCCTGCCGCCCATGGGGGCGACCGAATTTGCCATTGAGAAGGCGTTTCGCCACTACGGCTTCGCACTCGGCCTGCTGATCGGCTGGGCTGCATTGCTCCTGCCGCTGGTGGCGCTTGCCTGGTATGTGGCGCTCCGTGACGGGATGCCAGACATCAGGTCACTGTCCCCGGCTGCCATTGGGGCGCTCGGTCTTCTGGGGGTGGGAGCCCTGCTTGCCTCATTCTCGATTGAGGTTAACTGGAATCGCCGCATCCTGCTGGATGAGCCGCCCCGGGGGCTGCTGCGCTGGCGGCTGGATGGCGTGGTGTGGCGCTACATGGCTGCCGTTCTGCTCCTGCTCGCGATACTCGCCATTCACATCGCCGCAGGCTTTGCCGTGATGACGGCTGCGGTGCCTGCCATGACGGCTCACCTGGGTGCGGCGGCGAGGCCGCTTTGTATCGCGGTGACGGTGTTGATCGGGCTCTCGGCATTTTTCAGCCTCTATCGCCGCATGAGCTGGCTCGCCGCCTTGGCGTTGGGTGACAGGGACTATACGGTGCGGACGGCCTATCGTGTGTCGCGCGGCAACCGCATCGCGTTCCTGGCCTTCACCTTCTGGCTGCTGTTCAGTCTCGCGGTCGTGGGCGCGCTGGGGGCCGGGGCGTTCTTCGCACAGCAGTCTCTACCGCAGCCCTGGGTGAAGCTGGTGGCTTGGGTGGTCATTGCAGGTCTGGTCTGGCTGGCGCTGCTGATCGTCCATAGCGTGCCCGCCGCGCTCTACCGCGTATTCCGCTGATCAGGCGATCGCCGGGAGGCGTGCGCGCACCGAGGAAGGCAGCAATCCCATGACGCTCCGTCGCAGTGGCCGCCACCCCGCGGACAGCATGAGCACGATCGCACCCACGGCCAGCGTCGAGGCGGCAAAGGAAGACGACTCCATCCCCGCCGCCGTGATGATCTTGCCCGCCGCTAAGGCGAGATAGGACAGCGACGAGACGAGGATGGCGCGACGGTCCACCACCAGCGCGACCATGGCAAGGCAGGCAAACACCACGATGACCTGCAAGGCCGCATGCAGCGGCGCATCGCTGCCCGTCACGCTGAGCAGAATGGGGTGCACGATGATGGGCGCCGCCAAGAGATGCAGCCAGAAGGCAATGTCGGTTCGTCGCGTCTGGCGCCTCAGGTCGGAGGAGTCGAACCACATCGCCAGTGCGAAGATGGCAAGGCCGAGGGTGAGAAAGATCGGCACGGGGTGATCGGCCAGCAGGGCGGGAGCTGCCATATTGCAAAAGGCGAGCAGGACGGCGGCAAGCGCGGCCACGCCGGCTGCGATGGTGATTGGCACATGGAAGCGATACCAATGCGCAATCGCCGCAAGAGTCGCGGCCGTAGCTGCCACGAGGGTCCTCTCCGGGGTCAGGTCGCCTGGGGTAATGAATGCTGGTCCGCCGTTCGCCATAAAGCCCAGCACTGCGAGAAAAACCGCGCCGACGAAAGTCACCAGAAGCACGATGCTCGGCAACGCCATGCGCCGCTTGCGGGTGAAGTATTCAGCCAATCCCCACGATGCCGCCGCAACAGCAAGCGATGCGCTGCCAAGGCCCCAATTCGCACCCAGATAGCCAAGTGCACCAAGGAACATCAAGAGACCGATGGTGACGAAAATGTCGTTGAACCCGGTGACCAGCCGGAGCTTCTCGTCGTCCGGGTCGGTCATGTCAGGCACCGGTGCCCCGTTCGAAAGATAAGGTTCCAGTCGTTGCGCCGTTGCGCGGTCAATCACGCGATCGGCGATTGCCGCCTCAAGGCCTTCGATCATGTTGTCACTCCACAACGAACGGCAAGAGGCCGCTCACCAGTGCAAGAACGGTTTCAAGGCATCGCCACCCGAGGCGGTGAACGCTAGATGCGCTCGCCCACCAGATCATATTCCTCGGCCTCGACGATCCGCACCCTGACCATGTCTCCCGGCGACAGGTCGGTTGCGCCCGGAATGAACACATTGCCGTCGATTTCCGGCGCATCCCACGGTGAACGGGCGATGGCTTCCTCGTTCTCCTCGTCGATCTCGTCCACCAACACGTCGATCTCGCGACCGACCTTCCCCTGGAAGATCTCGGCCGAGATTTCCTGCTGGGCTTCCATGAAGCGCTCCCAGCGTTCCTGCTTCACCTCGTCCGGCACCTGGGGCAGGCCGAGGTCGTTGGCCTTGGCCCCCGACACGGGTTCATATTTGAAGCAGCCGGCACGCTCGATGCGGGCTTCCTTCATCCATTGCAGGAGGTATTCGAAATCCTGATCCGTCTCGCCGGGGAAGCCGACGATGAAGGTGGAGCGGATGGCAATGTCCGGGCAGATCGAGCGCCAACTGGCCAGCCGGTCCAGCACCTTCTCCTGGTTGGCCGGGCGCTTCATGGCCTTCAGCACATGAGGGGCGGCGTGCTGGAAGGGGATGTCGAGGTAGGGAAGGATCTTGCCCTCCGCCATCAGCGGGATCACATCGTCGACATGCGGGTAGGGATAGACATAATGCATGCGCACCCAGGCGCCGAGGTCGCCCAGTTCCTTCGCCATGTCATAGAACTTCGCGCGCACTTCGCGGCCATGAAACTTTGACGTCGCATATTTGATGTCGACACCATAGGCGGACGTATCCTGACTGATGACGAGCAGTTCCTTCACGCCCGCCTTCACCAGCCGCTCCGCTTCGTAGAGCACTGACGCCACGGGCCGCGATACAAGGTCGCCCCGGATCGACGGGATGATGCAGAAGGAACAGCGGTTGTTGCAGCCCTCGGAGATCTTCAGATAGGAATAATGCTTCGGTGTGAGGTGCAGGCCTTGCGGTGGCACCAAGTCCATTTTGGGGTCATGCACTGGCGGCAGCGCTTTGTGCACGGCACCCACCACCGCCTCATACTGGTGCGGGCCGGTGACCGCGAGGACGCCGGGGTGCGCCTTCATGATGGTTTCGGCCTCGACGCCCATGCAGCCCGTGACGATCACCCGGCCATTCTCGGCCATGGCCTCGCCGATGGCGGCAAGCGACTCCGCCTTGGCGCTGTCGAGGAAGCCGCAGGTGTTGACGAGAACCACGTCGGCGTCCGCGTAGCCCGGGGACATGACATAGCCCTCGGCACGAAGCTGGGTGATGATGCGCTCGCTGTCGACCAGCGCCTTGGGGCAGCCGAGCGAGACCAATCCGACCTTGGGGACATGCTTGTTCATGAACGGTCCATAGCGGAGGGGGCCGGAAAGCGCAAATCACTCGCGCCTCGCGACACTTCACGAAGCACTCGCCTTTCGGCATAATTCGAGGTATTGGCATCGGCCTTTTGCGCGTGCCAGTTGCAGTGGGGAAGACGAAATGATTTCAAGACGTAAGCTGATTGCGGCGCTGGGCGCCTCGCTGTTGCCTTCGGTGGCCCATGCCGCGACCAGCACCGCCCCGCCGCCCCCGGAAAAGTCCAAGCCCGTGGCGAAGGCGCCGGCCAAGCCAGCGGCGTCCAAGAAGCCGCCAGCCAAGAAGCCCGCCGCCAAGAAGCAGGTCGCCAAGAAGAAAGCCCCACCGCCGCCACCGCGGCTGATCATCACCATCAACAAGGTCAGCCAGAAGATGACCGTCGAACTCGACGGCGACACGCTCTACAAGTGGCCGGTCTCGACCGGCGCGCCGGGTTACGAAACACCGTCCGGCACCTACCGGCCCTTCCGTCTCGAGAAGGAGCATTATTCGAAGGAATGGGACGATGCGCCCATGCCGTACTCGATCTTCTTCACCGGCCGTGGCCACGCAGTTCATGGCAGCTATCACGTCAAGAGCCTCGGCCGCCGCGCCTCGCACGGCTGCGTGCGCTTGCACCCGGATAACGCCGCCAAGCTCTTCGGTCTGGTACAGAAGACCGGCACGTCCAACACCAGGGTGGTGGTCAAGGGCGGTATCTTCGCCGATGGAGCGAACCCCGCGGACAAGGTGAAGCGCAACCCGTTCAAGAACTGGTTCAACTGACGCTCGATAATCACCTCAGCGCCATGCACCGTTCGTAGCGCCGCATGACGGCGCGGGCGAAGATTTCGGTGGTCATGTGGCTTTGGATCTTGGGGCTCTTCAGCCTGATCTGCGGCAACATTGCATAGGGAGCCGGCTTGCCGGATCTCGGCGCGAAGGCAGCAGACACCTGCCGGTATGTGTCGGTGTCGCGGAACGCATAAGCCTTCTCCATCAGCAGGTCGGCGCGAAGGGACTCGCTGTCCATCAGCTTGAGTTTGCGCAGTGCCTTCTCGGTGGCGCTGGTCTCAGCCTTCGGCTTGCTGCCGTCATGGAGCATCAGGTCGCCGTCGAGCGCCAGTTCTTTCCCGGTCAGAGTTGCCACCATGTGCTGGAATGCGGCATTGCGGCTGGCGTAGCGCCCCGCATTGAAGTCGGCAAAGACGAACAGGCGTGAAGGATAGTCCGCGCGGTAGCTGAGCAGCATGCGCGTGCCGTAGCGAACGCCACCCTTGCGGGTATAGAGCTCGTCCCGGAGTTTCCAAATGGCGCCAAGCCCGAGGCGTCGGTGTCTTTCGCGCTCCACCTCGGTGATGGCGAAGGCCGCCGAAACCTGCATCGAGCCCAGCGTCGCCACCGGGTTCGCAGCATCGATCCGCCGTGCCACCGCTCCGGCGTTGAGCAGGCTCGTCGTGGCATATTCGCGGAACAGGAAGAAGGTGAGGTTGCGGT
>JBEARP010000060.1:0-8583 GCA_041163105.1 Pseudomonadota bacterium
AATACCTGGGCGAGCTCAACGCGGGCGGCGCCATCATCGTCATCGTCGCCGACCACGGCATGAAGGACAAGCATCTGGTCAATGGCGACCCGGATGTTCTCTACCTGCAGGACGTGCTCGACGCGACGTTCGGTGCGGGCAAGACAAAAGTCATCCTGCCGATCACCGATCCTTACGTGGTGCACCACGGCGCGCTCGGCAGCTTCGCCACCGTCTATGCCTATGGCCCGGAGGTGAAGGACATCATGGCCGTCATTTCGCAGCAGGACGGCGTCGACGTCGTGCTCAACAAAAAGGACGGCTGCGCCCGCTTCGAGCTGCCGGAAGACCGCATGGGCGACATCATCGTCGTCTCGGGCGGCCCCAAGGGCTCCAAGGTGCTCGGCACCTCGCGCGACAAGCATGACCTCTCGGGGCTGAACGAGCCGTTGCGCTCGCATGGCGGCCTCACCGAGCAGGAAATTCCTGTCATCGCCAACCGCAAATTCAAGAACCTGCCCGCCACGCTTCGCAATTTCGATGCCTTCGCGCTGGGCTGCAACAATATCGTGGAGGCCTGAACATGAACGTCGCTGCAACAAAGCGCCCCGTCATCAAGGAATCGATGCGCATCGGCGGCAGACATGTCGATGCCGAAGGCGTCGTTCCGGTGCACTACCCCTACACCAACGAAGTGATCGGCACTGTTCCCGCCGGCACCGCCGAACACGCCGCCAAGGCCTTCGAGATCGCCCGCAACTACAAGCCGAAGCTCACCCGCTACGAGCGCCAGCAGATCCTGTTCCGCACGGCGGAGCTCATCAGGTCGCGCAAGGACCAGCTCTCCGACCTCATCACGCTGGAGCTCGGCCTCTCCAAGAAGGATTCGCTCTACGAAGTTGGCCGCGCCTATGACGTCTATTCGCTGGCAGGCCAGCTCTGCATCCTCGATGACGGCCAGATCTTCTCCTGCGATCTCACCCCGCAGGGCAAGCCGCGCAAGATCTTCACCAAGCGCGAGCCGGTTGGCGTCATCTCCGCCATCACGCCCTTCAACCACCCGCTCAACATGGTGTCGCACAAGGTGGCTCCGGCGATCGCCACCAACAACTGCGTCGTGGCCAAGCCCACCGAGCTCACACCCCTCACCTGCATCGCACTCGCCGACATCCTCTACGAGGCAGGCCTGCCGCCCGAGATGTTCCAGGTCGTCACCGGCTGGCCCGATGACATCGGCGACGAGATGGTGACCAACGGCAACATCGACATCATCACCTTTACCGGCGGCGTGCGCGTCGGCAAGATCATCGCAGGGAAAGCGGGCTACAAGCGCGCGGCGCTGGAACTCGGCGGTAACGACCCGCTCATCATCCTCGACGATCTCTCGGATGCGGACCTCGACAAGGCCGCCGAACTCGCCGTCGCCGGCGCCACCCGCAACTCCGGCCAGCGCTGCACCGCCGTGAAGCGCATCCTCGTGCAGGAGCGCGTGGCGGACAAATTCGTCGAGAAGGTGCTGGCGAAGGCCAAGGGCATCAGGTTCGGCGACCCGATGGACCCGAACACCGACCTCGGCACCGTGGTGCATGAGCTGGCCGCCAGGACCTTCGAGGACCGCGTCCACAAGGCCGCCGAGCAGGGTGCCAAGATCCTCTACAACCCCGGCCGCCAGGGAGCACTCCTGCCGCCCATCACGGTGGATTTCGTGCCGCACCAGTCGGAACTGGTCTTCGAGGAAACCTTCGGCCCCATCGTGCCAATCGTCCGCGTGCCGAATGATGATGACGAAGTGATCCGCATTTCCAACTCCACGCCCTTCGGCCTCTCGTCCGGTGTGTGCACAAACAACCTCTCGCGCATCACCAAGTTCATCGAGGGGCTGAACGTCGGCACGGTGAACATCTGGGAAGTGCCGGGTTACCGCATCGAGATGTCGCCCTTCGGCGGTATCAAGGACTCAGGCAATGGCGTAAAGGAAGGCGTCATGGAGGCCATGAAGTTCTTCACCAACGTGAAGACGTGGTCGCTGCCCTGGCCGCAATGAGGACTGAGTGAACCCAGGCACCGCCGTCATCGTCAACCTGCTGGGGGGTGTCGCCCTCCTGCTGTGGGGCGTGCGCATGGTGCGCACCGGCGTGACGCGAGCCTATGGCGACCGGTTGAAGAACTTCATCGAGCACCGCGTCGGCAACCGCGTCTCGGCCTTCATGGCGGGCGGCGTTGCCACCGCCATCCTTGGCTCCGGTACGGCAATGGCGCTCATCGTCGTGGGCCTTGCCGCGGCAGGCGCCATCAACACGGCTCTGGGGCTTGCGGTGCTGCTGGGCGCGGATGTGGGCTCGGCCATCGTGTCCTCGGTCTTCGCCTCGGGCTCGAACCTCGCGCTCTGGGCCTCGCCGCTCCTCATCTTCGCCGGCTACATCGTCCATTCATGGTCGGCGGAACTCCGTCCGCACAATCTGGGTCGCGCCCTCATCGGCCTTGGGTTGATGCTGCTGTCGCTCACCCTCATCAAGCAGGCCTCGGCACCCTTGAGCACGGCAAGCCTGTTCCACGAACTGCTGGCGGCGGTCGGCAAGGAGCCTGTTCTCGCCTTCCTCATCGGCGCGGTGCTGACCTGGATGTTCCATTCCTCGCTCGCCGTCATCCTGCTCATCGCCTCCTTCCTGGCCAGCGGCAGCCTCGCCATCGAAGGGGCGCTGGCCTTCATCCTCGGCATCAACCTGGGCGGCGGGCTTCCGGCCGTCTCCGCCACGCTGGCCCAGCCGCCGGTGGCGCGCCGCCTGCCGCTGGCCAATCTCGCCTGCCGCGGCATCGTGGCGATCCTTGGCCTCGCCTTCATCGGCCGCATCACGCCATGGGTGCAGATGCTGCCCCTTGGCCCTGTCGAAACCGCCGTCACCTTCCATGCGGGTTTCAACATTTTTGTCGGCCTTTTCTTCCTGCCGCTCACGCCCCTCGTTGCTCGGCTCATGGCGCGCATCCTGCCCGAATCCGCCGGCGAGCATGACAGCCTCGCCCGCCCGCGCTACCTCGATCCCAAGGCCGCCAGCACACCCGCCGTGGCGCTCGCCAACGTGCTGCTGGAAACCGTGCGCATGACGGAGCTGCTCGAGCGCATGTTCGACACGGCGCTGGACGCCCTGCGCTCAGGCAGCACCGAGACGCTGAAGCAGTTGCACCCCATGGACGAGCGCCTCAATGTCTATCAGACTAAGCTCCAGGCCTATCTCGCGACAATCGCGCAGGAGCAGATCACACCGGAAGAATCGCGCCGCTCCCTGGAGCTCACGCTCTACATCTCCAACCTCGAGCACGCGGGTGACGTGATCCAGCTGAACCTGGCGGACCGCATCGAGGCCAAGGCGCGCGAGCAGATTTCCTTCACGACGGACGAAGTCGCCTCGCTCGACAATCTCTGCCAGATCATCCACGACAACCTCAAGCTGGCGAGTGCCGTGCTCTCATCAGGCGACGTCGAGGGCGCAAAGCGCCTCATCTCCCAGAAGGACGCTTTCCGCGAATTGCAAACGCAAGTGCTCGACAAGCACTTTAGCACTGGTGCGCGCGGCAAGGGCGAGGCGCTGCGCCGCAGTGCCCTCTACGTCGACATGATCCGCGATCTGAACCGCCTTAACAGTCTCGTCGTCTCGGCAGGCTATCCCATCGCCGATGCCGCCGGCCTGCTGCGCGGTTCGCGACTGAGACAGGACAGCCCATGAAGCTCATCCACATCACCGACCTTCACCTGATGCCGCCTGGCGAATTGCTGTGGGGACTCGATCCCTTTGCCCGCCTCGATGCCGCGCTCACCGACATTGCCGCCCACCACGCCGATGCCGATCTCTGCGTCATCACCGGCGACCTCACCGAGAAGGGCGATGTCGCCGCTTATGAGATCCTCAAGCAGCGCCTCGCCCATTTCCCGCTCGAAACGCACCTGCTGCTCGGCAACCATGACGACCGCGCCAACTTCCTCAAGGTGTTCGGTGGTGCTGATGAGAATGGTCACGTCCAGCACGCCCTCACGCGCGAGGGCTTCCACCTGCTGTTCCTCGACACGCTGAAGGGCCCGCCATCTTCCGCCGGCCTCTATGATGCGCCGCGCCGCAACTGGCTGAAGGCGCGGCTCGCCGAAGCCGGTGACGCGCCCGTCCACATCTTCATGCACCACCCGCCCTTCGACATCGGCCACGCGCTGATGGACCTGATCAAGCTCGACGATGCCGAGGATTTTGCCGTCGTCCTCGATGGCCATGATGTCCGCCACATCTTCTTCGGCCATGCGCACCGCACGATTTCAGGGAGCTGGAACGGCATTGGTTTCTCCGCCTTGCCGAGCCTTAACCACCAACTGCCCCTCGTCGGCGGCTCGGTCGAGACGGTCTACTCCGACGAACCGCCCATGTACGCCGCGGTGACCATCTCGCCCGAGATGACGGTGGTGCACTCCGACGCCTTCCTCGACCGCCGTCCGGCAGACATGCACAAGGACGCGGAGCGGGGGAATTGGTATTAACGATGTCAATCAGCAGAAGGCTGATATGGGATCTCTAGGAAAAAAGACAATTAGGAATTTTAGCCGATAACGATTTCACCGCGCACGCCACCCTCTCACCGTGCCCGGGCTTGTCCCGGCCATCCTCTTTGCGGCCCCAAAAATGAT
This sequence comes from Pseudomonadota bacterium, assembly GCA_041163105.1. Taxonomy (GTDB): domain Bacteria; phylum Pseudomonadota; class Alphaproteobacteria; order Rhizobiales; family Aestuariivirgaceae; genus Aestuariivirga. The sequence goes on from JBEARP010000060.1 coordinate 4,646, forward strand.
GCCCGGGACAAGCCCGGGCATGATGATCGTCGAATTTAACCTTCGCTGACCTAAGCCAGCCCCTCGGCCTTCAGCACTTGGGCGATCGACAGCGCGGTCTTCTGCGCGATCTCGTCCAGCTCCGTGTCCGTCACGTTATAGGGCGGCGCGATGATGATCACGTCGCCGTTCACGCCGTCAACGTTGCCCCCCACGGGGTAGCAGATCAGCCCGTTGTCGAAGGCCTTCTGGCGGATCTTCATGAACAGCTTGCGCTCGGCGGGGAAGGGCGCCCTGGTCTTGCGGTCCGCCACCAGCTCCAGCGCCTGGAAGAAGCCGCGCCCGCGAATGTCGCCCACCGCCTCGATGTCCTTGGTGGCCTCGGCCAGCGTGTTGCGGAGCGCGCCTTCCATCTTGTGCACGCGCTCCACCAGCCGGTCGCGTTCCACGATCTTCTGCACGGCAACGCCCGCCGCACAGCAGGCGGTGTGGGCGGTGAAGGTGTGGCCGGTCATCGGCGCGCCATGCGTGCCATGGATCGCGTCCGCCACCTTGTCGTTGTAGATCGCCGCACCCAGCGGCAGGTAGCCGGCGGCGAGACCCTTGGCCACCGACATGATGTCGGGCTCGACCCCGTCCTGCTCCAGCGCCCGCCAGGTGCCGGTGCGGCCCGCGCCGCACATGACCTCGTCGGAGATCATGATCACGCCGTACTTGTCGCAGATCTCGCGCACGCGCTTGGCATAGCCCTTGGGGGCGGGAACGCAGCCGCCGGCCGCACCCACCACTGGCTCGAAGATGAAGGCGCAGACGTTTTCCGGTCCCACGCGCAGGATCTCGTCTTCCAGTTCCTTGGCCCCAGCCTCGCCCACGGTTTCCGGCGTGGAGCCGGCAATCGGGCGGTAGGCGTTCACGGGCGACAGGCGCGAGACCTCGAGCAGCGAGCCCTCGAAGGCGCGCTTGCGCTCCAGGAAACCCGAGACAGAAAGTGCGCCCAGCGTGTTGCCATGCCAGGAGCGCTCGCGCGCGATGAAGCGGCGGCGGCTCATCTCGCCCCTGGCCGCGTGATACTGCAGCGCGAGCTTGAGGCAGGATTCGACGGCCTCCGAGCCGCCCGTCACATAGATCATGTTGTTCATGGTGCCGCCGCAGCGGCGGCGGATGATCTCGGTCAGTTCCTCCATTGCGTCCGAGGAGAAGTTGTAGCGATAGCCATGCGCAATCCGGTCCAGCTGGTCCTTGATCGCGTCGTTCACCTCGGTGTTGGAATGGCCGATGCAATAGACGGCCGGGCCGCCCGAGCCATCGATATACTGCTTGCCGTCGACGTCATGGACGTAGGCGCCCTTCGCCCAGGCCACTTTCGGAAGGTCGCCGGTCGAGTGGATATGCTTCGGGAGGGCGGATGACATGTGCGGGGAAGCCTTGCTTTGGAGTGAACGCTCGCCCAAAATCTAGAGCATGATCCGCAAAAGTGGAAACCACTTTTGCGATAAGATCATGCTCCAGGTACCATCTGGCGCGAGTTCTTATCGACCAGGCAGTGCGCCTGGTCGGAACGCGCTAGCAAAACGAGAGGCACGGCAAACCGGTGATCACCGTCTTCGACGATACGCAACGCTCCCATGCACCCCGCGAATTCATCGTGTCGGGCAAGCCGAAGCCCATTCCGGAGCGGCCCGAGCGCATCGACATGCTGATGGAGGGTGTGAACCGCCTCGGCGGCCCGGTTGTGGCCCCGCCCGAGGTCTTCGGCGACACCATCGCGCTGGTGCATGACCGGCGCTACATCCAGTTCCTCTCCACCCTGTGGGAGCGCTGGAAGCGCCTGCCGGACGCAGCGGAAACGCCCTCCGCCAATGTTTTCGCGCTGGGCCGCCCCAGCCTGCCGCCGACGCACTATCCGGACAGTGTCGTCGGCCAGTGCGGCTGGCACCTGGGCGATGGCTCGGCGCCCATCACCTCCAAGACCTGGGCCGCAGCGCGGGCCAGTGCCGCCACCGCGGCGCATGGCGCCAAGCTGGTGCTGGAAGGCGAGCGCATCGCCTATGCGCTGTGCCGCCCACCCGGCCACCATGCGGCGGCCGATGTTGCGGCAGGCTTCTGCTACTTCAACAACACGGCCATCGCCGCGGCCCTCCTCACCCAGGCGGGAAGGCGCACCGCGATCCTCGACATCGACGTCCACCACGGCAATGGCACCGAGGCGATCTTCTATGACCGCGCCGACGTGCTGACGATCTCGCTCCACGCCCACCCCAAGCGCTTCTACCCGTTCTTCTGGGGCTATGAAGAGGAGAGGGGCCGTGGCGAGGGCGAGGGCTTCAACCTCAACCTGCCGATGGAGCGCGGCACCACCATCAAGCCCTATCGCGCGGCGCTGGATACGGCGCTGAAGCGCATCGCGGACTTCGGCGCGGAGGTCGTGGTGGTCGCGGCGGGGCTCGATATCGCGGTGGACGATCCCTTCCAGGGCTTCGCCATCCAGACGGCGGAATTCCACGAGATCGGCCGGCACATCGCCGGCCTTGGCCTTCCCATGCTGGTGGTGCAGGAGGGCGGCTATCCTTCGCCCAATCTCGGCCACAACCTCGAATCACTGCTCAAGGGCCTCTCTGCATGAGCCTCGCGGTGCGGCCGATGCGCGCTGATGAAGCGGAGGCCGTGGCCGGCATGGTGCGCGGGCTCGCGGAACATATCGGCACGGATTTCGTGCCGGCGCTCAACGGTGACAAGCTGCGCGCCGCCTCTGACCTGATCGACGTGGTGGTGGCCGACGATGCCGGCAGGCTGATCGGCGCCTGCCTCGGCCTCATGACCTTTTCGACGTGGCGGGGTGCGCCCGGCCTCTATGTGGTCGACCTCTTCGTGCTGCCGGAGGCGCGCGGGCGCAACGTGGGGCTGGACCTGTTGCGTTGCTCCGCCTGCCGTTTTGCCGCGCGTGGGGCGCAGTTCATCAAGCTCGAGGTGGACGAGACCAACACCGGGGCAGAGCGCTTTTATGCACGGCTCGGTTTCAACAAGAAGTCCGAAGACAGGCTCCACATTCTGGAGCAGGATCAGTTCAAACAATTCCTGGGAGGGAACACATGACCATCAAGCGCGTCGGCCTCATTGGCGTGGGCCTCATGGGCCACGGGATCGGCAAGAACATTCTGGCGAAGGGCTATCACCTGACCGTGATGGCGAACAGAAATCGTGGCCCGGTCGATGATCTCGTTGCAAAGGGTGCGCATGAGCGCAACAACCCGATGTCCGTGGCGAAGGAGTCCGACCTCGTCATCATCTGCGTCACCGGCAGCCCGCAGGTGGAGCACATCGTTCATGGCGAGTACGGCCTGATGAATGCCATGCGCCCTGGCCTCATCATTGCCGACTGCTCGACCGCCGAGCCTGAGTCCACAAAGCGCCTTGCGGCGGACGTGGAGGCAAAGGGCGGCCATTTCGTCGACACGCCGATGACGCGCACACCGAAGGAAGCCGAGGCCGGCAAGCTCGGCCTGATGACCGGCGGCCCGGAAGCGGTGATCGCGAGCATTCGCCCGGTGCTGGACTGCTTCGCCGACACCATTGTCCATGCCGGCCCGGTCGGCTCCGCGCACCAGCTGAAGCTCATCAACAACTTCCTGTCGATCTGCCATGCAGCGGTTGCCGCCGAGGCGATCACGGTTGCCGCCAAGGCCGGCGTCGACATGCAGGCGCTGAAGGACATCGTGATGGCGGGAGGTGCTGCATCGGTGATGTTCGGCCGCCTCATCAACGTGCCCCTCAACGATGACGACAGTGCCGCGCAGTTCGCCATCCGCAATGCCAGGAAGGACCTGCGCTACTATACCAACATGACGGAGCAGCTGCCGGTCACCTCCTTCCTGGCCGAGACGGCGCACCAGATCACCGTGATGGCCGACAACATGGGCTATGGCGAACGCTTCATTCCGCGCCTCATCGACGTGCTGATG
>JBEARP010000061.1:0-7066 GCA_041163105.1 Pseudomonadota bacterium
AAATGAAGCGCGTCCTGCATGATATCCAGACCGGCAAGTTCACGTCCGACTGGATGCAGGAGTATCGCGCCGGTGCGGCCCGCTTCAAGGGCATCCGCCGCATGAACGACAGCCACAACATCGAGGAAGTGGGCGCCAAGCTCCGCGCCATGATGCCGTGGATCGCCAAGAACAAGCTGGTCGACAAGGCCCGCAACTAGCCCCGTCCTGCAGGACAGGCCTGAGAAGGGCGGCTTCGACGAGGCCGCCCTTCTGCTTTATATCAAACGCAGCAGCCCCTCAGCGGCGTCATCCCGGCGAAGGCCGGGATCCCGCTTTGGGCGCCGGAAGCGGGACCCCGGCCTTCGCCGGGGTGACGGCAAATTGGGGGAATGGAACAGCATGAGCCTGGAACGCGACATCGCACTCATCACGCGGCAGGAAGAAGAACTTCGCTTCGACCATTTCAGCGAGGCAGATGCCTGGCGCCTCGGCAGTCTCATGCGGGCCCAAGCCGAGGAGCGGAAGATCCCCTTCGTCATCGACATTCGTATCGGCGACCGGCCGCTGTTCTACACGGCTTTGCCCGGTTCGACGCCGGAGAACCCGGACTGGGTGCGGCGCAAGGTCAACACCGTGTATCGTTTCCACAAATCGTCCTATCGGGTGGGGCGCGAGTATCAGCTCTCCGGCAAGTCCTTCGATGCTTCGCGCGGGCTGGACCCGATGGACTATGCCAGTGCCGGTGGCGGCTTCCCGATCAACCTCAAGGGCACGGGCGTCGTCGGCGTGGTCACCGTTTCCGGTGTGCCGCAGCGCGAGGACCATGGCTTCGTGGTGGAGATGTTGTGCCGCTTCCTCGGCGTGGACCACGCCATGCTGGAGCTTGGCCCCGAAAACAGCTGATGGACGACAGCCTCGCCTTTTTCCTGATGGCGGGTGCCGCCGCCTTTCTGGTTGGCGCGTCGAAGGGCGGGCTGCCCATGGTGGGGGCGCTGGGCGTGCCGCTGCTGGCGCTGGTCATGCCGCCCGTCGCCGCCGCGGCGCTGCTGCTGCCGGTCTATATCGTCAGCGATGTCGTCGGGCTTTGGGCCTATCGCCATGAGTATAGCAGGCGCAACTTGGGCATCCTGATCCCGGCCATGATCTTCGGCGTCGGAGTCGGCTGGGCCACTGCGAAGATCACGCCGGAATGGATGGTCACGCTGCTCGTCGGCGTCGTCGGCCTCTACTACTGCGCAACCGTGGTGGTCCGGAAGGCCAATGCGCCGCCCAAGCCGGCGGATGTTCCGCGCGGGTTGTTCTGGGGCACGCTGACGGGCTTCACCAGCTTCGTGAGCCACACCGGCGGCCCGCCGTTCCAGACCTATGTGCTGCCGCAGAAGCTGCCGAAGATGATGTTCGCGGGCACGAGCACCATCGCCTTCGCCGTCATCAACGTGGTGAAGCTCGTGCCCTATTGGGCGCTCGGCCAGTTCAACCCCGGCAACCTCGAAGTGGCGGCCATGCTGTCGCCGGTCGCCATCATCGGCGCGGTGGTGGGCTACAAGGGCACCAAGAAGCTTCCCGAGCAGCTGTTCTACCGGCTCGTCGAGGTGGCGCTGTTCCTGATCTCGCTGAAGCTCATCTACGACGCGCTGTTCAGTTGACGGGGGCGTGCCGGCCACGGCGCGTGTTCGACACAGCTCGCAAGCCGATTCAAGAGTGCCATTTCATGTACTTGAAATGGCTTGGTATTTCGAGGCTCAAAGAACGGCGAAAGCAGGTGGGTGCGCCCGTCTGACCCTGTGGAAACCACTATACGCGGACGCCCATATGGCGAAATGCGCGCCTGAGTGGCATAATGCCAGTCGCTAGCCGTCGCGTCCCTCTAACTGCAAATCACACACAGCGAACGGGAGAGACCCATGCAAGTGATGATCCTCGCAGTGCCTGTTGTTCTGGGGCTTGGGTTGGGTGTCAACTGGGTTGCCGACCGGGTCCGCTATCGCGCCATCTGCACGATGCGCCTCCGGCAGTTTGACACCACGCAGTCCTGATCCCACTCCACCCGTTGCGGACCTGCATGACGGGCCCGCAACGGTGGGCGGGTGGCCGCACTTCGCAAACTGATTCAGCTTTGCCGACATATGCGGCTGAATGTCCTCGGCATTTTGGCAGTCGAGGAGCTCGCTCCTTATTTGGGGGCGTCCTCGACGATGCTCAGCGGGGCCTTCCAGTCGACATCCTGTCCTCCGGCAACGCCGACGACCTCTTCGCGGACTTCCCTACGGCAATTCAACGTGGGTGGGCTCCCGATTGACCCAAAGGCTTCCATGAAGGAATTCATCGTTCTGAGCTCGAATGGCATCTGGGCATAGGTCAACTGTCCGCTGAAGATCATGTTGCCCTTTCCGTCCATGTTGCTGCCGTCGGGTCCGACGATGACGGACCACGCAACCAGATGACGTGCCGCCAGATACGCGGTTCCGGAGCAGTCCTCCGTTTCAGAGAGATAGCCGCCCGAGGTCTCGTAGGAGAAGGGGCCGATGCCCGCCAGCGCGACCTTGCCATCCTTGGTCTCGATCCAGGCGTCAGAGCCGTTCAGCTCACCGACCGTGCCGGGGGCCGCGATCATGGTGGATGGCATGCGACGCCGATATGGACTAGGATTCCCTTCATGAAGCTCCCATTTCACACTTACGACGTGTTCACCAACGAGCGCTTCGGCGGCAATCCCCTCGCCATCGTCGAGGAGGCCGACGGGCTGACGACTGCCGAGATGCAGGTCATCGCGCGCGAGTTCAACCTGTCCGAAACAATTTTCGTCCTGAAGCCACGGGACCCGGCCAACACGGCCAGCGTGCGCATCTTCTTTCCGACGGCGGAGATTCCCTTCGCGGGTCACCCGACGGTGGGCTGCGCCATTCACCTCGCGCAGAAGAAATACAAGGCTGGCTGCTCCTTCGAGACCACCATTCGGCTGGAGGAGGTGGCAGGCCTCGTGCCCGTCAAGGTCTCGCGCATCGGCGACGTGCCGCGCGCCCAGTTCACCGCCCCGGTGACGCCCTTCGCGGTTGACGTGGCGCTGCCGTCGCCCGAGGCCATTGCGGCGGCACTCGGCCTTGCCGACTCGGACATCGGCTTCGACTTCCACCGGCCCGGCGTGTTCAAGGGTGGGCCCGGCTTTCTCTACGTGCCGCTCAAGAACCGTGATGCGCTTGCCCGCGCCCGGGTGATCGAACCCCACTGGTCCAGCGTCTTCGCCGAACTCGGCACCCGCATGGCCTACATGTACACGCGTGGCGGAGACAACGCCGCCACCAGCTACCGGGCCCGCGCCTATGCTCCGCTCGACGGCATTCCCGAGGACCCGGCCACCGGATCGGCCACGGCGATCCTCGCCGCGCAGCTGCTGGTGGCGGAACGGCTCGCGGACGGCACGCATCGCTGGAAGCTGGAGCAGGGCTACGAGATGGGCCGCCCCTCCGACCTGTGGCTGGAGGCCGATGTTGCAGACGCGAAGCTGGTGGCCGTGCGGGTTGCAGGTCAGGCCGTGCAAATCAGTTCAGGCGTGCTAGAAATCTAGCGGGGAACAGGCACAGCCGGACACCGGCCAGGGGAGGGCCGCACACGGATGAAGACGATTCTGCTCATCGCCCATCTGATTGCCATTGCCACGGGAACGGGCATGAGCATCGCGAACTACATCAACATCCGCGTTGCGGCGGGCGAGACGGGTGACAGGCGGGCCGCGCTGGCCTTCCTGCGCCGCATCCTGGCGCGCATCGGCGACGTCGTGATCCTCGCCATCTGGATCACCGGCATCGGCCTGTTCTTCAACCTGCCGCCGACGGATGCGCCCAACAGCTGGTTCATCGTCAAGATCGGCTTCGTGGTGCTGCTCACGATCTGCCATGGCCTTGCCCGCATGACAGCCGGCAAGATGTTGCGCACCGGCGACCAGTCGCTCTATCCGCGGATGGAATTGCTGGTGTCAGGCGTGTGGATGTCGGCGCTGGCCGCCATCACGCTTGCGGTTCTCGCCTTCGAGCCCTGACCGGACTTACTGGGAAGACAGCATGGAGCTGGCGTCGGCAATGACGTCGGCCGCCTCTTCCGCATGCCCCTCAGCACACAGCTTCTCGGCCTGGGCCACCATGTCCTGAATCTGGGTTTTCAAGTCTGGCTGCGCGGTTGCGGCGGCAAATGCTGTCTTGAGCGCGGCCAGATCGGTGTCGCAGGGGCCGGCGAAAGCCGGGGCGGACAGGGTAGCCAGAAAACCGAGCGCGAGCAGGGCGGACTTCATGTCGAGAACCTCATTGAAACATTCCTGCACCCTATAGACCGCCCGGCCGCCAGCGCCAATCGTCCCCTTTTGGGTCAATACTGCAATCAGGTGTTGACGATTAATCCAAAATCGATCACCGTCCAGAGGTAGCAAGAAGGGCCGAATCTGGCCCCGGCTGCAGGGGGCTGAGGCTGAGGCGCCGCCAAGCGCGCAGGGTCTGGGTCACGTCAGAACAGGGTTGAGGGAAGCCGGCAATTCGCATTGCCCGGCTAAGGGAAGGCTTTTCCTCAAACCACCACAAGGTTTGCGGGACGGCATGCAGGTTTTGGACGGTATCAGGGGAATAGGGCACAGCGGCCTGACGCTGACCCGGTGCATCATGCTCCTGATCAGCCTGCTTCTGGCGCCACTGGTCCTTGCGGCGGAAGCACAGGCAACCGACCTCGTCGTCAACATCATCGACAACGAAGACCCGATCCCGCTTGGCGGCACCGTTACATACACGGTCACCATCGAGAACGACGACCTCGCCACCAATTCCTCTCCGCAGACGACGCTCAGCCTGGGCATTCCCGGCACCTTCACCTTCACCGGCACCGAAGCCGGCAGCCCCATCACCGGCTGCACGCCGCAGCCAGGAACAGGCCCTGTCACTGTCATCTGCACCGTCCCTCCCATTCCAGGCGGTCCCAGTTCCAAGATCAGCCTCAAGGCTTTGGTCAAGACCAGCGAGACGGGATCCTTCGATGTCAGCGCCGCGGTGCCGGTTGGGCTCGGCGTCAACCCCTCGGCCTTTCAACGCACGACGGTCACCGATGGCACGGACCTGACGCTCGACGTCACCGGCCCGGCAACCTCTGCCTCGGGCAGCGAGGTCACCTATGATTTTACCGTCAACAATCTTGGCCCGATGCCTGCCGAGAATGTGGTGATTTCGATTCCCATTCCGGCCGGACTACAGGCCCTTGTCTGGCCTGCGGGCTGTGTTCTGTCGGCGGGCAATTATCTCTGCACCATTCCAGGGCCGATTGCGAAGGACGCAACAGTAAGCCTGCAGCTGAAGGGGCAGATTGCCGTCGCTTCCACCTCCGACATCACGGTGACGGGGGAGATCACCAGCAGCGATCCTCCTGACCGCATCACAAGCAATAACCGTGACACGACGACGACCGACGTCACGGTGGGGTCGGACGTCAAGATCACCAAGAGCCGTTCACCCGCCTCGGACACACTGCTGGTGGGCAACACCGTCTCCTTCACATTGACGCCGAGCTTCACCGGCGAAACCCCGCTCGGCCTCAAGATCACGGATACCCTTCCCGGCGTTTACCGGATTGACACGGTCACGCCTGATACGGGCAGCGGCTGGACCTGCGATGTGGTGGGTCAGACTGTTACCTGCACGCTGCCCTCGGGTGGTGCTCCCGGCCACAACAGGCCGCTCGGCCCCATCACCATCGGCACCACGATCGTGGCCTCAGGCAACGCCACCAACGTGGTGGAGATCAGGTCAGACAGCCCACTCGATCCGAACCTCGCCAACAACACGGCCACCGACGGCGGTGTTGCGATCAACGAACGAACAGCAGACTTGCGCGCCAACAAGTCGGCCTCGGCAAACCCGGTGCTCGAAGGCACGCCGTTCAATTTCACCATCAGCACGTCGAACCTCGGCAACGAGCCGTTTACCGGCACGATCGTGATGACGGACTCGCTGCCCGCGGGTCTCCGAGTGGAGTCCTATGCGGCGCTCAACGGCTGGAGCTGTTCGCCCGCCGTGCCGGTCACCGGCCCGGCGCCCATCACCTGCACCCGCGACTATACGGCTGGTGCGCCCTTGGCGGTTGGCGCCACCACGCCCGGCGTCGTTCTCAGAACCGTCTCAACGGTCGCTGGCGCAACAAGCTTCAGCAATTCGATGACGGTGACCACCGTCAATCCCAACTACCCGGACCCCGATCTCCTCAACAATACTGTCGCCACCAACGTCAATTCGACCGGCACCGGCAACGAGGCTGACATCCGAGTCACCAAGACGGCGCTCAACAAGATCATCGCTTCGGGTGACATCGAGCAGTTTGCGATCGAGATCATCAATGATGGCAGCGGCACCTCCTCCTCCATTGCATTCAACGACGATCTGACCGGCCTTATCAACAACCGCACCAACAGCGGCGGCGGCTTCGTTCAAGGGACGTGGTCACCCAATGCCGCGTCGGGAATGACTTGTACGACGACTCCCATCGGCGGCGCGACGGGAACCACCGTCCGTTTCAGCTGCTCCATCGCCACGCTGCCGGTCTGCACCGCCGGGGTCAATTGCCCGACGATCCAGCTTGCGGTGCGGCCCGGCGGCGATGCGGGTGTGCGCACCAACAGCGCGACCGCAAGATCGAGCGTCACCTTCGATCCCAACCTCGTGAACAACACTAACACCGGCAGCGACACCTTCGAGGTCACTGCTCTGGCCGATGTCACTGTCGCCAAGTCGGTCAATCCGTCCAATCCGCGGGCAGGCCAGGCTTTCACCTATGTGCTCACGGCCACCACCACAGCTGACGGCAGAAGTGCCGCGGAGAATGTCACCGTCACCGATACGCTTCCGGCGGGCCTGATCTTCCTCAGCGCCGAACCGTCCAGCGGCAGCTGCTCCACGGTTCCGTCCGTCGGCAAGATCGTCGATGGGCCGGTCGCAGAACAATCCACCCCGGGCTTGCTAGAATGCAACCTCGGCACCATTGGCAATGGTGTGCAGCGCAACGTGAGAGTCACCGTCGCGGCCACCACGGCACTCGCCAACACCACGGTCACCAACAG
>JBEARP010000062.1:0-23634 GCA_041163105.1 Pseudomonadota bacterium
GGCGTGTTCCGCGCCAACCTCGAGGAGACCGGCATGTCCTATGGCCTCGAGGTCGATCTCATCAAGCTTGCCCGTTCCAAGGACATGCTGACCACGCCCTACGTGTTCAATGCTGCCGAAGCGGAGGCGATGGCCAAGGCCGGGGCGGACATCATCGTCTGCCACTTAGGGCTGACCACCGGCGGATCCATCGGCTCGCAGACCGCGCTCAAGCTCACCGACTGTCCTGCACTGGTGGACGAATGGGCGGAAGCGGCGCTGAAGGTGAACAGGGACGCCATCATCATCGTCCACGGCGGCCCCGTCTCCATGCCCGCGGATGCGCAGTTCATCCTGAGCAACACGAAAAACTGCCATGGCTTCTATGGTGCCTCCTCGATGGAGCGGCTGCCGACGGAAGTGGCGCTTGTGGAGCAGACGAGGGCCTTCAAGGGGCTGACGTTCTGAAGAAACGCTCCCCCACCCATCATACGCGGGCTTCATCCGCGTATCCTTTTGGGTGTCGCGCAAAGGATGCCCGGGACAAGCCCGGGCTTGATGAGTATCAGGAGGCTGACCATTTCCCGTCTCTGCAAGATGCTCTAAAAGACCGCCGAATGCCTCAGGCCCCCGCCTGCAAGGAGTATGCGTCATGAATGAACTTCGCCCCGTGGGTGCGGCCTCGCGCTTTGCACCCGTTGCGCGCAATCCGGGAACGCCCCTGACCCTCGATTGGTTCGAGGATGTGCAGGTCAACCTCTCCGCCGCCGAGCGCCGCGCGGCGAGCCTCCCTGCGCGCCGCTCGGTGAAGAAGAACTATCAGGCCGCGTGGCTGGTGAAGGCACTGCAGTGCATCGACCTCACCACGCTGGCGGGTGACGACACGCCGGGCCGCGTCCACCGCCTCTGCGCCAAGGCGAAGCGGCCCCTGCGCGACGACATCGTCAAGGCACTGGGCCTCCCCGAGATGCCCACCGTCGGTGCCGTCTGCGTCTATCCCTCGATGGTTGCGCCTGCCGTGAAGGCACTGGAAGGGTCCGGCATTCCCGTCGCCTCCGTGGCCACCGGGTTCCCGGCGGGCCTCACGCCCCTTCCGCAGCGCCTCGCCGAAATCCGCTATGCGGTGGACCAGGGGGCTGCTGAGATCGACATCGTCATCCACCGCGCGCAGGTGCTGCTGCAGGACTGGGCCGCTCTCCATGACGAGATCGCTGCCATGCGCGAGGCTTGTGGCGATGCGCACATGAAGGCGATCCTCGCCACGGGCGACCTCAAGACGCTGCGCAATGTCTACAAGGTCTCGATGGTGGCCATGCAGGCAGGCGCCGACTTCATCAAGACCTCGACCGGCAAGGAAGACGTCAACGCCACGCTGCCCGTAAGCCTCACCATGGTGCGCGCGCTGCGGGACTATGGCGCGCTCTCCGGCTTCGAGATCGGCTTCAAGCCGGCGGGCGGCCTCAAGACGGCGAAGGACGCAATGAACTGGCTGATCCTGATGAAGGAGGAACTCGGCCGCCGCTGGCTGGAGCCGGACCTGTTCCGCATCGGCGCCTCCTCCATGCTGGGCGACATCGAACGCCAGCTCGAGCACCATGTCACCGGCCGCTACGCCGCCCAGTCCAACCAGCCCCTCGCCTGAGATCATCATGCCCAGCGTCACAGAGATCCTCGACACCATGGACTATGGCACCGCGCCTGAGAGCAACGCCCACGCGGTGGAGTGGCTCAAGTCTCACGAGAAGGGCTTCGGCCACTTCATCAACGGCGCCTTCACCAGGCCGGGAAAGACATTCGACGTCGCCAACCCGGCGAATGGCCAGCTGCTCGCCCGCGTCAGCCATGGTTCGGCCGCCGACGTCGACGCTGCCGTGAAGGCCGCACGCAAGGCCTTTGCCTCCTGGTCGAAGCTCTCCGGCCATGAGCGCGCGAAGCACCTCTATGCCATCGCCCGCATCATCCAGAAGCGCGAGCGCTTCCTTTCGGTGCTGGAGACGATGGACAACGGCAAGCCCATCCGCGAGTCGCGCGACATCGACATTCCGCTGGTGGCGCGCCACCTCTATCATCATGCCGGCTGGGCGGAGCTGATCGCCGACGAATTCCCCGGCCACCAGCCGGTGGGCGTCTGCGGGCAGATCATCCCGTGGAACTTCCCGCTGCTCATGCTGGCATGGAAGATTGCGCCGGCACTCGCGGCCGGCAACACGGTGGTGCTGAAGCCTGCCGAGTTCACGCCGCTCACCGCACTCGCCTTCGCCGAAATCTGCCGCGAGGCGGGCCTGCCGCCGGGCGTGGTCAACATCGTGACGGGCGATGGCGCCACGGGTGCGGCCCTTGTCGATCACAAAGGCGTCGACAAGATCGCCTTCACCGGCTCCACCGACGTGGGCCGCCTCATCCGCAGGGCCACGGCAGGCTCAGGCAAGAAGCTGTCGCTGGAACTGGGCGGCAAGTCGCCCTTCATCGTGCATGAGGATGCCGACCTCGATGCGGCGGTGGAAGGCGTGGTGGATGCCATTTGGTTCAACCAGGGCCAGGTCTGCTGCGCGGGCTCGCGCATCCTCGTGCAGGAGGGCGTGGCGCCGCGCTTCCTTGCCAAGCTGCGCCGCCGCATGCAGACGCTGCGAGTGGGTGATCCCCTCGACAAGTCCATAGACATGGGCGCCATCGTCGATCCCATCCAGCTGCAGCGCATCACCGAGATCGTGGAGAAGGGCAGGCAAGAGGGCGGCACCCTGCTGCAGGCATCTTGCGAACTTCCCGCCTCCGGCAACTGGTTCGCGCCGTCGCTGTTCACCGATGTCGAGCCGTCCTCCACCGTGATGGACGTCGAGATCTTCGGCCCCGTCGCGGCCATGATGACCTTCCGCACGCCGGAGGAGGCGGTGCAGATCGCCAACCACACGCGCTATGGCCTCGCCGCCACCGTCTGGTCTGAGAACATCAACCTGGCGCTGGATACGTCGGCGCGGGTGAAGGCCGGCGTGGTTTGGATCAATTCGACCAACCTGTTTGACGCCGCTGCCGGTTTTGGCGGCTACAAGGAGTCTGGCTTCGGCCGCGAAGGCGGGCGCGAAGGCATGTACGAGTATCTGGTGCCCGCATGGGAAGCGGCGCTGAAGCCCGTGGCGTCGGTGAAGTCCGCACCGCTGAATGCCCTCCCGCCGGAAAGCGCGGAAGCCGCGGCCATCGACCGCACCGCCAAGCTCTATGTGGGCGGCAAGCAGGCGCGTCCCGATGCGGGTTATTCCTATTCCGTATACGGAGCGAAAGGCAAGGCAATCGGCCAGGCGGGCCTCGGCAACCGCAAGGACATTCGCAACGCGGTGGAGGCGGCGGCCAAGGCCTCCGGCTGGTCCTCCGCCACGGCGCACAACCGCGCACAGGTGCTCTATTACATTGCCGAGAACCTGACCTCGCGTGCGGAGGAGTTCGCCGCGCGCCTGCGCCAGATGGGGCAGTCCGCGCGCGAGGCAAAGGCGCAAGTCGAGACCGCGCTCGCCCGCATCTTCTGGTATGCGGCACAGGCCGACAAGTATGATGGGCGGGTGCACAGCACCAAGTCGCGCCACGTGACGCTGGCCATGAACGAGCCGTGGGGCGTTATGGGCGTGGTCTGCCCGGACGAGATGCCGTTGCTCAGTTTCGTCTCGCTGGTCATGCCGGCGATCGCCATGGGCAACCGCGTGGTGGCGGTGCCCTCTCCGCGTCAGCCGCTGGCCGCAACCGACCTCTATCAGGTGTTCGACACCTCGGACCTGCCGGGTGGCGTGGTCAACATCGTGACGGGCGAGCGCGACGAGCTGGCCAAGACGATGGCCGAGCATGATGAGGTTGCTGCACTCTGGTATTTCGGGCCGGGCGTGAAGGCGGTGGAAGCCGCCAGTGCCGGGAACCTGAAAGCCACGTGGGCCTCGGCCAAGCCGCGCGACTGGCTGTCCCGCACGCAGGGGCAAGGCAGTGAATACCTCCGCCGCGCGGTTCAGGTGAAGAACATCTGGGTGCCTTACGGAGAGTGAATTGGATGCCTACCCTCATCGTCCTTTCCTGCGAAGCGGGAGAGAAGGGCGCCCCGATGCAGTCGGGGTAGGTGAGGGGAAGTCAATTCCGTAGCATCCTTGACGTCCCCTCATCTCCCCGTTGCGTTCCGCAACCGGTCCCCTCTTCTCGCGCTGAAGGAGCAAGCCAATTCTGCGACGAAGCCCCAAGCACTTGTAATCTAATGATCTATGAGGACGATAAAGGTCGTGCTGCCCCTCAGGGTAAATCCCAGGTAACATTGAGCTTCAACTTCCCATACTGAGGGTCGTAGGTTCGGATCCTGTCGCGGCCGCCACGAAAATCAGATACTTAGAATTCTTGTGTCGCCATCGAACTCTCGTTTGCTTCCACATGGCGTCCAATCAACAGGAGCCAATTCGTTCTGTCATCCCCGCTTCGTCTAGCTGGGTTCGAATCCCGCATGGTGCGCCACTCATGTACAAATGAGAGAACCGAAGGCGCACTATCACCCAACTCGGTTGATGCAAATCGCGCCGGGACGGACTTCGGCGCCGTGATCTCGATTTCGCTGGAGGTCACTGCGACCTCAGACAACAGCAGTCGGGCATTGGCCTGCCGGAGTTTCGGAGGGCCGTCGAACAGTTTATCGCAGAGCAGGACGTTCACGGCCTTGATCTTCTCGGGGGTGCGAGGCGGGATACCCGCCGGGCCGCGCCGCAAATGCCGCAACGGGCGCTACCGGCCAAGGTGTCGAACCGTTCCAGAACCCTTGAGGGGCATTCTCGCACATGACCCTACTGACATGCTTGCCGTCTCGCGCGGCTGATGCTCGTCAAAGACATGAAGGATCTTCCGGACGAGCTCGCCGGTGGAATCCTGACCAACATCCTGGGTGATCGACGCCAGCTCCACGCTGGCATTGTTGATCTGCCTGATATAGAGTTCCGAAAACAACATATCACAGTTGAAGCGGGACAGGCTGCGTACAATCACGACATCGAACGGCTTAACCGATACGAGCGTTGCGCGAAGACGGAGAAGCTCTTGCCCAGCCTCTTGCCGGGTTTTCGAATGCGGCCGAAAGCCAGCTTGCAAGGCTCTTGTCGAGTGACAGTTGGTCTGCTTATCTGAGTCATCTTCGGTTGCGGGGAAAGTGTTGATGCGCCGCATGCTGTTGCTTATCGGTCTTGTAGGATTTTCGGTACTTCCCGCCGCCGCAGGACCCAACATCGACCATGTCTTCGTGATCGTCATGGAAAACATGGACGCGACGACCGCGCACAAGGGTGACAGGTCCTTCATCTACGGAAACAAGAAACACGCTCCTTACATCAATAAGGAGCTGATACCCTCCGCTTCCCGTGCGCTGAATTTCATTGACGAGCTGCCGGACCTGCCGAGCGAGCCGCACTATATCCTGATGGAGGCCGGCACCAACGAGTTCGACGACACCACATTTACCTGCGACGCGGAGCCGACGCGCAAGTGCAACGGAAGCGACACGCAGAACTGGACCAATAGCCCCAAGCACCTCGCCACGGAACTGAAGGCGGCGGGACGGAGCTGGATGACTTATTCTCAGGGGTATGACCCAGAGAACACCGGCGCCTGCCCGGTGACCAGTCATGACCGCTATGCTGCGCGCCATGTTCCCTTCGTCTTTTTCGCGGACGTGGCGGGTGCGCCGCCCGCCTGGAACACGCCGGGCTGTGCCCAGCATTTCCGCGACTTCTCGCCGCTGAAGGAGGGCCTGGCATCGGGTAACGTACCGAACTACGCTTTCATCGTGCCCGACGTCTGCAACGACATGCATGGCCATGAAACCTGCAAGGACAATCTCGTCAAGAAGGCTGACGACTTCCTCAAAAGCATGCTTCCGGGGCTGATTGACTGGAGCAAGAAGAACCGCGGCATCGTCATGCTGGCATGGGACGAGGATTCGACAAGCGAGGTCATGCCCTTCATCCTCGCGGGGGCCGGTGTCAAGCAGAACTATGCGAGTGAGGAACCCTATTCCCACCGCTCCATGATCCGCACGGTGGAGCGCATCTTCAATTTGCCGGGCCTAGATACGGTAAAGGACGCCTCGGATTTCAGTGACATGTTTGAGGACGGCAAGTTCCCTTGACAAGCTCAGCGGTTGAAGAGATCGCATCTGCCGGTTCATAGCCGCGGTTGACGAAGCCCCTATCAAACAGGCAGCTCAACTCATCGCGCATCCGCAGGTGGACGGCGAGTGCAGCCGGATTGTCCTTCTCCATAAGATGGCGGGGATCGGGCAGGATCGCCAGGCGCGCCCGTCATATGCGGCTTCGGCTGGCTAGGTTCCCACGCTGCAAGGTCGGCGGCCCAGTTCCTTGCGAGTCACCAGTCGGCTATCGGCCAGACCATCCTGCTGGAAAGAAATGATCAAACGCGAAACCATCAAACCCGGCACTTGCAACACCGCGGCAAGGCCGCATGACGCCAATTCCAGATGCGCCAGATCCTCTCTTCAATCACGCACCCAGCGATTTCAATTCCATCTGACGACGGACGTTCTGAGGACCCGCCGCGACCGGCGCATTGATATTTTTGTTTGTTGGTCTAGCTCATTTAAACCAATGCTCTAGCTCTTTACTCGAACTGGTGATTGTGCAACTTTCTGACGGCAGTGCGAACACTTGCGTTGGTGTCAAGGTCAGGCAAACGAGTTCATCGATCGCATGGATCAGATCAGCTGGGAGCTTGATTAGGCCATTTGGGTGGGAAGACATGGCGTCGACCGAACATGAAGTGACCGGAATTGTGTCCCCCTGCACGGCCTCTGATTGGGATCGCATTTATGCCTGCGATGAACAGGCTCTGCCATCACAATCCAGTATCTGGACGAATGCGATCTGTGTAACGGGCGGGTATATCATTGAGCGTCGCAAGTATATCTTTGAGGATCAGACAGAGGCGGCGCTTTCCCTCTTTTCGAAAATCCATAGCATCAGTCCTTTTCGTATCCACAGGTCGCCACCTGCAGCCTGGGGCTTTGGCGGCCCGATCTCAACCGGCCCACTGAGTTCCGATCATCTTCGGGTGATCCTCGACGATTGTGCGGGATTGCCGGGCGCTGCCATGCAGATCCGCCCGAACCCTCTGATGGCGAGCATCTGGAGCGAAGCCGCCGCAGGCAGCGGCTGGACCGCCTTGCCGCGCAAGGCGCATGTTCTCGATCTCCAGGGGGGTTATGATGAGGTCTGGAACCATCGGTTTCTGGGACGGACCCGCTCTCTTGCTCGCAAGGCAGAACGTCTTGGGATCACCGTGCACTCGGGATCAAGCGCGGACCTCGTAGCAGAGTTCGACGCCCTGTTTCGGATGTCCATCCTGCGTTGGGCAAGAAAGCAGAACGAGTTCTCATGGCTTGCCTCACTTCGGGGTCATATCCGCGATCCGAAGAAGAAGTTTATCGAATTGACGCGGTTGTGCAGCGACATCGTTCGGGTAATGATTGCGCGCAAGGATGGAAAAGCGATCGCTGGAATCGTTGTGCTCTATGGGAACAATGCGCACTATACGCGAGGTGCGATGGATGATCAGGCGGTAGGCAATTCCGGAACCAATTCTCTCTTGCAGGCGACGGCAATCAAGGAAGCTTGCGAAAGGAATTGCCGCTATTACCACATGGGTGAGTCGGGGGAGTCTTCGTCACTCACCGCGTTCAAGGCTCAATTTGGGGCGGTTGGACATCCCTATGCCGAGTATCGCCATGAACGCCTTCCGATCCTCTCGGCGAACCAAAAACTCCGCACGATTGCGAAAAAAGTCATTGGATTTCGAGATGTTTGAAGTGGGACACCACAATGGAGAATGAGCTTCAGCTGGATCCATTCTCGTCCTTGCTCCCCTTGTTTGTCTACAGACAGAGCGTGCAATGGTGGTGGTCGAGGGTCTGGCACATGACCGTTGCGGTATTGAGTTCCAGCTTTTTTAAATCGAGATTCTGGCGACCGACAAACCGTCTCGGTTGCGGCAGTCGGTTGCTTTAAAAAGCTGTTAACCATTCGTCATAGAATATTCAACTTTGTGTGTATGTGTTGAAGGGGAACGGATGAAGAGATGCGACTTGCATGAGCAAGACTGAAGACCAGGCTGAAAGCTCACCTGCCGAGGCATGGGTAGCGCTCGTCAAGCGCTGGGACGTTGTCTACAACAGTTACCGCACCGCCCTAGAGGCAAAGGCTCTACTGGGAAATGATGAAGAAGCCCTGCGGGAGTGCAACGCGGCCGAAGCCGTCGCCCGCAGCGAGTTGGAAGAGATCCGCCGACAGATGGACGCGATGATCGGCGACGGCCTGAAGAGACGGCCGCCGGCGGGCGATGAAATCACCATGCGCATCCTGCCGCAGGATACGCCGGGCGGAGAGGGGTCCGGAAGCGAGCGCCGGAAGATCCGAAGTTGATCGGGCGGTTCGGAAGCCCCGCCACACCAGTCACACCAGCTGCATCAGCCGCATAACGAATAAAACAGTGCTCACCGCCAGTGCCGCAAGCGATGCCGCACCGAGGGCGCGTTGCAGCCAGCGGGGTCCGCCTGCATATTGTGCTATCAGCCGTCCGGACAGCACCAGCAGGGCGGCGAGCAGGGACAGGGTGAGGGGCGTGCTGTTCTGCCGGAGTTCCGCCACGTTTTCCCGAAACTCCTTCACGACCACGTAGATCCCGATGCTGCCGTCCGCTTCGATGTGATCGGCCGCCACGACGCGCACCGACTGGAAGAGGTCCGCAGCCTCGATGCGGCGCTGGAAGTCGCTCAGCAGTCGTCCATCGTAAGGCTGACCAGTCCGGAAGGTCAGTTCCTTGCGGATGGTGTCCCGCGAGACGCGGCCGAGGCCGCTGAAGGTCAGGTCCCCGAAGGTGGCAGTTGAGCCACTATCAATCGTCATCTCGACCATCGTCAGGCGCCGGGCGTGGTCGAGGCGCAGCGCGCGCTGGGTGACGGTGGCCAGGGGATAAATGTCACGCACGTGTCGCAGCACATCGGACTCCATCGCCCAGAGTGCCTGGGACGTCGCAGGCTTGCCGGTGTAGGACGCAATGCGGTCGCCGATGATGGCGGCCATGGCGTCGACTTCCGGTGAAGACCTAACGCCCGATATGTCTATGACACCGACGCGGAACATGGCGCCCGGCAGCGGATCGGCGATAATGGTGCCATCGGGCAGGCTGCCGTCGGCGGCCGTGGCGGGGCGGCAGGTCACCTGCGCCTCGAGATAGCCAAACGCCCGCAGCACGGACGCGAGCTTGTCGCAGTCGACACGGGCGCGTTCGGCAGGCGGCAGGGGGGCCTTGCCGGTCCCGGGCCCCGCCGGCTCGGGCGGTGCGAGATAGCTCCTCATCGCCGCGAGAACTGCAGGATCGGCGATGGGCTTCTCATTGAGATACACATGGTCGCCGGCGCACGCCGTTGCAGCGCCTGCCATCGCGCCGATCGCCAGCAGGGCGAGAGCCGCCATCACACGAAGCCCGCCCCTCAGCAGGGCACCGCACCCGGATTCGACATCAGCGGGTTGCATGACCCCTCACTGCGGCGGCGACACACGGGTCGCCGCGGGGTGTTCGGGAAGCGGCTTCACCGCGGACCACGGCCCCATGTGGGACGCCGCCCCATGGAGCATGAGAATCTTGCTGTTGGGAGAGGAATAGACGACTTCGAATTGCGCCGAATTCATCAGCCTAGTCTCGATGGTGTCGAGCGAGCCCGGCGGCATCACGCCCTCGGAGTCGATCAACGCCTTCTGGCTGCGCGTGATGATGACGTAGCCGGCCCTCCACCTTTGGTCCGACAGCCAGCGCGAGAGCGTCTGCTCCGGCGCCGCGATCAGCGCATTGCGCACGTCGTGGTTCTCCTCGGAAATCGGAAGGTAGGCGAAGTTCTCGTAGTTCATGAACTGCGAGGGATAGTTGCGCGCGCCCTCGATCAGCAGGCTGTTGGGCGGCGCCCGCCCGTAGAGCCACGCCGCGGCATCCACCTCGTCCCTCGCGAAGGTGTATTCGCGGTCCTTGCCATTGTTGGCGAAGAGAAAGCCTATCACGCCCAAAACCGCCGTAATGGCGAATGCCGCGAGCGTTACCCGTCCCGTGCCACGCCCCGCAGTGGGGAAGAAGGCCGCGGCGGCAAAGAGCGCCAGCATCGGCAACGCGAAGAGATAGATGCGGAAGTGGACCTCGCCGCCATAGCGGTTCACCATCAGGGGGAGTGCCGACAACATCATCGCTGCTGCGAGGCCGTCGCGGTAGCCGAGTCGCCAGCGCCTGAAGCTTCCCAGCATGGCGAAGGCGAGGACGCTCAGCGTCAGCGCCCGGCCGATGATCACACCCCAGGCGCGGCCCTCGCTCACCGCCGAAACCACGGCCATCTTCTTCTCGACCGCACCGAGGCCCTCGCCGAAGGTGCTCAGTTCCTCGGCGAGATTGAACACCACGAAGGGTGCAGCGAAATAGAGGAGCCACAGCAGCTCTGCGGCAAAGGCGAACATCAGCACATAGGGGCTGACCCTGCCCATCGCCACGAGCGCCGCCAGCATCAGGATGGTGGCGAGGGGCGTCAGCTGATGTGTGGCCGTGATCATCAGGATGAGGATCAACACCAGCAGGCCGCCGACCACGTTGGTCAGGAGACCGTGCTGCGGCGGCGGGACGGATGCCGCGCCCTGCAGCCGAGCCCTGGCGCTCGCCAGGAGCTGCATGGCGCGATTGGCGGGCGGCCTGTCTGTGCCCTGTCCGCCGGCGAAGCCCGCGAGGCAGAGACCCATGATCAGCAGGTAGAAGAGCAGCGACACGCCCTGCGGCGAGAAATAGTCCTGGCCTATCCAGTTGCCCACAAGGAACAGCCAGATCGCCGCCGCGACGCGGCGCGGATCATCGCTCAGGCGGCGGTAGACGGGGATGAGAGCCAGCACGTAGAGCCCGTTCAGCACTGCCGGCGAGAAACGCGCATAGCTCGCGAGATCGAGCGGCGACAGGTCGAGGCGGTTCGCAACAATGGCGAAGAAATAGAAGAAACCAGGCCAGTTGTGATAGGCGGCCAGAAAGGGCGCGACGGGATCGACTGTGCCGTGGCGCTGGATGTAGTCGATGATGCCGATGTGCTTCCACGCCCATGAGTAGCGCAGCGTGCCATAGGCCAGTTCAGGCGTGACGTGGAGTACCACAACGAGGCCGAGGAGGTAGAGGTAGGGGATGGGGCCCCGCACCGTGCGTCCGCCGAGGCTGATGGTGAAGCCGAGGGCAAGCGCCCCGACCGCCGCCCAATATCCGGCGGGGAGCGTGGCGATCAGGCCATAGTCGGTTAGGTCTGCCGGGTCGACCGTGCGGAAGCTGATCCACCAGATGGCGAGGCCCGTCGCCAGCGGGCCGAGTGAAAGGATGGCGGGCATGTTTCGCCGCGCCGCCGTCGCCGCTTCCTGCCGGGTCTCCTCGCCAAGCAATGCTGGCATGTTTACGTCGACCGTCATGATGCCGATGTCTACCGTGATAACCGATCATAGGCTCGTAGGACCTGCCCGACATTGGACTCGATCCAGAGAAGATTGGTGGAATAGTGTTCGGACTTTTGCAGGTTGCAATGGATGTGGCGCAGCCAAGCGAGGCAGGCCAAGGTGCGGTTGGTGTCCCTGTCGAGCGGCCAGCCGGGGTAGGTTTCCGCCGCCAGGGTTGCACCAGAGAGATAGGAAAGATCCTCGTCGCGCCACACTGGATGGCTGATCAGGTCGGCCACCACGCCGCCGATGTTGTCTTCGGAGAAGGTCGCCTGGCTGGTGATAGCGAGGTAGACAGCATCCAGTCCGGGCGGAGCGTCTGTCGAAAGTCCTTCCCAGTCGAGAATGGCGCTAACGCTGCAGGATGGTGGCGCATCGGCTCGCCGCGATACGCTTCCCGCGGCCGCCGGCCCCTCGAACAGCAGATTGCCAACATAATAATCGCCATGGCCCAGGCCGAGCGGCACCGTGAGGCCCTGCCAGAAGCGATGCTGGTCATCGCGCATGCGGGCGATGGCCCGCGACTTGCGCGGGTCGCGCATGAACATGGCGAGGCGCTTCTCGATCAGCTCCAGCGTGCCGTCGACCCAGCGCGCGAGCCAGGCCTCGTCGATCTCGGTGGGCTTCGCGGTGTAACGATGCAACCTGTCGATGACACGCACGGCGTCCTTCAGGCCACTCGCCCTTCTCGGCGGCTCGATCAGGGCTTGGCGCCCTTCCTCACCCGGCAGCAACCGTTCGAGCACCCACAGCCTGTCGCCCTGCAGCACGGAGGCGAGCACCTCGGGGTAGCTGATGCCGGTCTCGCAGCCCGGGATCTGCACGGCGAGCCGGTGCTGTGCGGCGTAGCTGCGCTCCAGAGCGCGCCTGCCCGACTCGCTCTGAGCGATCCTGAGCACCGCGTTGGATGCGCGCTTCTTGCCGTCCTCCGGGGCTGCCGTGGCGGCGTCGAGCAGGACCAGGGTGCGGACGTCGCTGAGCGGAGCGATCTCGACCGCCGAATCCCAGCCGGAGGAGCCGATGCCGGCCGTGGCGGAGAGACTGATCAGCGCCTGCCGCTCATCGGCCTCGAGCGGCCGCACCGTCTTTTTCGTCCAGACGCTCGCATAGATGCGCAACAGGCCGCCGACGACCTGGCCCATGCCATTGATCAGCCAGTCCGTGCCTTCGCGTTGCAGCCTCACCAGCACGATCCCCGCTACCACCGTCAGGTGAGCGGCCAGCCAGGCATAACCAATGCCGACGATGCCGATCGATTTCAGCAACAGCGCGCCGAGGCCGAGCAGCACGATCATCGTCGCCACCTGGATCGTCGCCACCGACAGCGTTTGCGAGCGCGCCCGCATCATCGAGAGATAGATGGTGACAAAGCCCCAGGGCACGGTGGAGACGACCAGCACGCGGAGCAGCGGCACGCCGGTTTCGACATAGGCCCTGCCGAACAGCAGCATGATCCAGGGCGCAAAGAGGAAGACGAAGACCACGCCTAGCGTCAGCGGCAGGGTTGAATGGACGACAGCCGATATGGCGAGCTGCCGTACGCGCGAGGAGTCGGGTGCGGCCTCAGTCAGGAGCGACATGCTCATCGAGCGGCTGATGAGGTAGAGCGGATAGCAGATCGTCCAGGAGAGGTGATAGGTGGCGATTGCCTCAATGCCGCAATAGTGCAGCACGAGGAACGGCGCCGCACCGATCGCCGTCATCATCGCCAGCGTGCCGATGTAGTCCCAGCCAAGGAATTTGGCGAGCGAGCGGTAGCTGACGGTCTGCTGGCGCGTGATGCTCGCGCGGTGCAGCGGAAGAAGCTTCAGAAAAATGACGAGGTTCACGGCGACGACGATCATCGGAAGCGGCAGGATCCACGCGACGAAAACACCGGTTCCGAGCGCCGGCAGCAGCGTCGCCAGCACCGGCAGGAGGAGCAGCTTCACCACCGCGTAGATGCCGTTCTCCAGCGTGACTACCGTTGACTGCCGCAGGCCGACGAGGACGCTGTCCTGCATGGCAAAGATCGTCCAGCACATCGCTGATACCACGAAGGTGGCCATCACCCAGCCGCTTGAATGGAGGAAGCTGAAGTCCTTGACGAAGTCGCCGATGCCGAGGAGGAAGGCGGCGGAGGCCAGTGCCGCGACGCCGGTGGTGACCAGATAGGAGGTCACGATCAGCTGGCCCGCCTGACCGCCGACGAGGGGCAGGTAGCGGTTCAGCATGTTTCCCATATTGAGTTGAGAGACGTTGCCAAGCGTCAGCAATGCGGAGATGAGCGCGGCGCTGACGCCGATCTGCTCGGCGCTATAAAAATGCGTGGCCACGACCCAGAAGACTAGCCCCAGCCCCGAGGTGAGGCCGGCGCTGGCGATCAGTGAATAGCCGTTTCGGGTCAGTGGCGAACGCCACATGCTGCGCATCAGCGACCAGGGATCGCCCTTGTCGCTGATGCGCTGTTCAGACGCGCGCTCGAGGGTCGCGTCGGTAATCCTCATTGCGCCGTCCTCTGCCAGACTCTTACGTAGTCCACAGAGAAGCGCGAGGGAAACTTGGTTTGCGCATCGGGAGCGCCCGGCCAGTCGCCGCCGACAGCGAGGTTCATGAGTAGGTACATGGGCTCCGAGGGAATGTAGCGCTTGTCGGTGAAGGACCAGACTTCCTTGCCGTCGAGGTACCAGCGGATGGCATCAGGGTCCCAGGTGAGGCCATAGACGTGCCATCTGGCGGAAAGGTTGGAGGTCGTCACGGTTTGGCCGGGGTGCTGCGCCTTGCCGCTCGCGTCCTTGTAGTGGAAATGGAGGCGGAGCTGATGCGGCGTGTCCCCCAGTACTTCCATGATATCGATTTCAGGTAGAGATTCGTGCGTCGAGGGAAGCATCCACAGCGCCGGCCACAGGCCCTTGCCACGCGGGATCTTCGCCTTGATTTCGATGTGTCCATAGGTGAACTGGGCACGCGCTGGGCGCGTCTCCGAATAGTCGCGACCGGTTGTGACCATTCCGGATGTGTAAGGAAAGGTTCGGCCCTTCCATCCGATGACGGATTTCTTGCGGGCCTCCATGATGATCTTGCCGCGGCCCTGTGAGACATTGCCTGGCAGGTACCACTCAAGCTCGTTGTTGCCGAGGTTGGTGCAACCACCCTTGTCCCACCAGTAGCAGAGCGTCCACTTCTCCCGGTTCACGGTTCTGCCGCTGAATTCGTCGGAGAAGACGAGTGTCCAGCTGCCGGGCACGTTGGGAACGGGCGTAGCGGCCCGCGGCGTTGCCACCACGAAGGCTGTCGCAAGGCAGGTGACGGCGCCGATGAAGACATGTTTCAGCATGATGAACCTCGTCGATCCTTCGCGTTGACGTCCGCGACCAACAGAGCCGGAATGACCGCTCATCGCCAAAATGCTACTGAAAATTCATCGAAGGGAAGCAACTTTATTCTAAAAATAAGCCGAAAAAGCTTTTTTCCGTATTTAAAAGCTCTTTTCCATTTTCACACCGAGTACATCAGCGACGAATTATAAAATTAATATATTGTTAGTTATCGTTGCAAACGATAGCAGGCCTACTTTCAGCTCTTAGTTGAGCAAGCAGCCATCGCGAGCACCCGGTAGCATAATGAATTACTTTAGGGTGGAGGGCATCTTGAGTGCTGTTTCAATCGCATCCGAAAAACTGACGGACACCTTTGGCGAATTTAGTCACGGACTGGGCCGTCCCGAACTGGCTCTGCCGAATACGCCTACCATCTCTGTAATTGTTCCCACGAAGAACGAGGCGAAAAATCTTCCGCATGTCCTGCCGCGCATCCCAGCCTGGGTGGGTGAGATCGTGCTGGTCGACGGATATTCAACCGACGAAACGGTGGCGGTTGCACGCTCGCTCGTTCCCGGCATCCGGGTCGTCAACCAGGACCGCCCCGGCAAGGGCGCGGCCCTGCGCTGCGGCATCCAGGCGGCGCGCGGCGACATCATCGTGACGCTCGACGCTGACGGCTCGGCCGATCCTGCGGAAATTCCGGCCTTCGTCGGCGCGCTTCTCACCGGTGCGGATTTTGTCAAGGGCTCGCGCTTCACCCAGGGCGGCGGAACGACGGACATGGAATGGTACCGCCGCCTCGGCAACTGGGGACTGACGCAGCTCGTCAGGATCCGTTTCGGCGGCCGTTTCACCGACTTGTGCTACGGCTACAATGCCTTCTGGCGCGACATCGTCCCGCAGTTCAATATCCACGACGTCGATGGTTTCGAAATCGAAACCAGCATGAACGTGCAGGCGCTTCGCTCGAACATGAAGGTATTCGAGGTGCCGAGCTATGAGTCGCCGCGCATCCACGGCAGCAGCAATCTCCGCACCATCCCTGACGGCTGGCGCGTGCTGAAGACCATCATCAAGCTCGGCATGAAGCCCGCGCCCGAGACCCGCGCCGCGAGTATGCGGCGTCCCCTGCAGGGTCGCTAAAGAGGACCACCATGCCGGTCACTTCGGTTTCCGTCGTCATCTGCGCCTACAGCGATGAAAGGCGCGAGCAGTTGTACCTGTCGGTCCAGTCGGTCGCAGGACAGAGGGTTGCGCCACTGCAGATCATTGCCGTGATCGACCACAACGAGCGGCTGATGCAGGACGTCGCCAAGAGGTTCCCTGGCATTACGGTCATCGCTAATCGGCACCGCAAGGGACTGTCGGGCGCACGCAATTCGGGGCTGGAAGTGAGCCGCGGCGATGTCGTCGCCTTCCTTGATGACGACGCCATCGCCGACGACAACTGGATCGAGAACATGCTCGCGCTCTATGCGGATGCGGATGTCATCGGCACCGGCGGCAAGGTGATGCCGCTGTGGCCGGAGCGCCGGCCGCCCTGGCTTCCCGAGGAGTTCGACTGGGTGGTGGGCTGCAGCTATCGCGGCCAGCCCGAGAATCGCGCCCGCATTCGAAACCCGATTGGCTGCAACATGTCAGTGCGCCGCGACGTCAGCCAGGCGGTGGGCGGCTTCCGTGAGGGCACCGGCCGCACCGCGAATGACGCGAGTGGCTGCGAGGAAACGGAGTTTTTCATCCGCGCCAGCGAGCTTCAACCCAGTTCCAAGGTGCTCTACGATCCCGCCATCACGGTGCAGCACCAGATTTCCGCGGATCGCACGAGCTGGGCCTATTTTTGCAAGCGCTGCATCGCAGAGGGCCGCTCCAAGACCAGCATGGTGAGCCGCGTGGGCAGCTCGCAAGGGCTGGCGGCCGAACGCAGCTACGTCGTGCGCGTGCTGCCGCTTGGCGTGCTGCGCGGCCTCTCTGACTTGGCGCTGAAGCGCAATGCCTGGGGCCTTGCCCGGGCGGTGAACATCATCGCGGGACTGGGCCTGACGGCATGCGGATATACCCAGGCCAGGTTCTTCGCGGCCGGTAAATAGGATGGCAGCCATGTCCGACAGCTTCGAGCCCGTCAAGATCATCGAAGTTGACCTCAACGGACCTTTTCCCAACGTGCCCGTCGACGGTGCGCTTGAGCATCCGCGCTATGGCTCGGTCATGTGCCTTGTGCGCAACGGCATCGATCCGGTCGGTATCTCCGAGGTCCCGGTGCGGAGCGTGCTCATGACCGGCGAGGAGCTGAAGACGCACATCGATGCGCAATTCCCGCGCGCTGGGGCCACCAGACCCAGCACACTGCCGAAAAACCTTCCCTATATGGACGTGGTGATCGCCACCCGCGACCGGCCGGATAGCCTCGCGCGCTGCCTCGACTCGCTTCTCGCGCAGAGCCACGACGGCTTCAGCATCGTCGTCGCCGACAGCGCGCCATCAAGCGACGGCACAGCTGCGATGATCCGAAGCCGCTATGCCAGGACCGGCCGCGTGAAATACGTCCGCGACGAGCGCCCCGGGCTCGGCCGCGCACACAATGCGGGAATGAGCCTCGTAACTGCCGATGCCGTCGCCTTCACCGACGACGACGTTGTGGCGGATCGCTACTGGCTCGCCTCCATTGCGGCGAACTTTGCCCAGAACCAGAAAATCGGCTGCGTCACCGGCCTCATCATGCCGGCCGAACTCGAAACTCGGGCGCAATGGTGGACGGAGAAGCACGGCGGCTTCGGCAAGGGCTTCCGCCGCCGTGAATTCGACCTCGACGGCAATCGTCCGGACGGCCGCCTCTTCCCCTTCACGGCGGGGCAGTTCGGCTCCGGCGCCAACATGGCCTTTGGCACCGCTGCGGTGCGCAGCATTGGCGGCTTTGACGATGCCCTGGGTGCGGGCACCAAGGCGCGCGGCGGCGACGATCTCGTCGCCTTCTATTCGGTCATCACCAAAGGCTTTTCGCTGGTCTACGAGCCACGTGCCGTCGTGTGGCACTATCACCGTCGCAGCGAAATCGGCATGGAGCGGCAGGCCTACAACTACGGAATGGGACTCGGTGCCTATCTCACCAAGGTAGCGGTCGAGGATCCGAAGGCCGCCGCCCGCCTCGTGGCGGCACTTCCCGCCGGTCTGGTCCACATGCTCGGCCGGTCCTCGCCGAAGAACCAGCGCCTGCCGTCAGGCTATCCCCAGTGCTTAGTGTGGAAGGAGAGGCTCGGCATCCTGGCGGGCGTTCCTGGCTACTTCAGGAGCCGCGCTGAAACGCGGAAGGCTGGGGCGGACGTTGCGGGCAAGGCTCCCTCCGCCCTCGGATCGTCATGGCAGGGCTGAAGGGCATGCCCATCCCCATCCTTCTCTATCACAGCATCGACACCGAATGCGCCGACGCCTACCGGCGCTGGATGATGCTGCCCAGCGAGTTCCGCGACCATTTGCAAGTGCTGAAGGACGAAGGCCATACGCCGCTCACCGTGTCGCAGCTCGTCGCCTGCCGGACAGGCAAGCGCAAGCTTCCGGCTGCACCGGTGGTCATCAGCTTCGATGATGGGCTGCGTGACTTCCTCACTGGCGCCATGCCCGTTCTCTCCGCGTTCGGCTTTCCGGCAACGCTCTATGTCGTCAGCGGCTGCATCGGGCAGACCAGCGGCTGGCTGGCGGAGCTCGGCGAAGGCCGGCGCGAGATGCTGGGCTGGCGCGAGATCCGCGAACTCCACGATGCCGGCATCGAGATCGGCGCACACACCGTCAGCCATCCGGAGCTCGACATCCTGCCGGCGGCGCGCGCCGAGCATGAAATTGCCGACAGCAAGCGCCAACTGCAGGATGGGTTGCAGGCCGAGGTCAGGTCCTTCGCCTATCCGCACGGCTATGCCAGCCGCGTGACGCGCGATCTGGTGCGCAAGGCCGGATATGAATCGGCCTGCCGGGTGCGCCATGCCTTCAGTTCGCCTGACGAGCATTCCTTCGCCCTGTCGCGGATCATCGCGACGAGCGAGATCACCGCCGATGGTTTGAGAGATCTCCTCGCGCGGCCCAGCCTGCCGGTCGCGCCGCCCGTGACGCGGCCTGCAGCAGAGTGCTGGCGCATCTACCGCCAGGTGAGGCAGGCTATGCGCGGACTGGGCCCGGCGGCCCCGGCGTCGCTGCAGTCGCGCACATGACGGTGGGGTCTGCCCATGACAATTCCGAAGCCCAGTCAACTGATTGGAGGATTTGCCCAATGGGACGCCTGAAGCTAGCGTTTAGCACCTGTGTCGCCGCCTGCGCCGGTCTGCTGGTCGCTGCGACGGCCGGGCACGCGGGTGCCGCCACCCAGCAGCCTTCGCAGAAGGCGCTGCGCCTGCAGCATGCCTATCTGGATCTCGCCGACATGCTGCGCAACGGCACGATCGATGCGGATGGGGTGCGCGCCGCCACCGACTTCTACCAGGAGGCGGAGCGCCGCCCTGGTGACGGCTTGATCTATGCCGTCATCATGCCCGTCGACCTGGTCGGCGGCATCAAGCGTGGCACGCCCGATCCGGAGGCCGCCCGTTCGCTCTATCTGAAGGTCGCGGCCACCGGCAATCCGGAGGCGCTGTTGAGGCTCGGCGACATGTATGCGAGTGGCCAGGCCGTGCCGGTGGACATGGCGAAGGCCTATCAGTACTACAGCAAGGCAGCCGAGGCCGGCAATCTAACAGCGAAGCTCTCGGCCAGCGAAATGGAGGTGCGCGGCCAAGGTGTTCCGAAGGACGTGGCACGCGGCATGGCGAACATCCGCCAGCTGGCGGAAGCGGGAA
Organism: Pseudomonadota bacterium; assembly: GCA_041163105.1. Taxonomy (GTDB): domain Bacteria; phylum Pseudomonadota; class Alphaproteobacteria; order Rhizobiales; family Aestuariivirgaceae; genus Aestuariivirga. The sequence goes on from JBEARP010000062.1 coordinate 19,615, forward strand.
GCGGCCCGGCCTATTTGGTGCTCGGCGATCTCCTCGCCCAGGGCGTCGAAGGCGGCGTCGATCTGGAGGCGGTGAGCGTAGCCTACAAGAATGCCGCCGATCTCGGCTCGAGCGATGCAATCATGAAGTTGGCCGACCTCTACTATGGCGGCAAGCTCGGTAAGGGCGACATGACGACCGCCTTTACGCTCTACCGCCAGGCGGCGGACAGCGGCGATCCTTATGCCAAGATCCGCGTGGCGGAGATGATGGTGCTGGGGCAGGGCACCGCGCAGGACGCTGCCGCGGGCCTCGCCATGCTGAAGGACCTGACGGCGCAGGGCAACGCCACGGCCTTCACGACGCTCGCGGGATTGCAACTGACCGGCAAGGCCGGCCTGGTGGATGTCGCGGCGGCGGAAGCCAATCTGCAGAAGGCGGCCGATCTCGGCAGCACCTCTGCACTCGTCCGACTGGGCAACCTCTATTCCGACGGGCTGCACCGGCCACCCGATCTCGCCAAGGCGTTAGATGAATACTCGAGGGCGGCCGCCGCGGGGAACGATGCCGGCAAGCTGCGCATGGGCGAAATGCTGGCGCGCGGCCAGGGCACGGCCCCCGACGTGGAGCGCGGCATCGCGCTGGTGAAGGATGTCGCCACGACGGGCAATTCCTATGCCTATATCTCGCTCGGCGACCTTCTGATCGATTCCGCCGTTGGCAAGTCCGACGGAGCGGGAGCGCTCGCCGCCTATCAGAAGGCTGTCGAGTTGCGGAACTTCGATGGCCTCGTGAGGATCGGCGAACTCTATCTCGACCCGCGCTTCCGCAAGCCCGATGCCAAAGCGGCGTTCGACTATTTCAACAAGGCCTCGGAGGCTGGCAGTACCACGGCGAACCTGCGCATGGCGCAGATGCTGCTGAGCGGCCAGGGTGTGGCGCGCGACAGCACGGCGGCTCTTGAGCTCGCGAAGCCGCTCGCGGCGGAAGGCAATGTCCAGGCCTTGCTGCTCGTCGGCGACATCTACAGCGATCCGGCGTCCGGCACCGTCGACGGGCCGTCCGCCATCAAGGCCTACGAGCAGGCGGCGCTAGCCGGCAGCAGTGATGCGCTGCTGAGGCTCGGCGATATGTATCGCGACGGCAAGGGCGTGCCGGTCGATGGCCAAATGGCTGTCCAGTATTATCTGAAGGCAGGAGGAGCACAGTAGGCGCGGGCCTGACGGCGCGTTGTCCGCTCTTTACCGATGAGGTCAGTGTGTTGATCATGAAGTCCATCGCGGTGTTCATCGCCGCCCTTCTCGTGCCGCCAGGCGCCGCGCAGGCCCAGCTGCATGTGCCGGCCGATTGCCCGCTGGCGGTGACCATCAGCGCCGGAACAGCGCCGAAGGATGCTGCCGCGTTGCTGCGCCTCGGCGACCTCTACTACAAGGGTGGTGCCGTGCCGCGCGACTACGTCAAGGCGCTCGCCTATTACGAACTCGCGATGAAGACGGGCAGCGCCACCGCCAAGGCGCAAGTCGGGCAGATGGTGGCGCTTGGGCTCGGCGTGCCGCAGGACGTGCAGCGCGGCCGCGACATCCTCAAGGAAGCGGCGGCGGCAGGAAACGCCAGCGCGCAGCTGACGCTTGGCGACCTCGCGGCCACCGGCAAGGCGGGTCTGATGAACCCGGCGGAGGCCATCGCCTCCTATACCGCGGCGGCGGACGCCGGAAACGCTTGGGCAATGATCAAGCTCGCCGAGATCTATCGCTACGGGCGGTTCGCCAGGCCGAAGCCGCGTCAGGCGGCGGCGCTGTACAAGCGGGCGGCGGACGCCGGCAACGCTTATGGCGAACTCGGCCTCGGAAGCATGAACCTCGAACGCCAGGGCGGTTCGCCCGCCACGGGCCGCCGCCTGCTGGCCAGCGCCTCGTCCAAGGGCATCGAGGATGCGGACGTCAAGATCGCCGACAGCTACTTCACCGGCCGCGGCAACCCGCGCAGCTCGAAGAAGGCCGTCGCCTATCTCCGGCAGGAGGCGGACAAGGGCAACAAGGCTGCCTCGCTGGCGCTCATCGCCGCCTACCGGGACGGCAAGATCGACCGGAACCGCCGGATCTTCCCGCGGAACCTGAAACTCACGAACCAGGCCTTCGACACCTACAAGAGCCGCCTGACCCCCGACGAGCAGGCGCAGCAGGCCTATCTCCTGGATCTCGCGGCAGCCCGGCCGGATAATTTCCAGAGCCTCTATCAGCAGCTCGACGACTTTCCCGTCGACGCCCGTCAGTCGCTCGTCCGACAGAGCCGCGAAACCAACCAGCAGTTCTACCTCTATGCCGTCAGCAAGAAGCTGGCCGAGCTAGGCATGTACAAGGGCAAGGGCAAATCCACCCGCCCCCTGTTCAGGGCCATGGCGAGCTATTGCAGGCGGGTCGCCACCGCGGCCTTTTGCCGGCAGCCCCCCACCAGCGGCTACTATGGCGAAATCCTCTCGTATGCCTTCCGGGATCCCCCGGTGAAGGCGGGAGACTGTCCTAGGCTGACCGACATTTTGTACCATGCCGAATGAGAGACCATCGCATGTTTGTTGTTCCGTTGAGTGCGGGTGGCGTTGTGATGGTGACGGGCGTTGCGAGCAAAGCCCTTCGCCACCATCAGCGGCGTGTTCCCGCATTACAGACTGTATCCGAGGGGCAGATTCGATCTCTTTGTATCCCAATGGAAGCGCCATTGTTCGGTGCCGACCTTGGCTTCCGGAAGGCTGAACCAAATAGCGGCGGTTGGAACGGGAGAATGGCTTGATGAAGAAACTACCTTCAGACAGGTACAAGCTTCTCCTACGGCTGCCCGATGGAATGCGAGATGTCATACAAGAGGCTGCGGCTGCAAACAGGCGCACAATGACTGGCGAGATTGTTGCTCGGCTCGAAAGTTCTTTTGCGAATGAAACCCAAAATCCAACAATGCGCGCACTTCCCCTCGATATCGTAGATCGGAGACTCGAGGAAGTGGAGCGGCTTCTTGGAGGCCTCTCAATTCCTGATTTTGCAACTGCAGTCCGGTTGAACGACTTGGAGGCGCGACTGGCGACACTTCGGTTCGCAAATGATTTAGATTCAATCCGTCGGCGCGCCAAGCGCCCGAACAGTGACACTCGGAGTTGAGACCTTGTTAGATGTGAACGCCAAAGCTGGCCAAACCATTTCCCCGGTTATCCTTTGTGGCGGTTCGGGCACGAGGCTTTGGCCGGTATCGCGGCAGAGTTTCCCCAAGCAGTTCTCGCGACTGGTGGGCGACGAGAGCCTGTTTCAGGCGACGGCACGGCGGCTGTCAGGGACAGGTTTCGCCAACCCTGTGATCGTCACCTCGGCTGACTTTCGGTTCGTGGTGCGCGATCAGCTGGCCGCCATCGGCATCACACCAGCTGCCGTGCTGATCGAACCGAGTCCTCGCAATACAGCGCCGGCCGTACTCGCCGCCACGCTTTGGCTCGAAAAGCACGCGCCTGGTACGCTGGTGCTCATAGCGCCCTCCGACCACCTGGTGCCCGACCCTGTGTCATTCCGGTTCGCAGTCGGTGCTGCTGTGACACGCGCGGCGATGGGTGGCATCGTTACCTTCGGCATCGCACCCACATTGCCTGAAACCGGCTACGGCTATCTCGAGCTCGCCGGCAGTGCGACACCCGTGGAAGCTGCGCCACTGCTCCGCTTCGTCGAAAAGCCGGACCTTGCTACCGCGCAGAGCATGGTGTCTTCCGGTCGACATCTGTGGAACGCCGGCATATTCCTGTTCCGCAGCGACGTGATGATCGGCGCTTTCGCCAATCTCGCGCCGGAACTGCTGGCACCGGCGACTCGCGCGGTGGACGAGGCCAAGCCGGACCTCACCTTCATCAGGCTGGCGCCAGAGGACTGGCAGGCGATCGAAGCGATCTCCATCGACTATGCGATCATGGAGCGTTCCTCCGACCTGTGGGCTGTTCCCTACGGCGGTGGATGGACCGATCTCGGTGGCTGGGGCGCGATCTGGAACGAAGGTAACGCCTCCGACGAC
>JBEARP010000063.1:0-11061 GCA_041163105.1 Pseudomonadota bacterium
ATGCATATGTACGCAACGATCTGGACTAGGCGTGGCATCGACGCCGAATTGTCCTTCCCGTCGCGTTCGCTGGCGGGCCGGCTGTGGACGCGGTTTGGCCTCTAGGTGAGGGATCGGTCCAGCGCGCGGTCGCGAAGGATCATCAGTATTCCCGCCACGACCACGATGGCGGCGCCAACCCACGTGAAGAAATCCGGGAAGTCGCCAAACAGCACGATCCCATAGAACACGGCCCAGATCATCGCCGAATACTCGAACGGAGCCACGAAGTTCGTTTCTGCCAAGCGATAGGCGTTGATGAAAAGGATCATCGCGGTGCCTGCGAAGATGCCGTGCCCGAACAGCAGCATCGCATCGAAGGCCGACGGCCAAACCGGCGGCCGCGACAGGAACACGAGGCTCGGATGCGTGAAGGTCCCGAAATCGAAGGTATTGAAAACGACGCCGAGGCCGAGTGCCAAGCCAGCGTAAATGAAGTTCTGCCATGTCGCGATGACGATGGGCGTCACCTTCTGGGATAGCGGCCGTCCCAGCATCTGGCCCACGGCGTAACCCATGGCCGAGCCCAGGGCCAGCAGCGAAGCCGGTTCGAACACGCCGGCACCGGGCCTTACCATGATGAGCACTCCGATGAAGCCCGCAATGATCGCCAGCCAGCGGTGCAACCGCACCCGCTCATGCAGCAGCGGTCCCGCCAGCCCGGCCACGAAGAACGGCATGGTGAAATAGATCGCCACCGCATTGGCAATCGGAATTGCGGCAATCGCCAGCACGAAGCAAAGATAGGCCGCCGCCAGGATCGCACCGCGCACGCACACCCTTCGCCACAGCGGCGTGGCAATCGACCAGCCGCGCCCCTCGCGCCACAGCACGAAGGCAATCACCGGCAGCGAGCCTACGCAGCGGAAAAGCAGCGTCTCATAGGCCGGATAGCCGGACGACATGTACTTGACGACCGCGTCCTGTGCGGAGGCGAGACCTACGCCTGCAAGCACGCAGAACATCGCCATCGCCCGGTTGTCGGTTGCAAGCTTCATCGGCTCAGCGCCGCACGAGGTCTGACAGGATGCGGATGCCCGGCTCGATCTTCTGTTCGGCGATCGAGGAGAAGGCGAGGCGATAGAAATTACGTGGCGCATCAGGCGCCCCGAAGGTGATGTGGCCTGGTTCGATCAGCACGCCCTTGGCAGCGGCGGACCTTCCGAGCTCGTCGCTGTCGAGCCCGTCCGGACCCTTCACCCAGAAGCTCGTTCCGCCGAAGCTCGGCACGCGGCTCGCCTCGGGCAGGTGCTGCTTCAGGGCCTCGCCCATGATTTCCCAGCGCGTGCGATAGGCGCGGTGCAGCCGGCGGATCAGCGTGTCATGGTGGCCGAGCGACAGGAACAGCGCCGCCGTGCGCTGATTGTTGTTGGGCGCATGCCGCACCATCAGGCGCCTGAGCGCGCGGGCCTCCGCCACGATGTTCTTCGGCGCCACCAGGAAGCCGAGCCGCAGACCGGGGAACAGCGTCTTCGACAGCGAGCCCACATAGATGACCCGACCATCGTCATCGAGCGATTTGAGCGCCGGGCATGGCTCGTTCACGTAGTTCGTCTCGAACTCGTAGTCGTCCTCGATGATGACCACGTCATGCTTCGCGGCGCGCTTGAGCAGTTCCAGGCGCCGTTCCAATGGCATGGTCACCGTTGTCGGGAACTGGTGGCTCGGCGTGGTGAAGACGAGGTCGCAGGCATCGAAGGCGTCCGAGGGCACGAGGCCCTTCTCGTCCACCTGCAGCAGGGAGACATGCGGCGTGCTGAGATTGAAGATATTGCGCACGTCAGGGTAGCCCGGTTCCTCCATGCCCACCCGCGTTTCGCGTCCCGCCAGCAGCGTGGTCAGCAGGTAGAGGGCGTTCTGGGCGCCCAGCGTCACCAGGATCTCGTCGTCATTGGCCATGATGCCGCGGCGCGGCAGGATGCGGCGGCGGATTTGCTCCACCAGCAAGGGGTCGTCATGGGCCCAGGTGTCGTTGGTCCAGGAGCCCAGCCACTTCTTGCCCAGCGCCTGCCGGGCGCAGTCACGCCATTCGGCGAGCGGGAACAGCGTGTGGTCTACCTGGCCGTAGATGAAGGGGTAGGGGTAGGACTGCCAGTCCAGCGGCTTCGAGACGTTGGCCTGGTCCGCCGGCTGCATGGTGAGGCGCCGCGACCAGTCGATGCCGGTGCCCGGGGCTGCGTGCTTCAGCGGTTGCTTTGGGGTTGAGCCGCCCTCCAGCGCCTTCTCGGCGACATAGTAGCCGGAGCGTTCCTTCGCCATCAGGTAGCCGTCGTCGAGAAGCCCCTGATAGGCGAGCACCACGGTATTGCGGGAAACCCCGAGGCTCTTGGCCATCTTGCGGGTGGACGGAATCGGCTCATCCCGGGCAAGCTGCCCATCGAGAATGGCGGAGACCAGCGCCTCGCGGATCTGGGTCTGGAGGCTGGCGTGTTCGTTTCGCCGGATATGGACGAGCCAGTCGCGCATTTGGTCCCTGTGAACGCTCTGTCTGGACCTATCATAGGTCCAAGAGAGCCGGTAGAGTAGAAAAGATTGGACCCCCTAGGCCGGAAGCGCATGACCGAACCCGTCGTAAACACCTCTCCGAAGAACTGGGACGAGGTGAAGACCACCACCTGCTACATGTGCGCCTGCCGCTGCGGCATCAGGGTGCAACTGAAGGATGGCCGTGTCACCTACATCGATGGCAACCCCGACCACCCTGTCAACAAGGGCGTCATCTGCGGCAAGGGTGCCGCCGGCATCATGCAGCATTATTCGCCGGGCCGCCTGTCGAAGCCGCTGTTGCGCGTGGGCGAGCGCGGTTCGGGCGAGTTCAAGGAAATCGAGTGGGACGAGGCGCTGGGCCTCGCCGCCGGATGGCTGTCGGACGTCCGCGCCAAGGACCCGAAGAAGCTCGCCTTCTTCACCGGCCGCGACCAGAGCCAGGGCCTCACCGGCTGGTGGGCCACCCAGTTTGGCACCCCCAACTATGCCGCACACGGCGGCTTCTGCTCCGTCAACATGGCCGCCGCCGGCCTCTATACCTTTGGCGGCTCCTTCTGGGAGTTCGGCGAGCCGGACTGGAAGCACACCAAGTATTTCATGCTGTTCGGCGTGGCCGAGGACCATGGCTCAAACCCCATCAAGAAGGCTCTGGGCCAGCTCAAGGCCCGGGGGGCCAAGATCGTTTCGATCAATCCGATCCGCACCGGCTACTCGGCGATTGCTGACGAATGGATCGGCATCCGCCCCGGCACCGACGGGTTGTTCGTCGGCGCGCTGATCCACGAGCTTCTCACTGCCCAGAAGATTGATGGCGAATATCTGCTCCGCTACACCAACTCGCCCTGGCTCATCATCGAGAACGAGGGTGGTGCCGATGATGGTCTCTTCGTCCGCAACGCCCAGAATTCCGCCCTCGTGTGGGACAGCCATTCGAACTCGCCCATGCCTGCGCTCTCGCCCGATGCGGCACCAAAGCTCATGGGCCGCTTCAAGATGCCCGATGGCCGCCGTGTGGTCACCGCCTTCACGCTGATCGCCGAGCGCTTCATCGACGCCGAATGGTCGGCCGAGAATGTCTCGGAGCGCTGCGGCGTTCCGGTGGAGACCATCCGGCGCATCGCCGCCGAGCTCGCCCGCACCGCATTCGAGGAGGAGATCGCGCTGGATGTTCCGTGGACAGATCATCTTGGCCGCTATCACGAGAAGATGGTCGGCCGCCCCGTCTCGATGCACGCCATGCGCGGCATTTCAGCCCATGCCAACGGCTTTCAGACCTGCCGGACGATCCATTTGTTGCAGATCCTGCTCGGCACCATCGATGTGCCGGGTGGCTTCCGCTACAAGCCGCCGTTCCCCAAGCCGCCGCCACCCGGCGTGAAGCCTGCGGGCAAGCCCGGCCAGGTGAAGCCCAACACGCCGCTCCCTGGCCCGCCACTGGGCTTCGTGACCTCACCGGAAGATCTGCTGGTCGATGCGGAGGGAACACCTCAGCGCCTCGACAAGGCCTATAGCTGGGATGCGCCCTTGGCTGCCCATGGCATGATGCACATGGTCATCACCAATGCGGCAAAGAAGGATCCCTACGGCATCGACGTCCTGTTCATGTACATGGCCAACATGAGCTGGAACTCGGCGATGAACGTGCCGGATACGATCAAGTATCTCACGCAGAAGGAACCAGACGGCAGCTACACCATCCCCAAGATCATCTATTCGGATGCCTATGCCTCCGAGATGGTGCACTACGCCGACCTCGTGCTGCCCGACACCACTTATCTCGAGCGCTGGGACTGCATCTCGCTCCTCGATCGCCCGATCTCGGAGGCCGATGGCCCGGCGGATTCGATCCGCCAGCCGGTGGTCGAACCCGAGCGTGACGTGCGCCCCTTCCAGACAGTGCTGCTCGACCTCGGCACGCGTATCGGCCTTCCCGGCATGACGCGCACCGATGGCTCGGCCCGCTATCCCGGTGGCTACCAGGATTATATCGTCAACCATGAGCGTGCGCCCGGCATCGGTCCGCTCGCTGGCTTCCGCGGGCCCAATGGCCGGGCACAGGGCAGGGGCACGCCCAACCCCGAGCAGTTGCAGCGCTACATCGACAATGGCTGCCACTGGTTCTACGAGCTCCCCGATCACATGAAGTATTATCGCCATGTGAACTGGGCCTATCTCGACTGGGCCACCTTCTTCGGCTTCATCGGCAAGCCGGAGCCCGTCATTCACCAGCTCTATTGCGAGCCGCTGCAGAAGTTCCGCCTGTCCGCCCAGGGCCACGGCAAGGTTGTTGCGCCTGAGCAGCATCGCAAGCGCATTGCCAGTTTCTTCGATCCCATCCCCTTCTGGTATCCGCCATTCGAGGGCGAGATGGTGTCGGAGACGGAGTTCCCGATGCATGCCGTGACCCAGCGGCCGATGGCCATGTATCACTCCTGGGGTTCGCAGAATGCCTGGCTCCGCCAGATCATGTCGCGCAACTGGCTCTACATGGCGCGCGAGATGGCGGCGAAGCTCAAGGTGTCGGATGGTGACTGGGTCACCGTCACCTCGCACCACGGCAAGATCAAGGCGCAAGCCCGGCTCATGGACGGCGTAAACCCCGAGACAGTCTGGACGTGGAATGCCATCGGCAAGCGCTCTGGTGCCTGGGGGCTGAAGCCCGGCTCGGACGAGTCGAAGCAGGGCTTCCTGCTCAATCACCTGATCTCGGAACTGCTGCCCGAGCGCGAGGGCGGCTACCGCTATTCCAACAGCGATCCGGTCACCGGCCAGGCCGCCTGGTATGATCTCCGCGTCCGCGTCGAGAAGGCCTCCGACCAGTCGGATGTCAGCGAGCCGCAATTCGCCACGCTGAAGCCGCTCGAGAGGGTCGAATGACATCGCTTCCGCCGCCGTCGGCCAAAAAGCTTGGCCTCGTCATCGACCTCGATACCTGTGTCGGCTGCCAGGCCTGCGCCACCTCCTGCAAGGAGTGGAACATGCAGGGCTTCTCGGGCCCGCTCACCGATACCAACGCCTATGGGGCCGATCCCTCGGGCGTCTGGTTCAACCGCGTGCATGGCTACGAGGTGAAGGAGCCGGAGCAGGCGCAATCGCGCATCGTCAACTTCCCGCGCTCCTGCCTCCACTGCGAGGAGCCCGCCTGCGTCACCGTCTGCCCCACGGGTGCCAGCTACAAGCGCGCCGAGGACGGCATCGTGCTGGTGAACCCCGAAACCTGCATCGGCTGCAAGCTGTGCTCCTGGGCCTGCCCCTATGGCGCGCGCGAGTATGACCAGTCCCAGGGCGTGATGAAGAAATGCACGCTCTGCGTCGACCGCATCTACAACGACAACTTCGAGCCGGAGGACCGCCAGCCGGCCTGCGTCAAGGCCTGTCCCACCGGCGCCCGCCACTTCGGCGATCTGGGCGATGAGTCCTCGAAGGTCTCCCAGCTCGTCGCTGAGCGTGGCGGTTATGACCTGCTGCCGGAGATGGGCTACAAGCCCGTCAACAAGTACCTTCCGCCCCGCGCCCGCCGCGATGCCACCAACACCCGCGCCGAAGCACTGCCCCGGCCAGATGGCTCCGCCTTCGACCGCCTCTTCCTGTGGGCGGACAAGGTGCTCTCGCCCAAGAAGGCATCCGCCCGCGCCAATGAACCCGACAATTCCGGAAAGCTCGAAGGCTAGACCATGCATCCCGCCTATTCCGTCATCCTGTTCACGACGGCGTCCGGTGCCGGCTATGGCCTGCTGGCGCTGCTGGGCCTCGTCGGCATCAGCCATGGCGAGGCATCATCACTCGCCTTCGGCCTCACGGCGGTGGTGATCGCGCTTGGTCTCATCACCATCGGTCTCCTGTCGTCGACCTTCCACCTCGGCCACCCGGAGCGCGCCTGGCGGGCCTTCTCGCAGTGGCGCTCCTCATGGCTGTCGCGCGAGGGCGTGGCGGCGGTGGTCACCTATCTTCCCGCAGTGGTGTTCGGCGCGGTCTGGTCGGGGCTCATCGAAGCGCCGGCCCTCGTCGCACCGCTCGCCGTCATCACCGCAATCATGGCGCTGGTCACCGTGGTGTGCACGGCCAAGATCTATTCGACTCTCAAGACAATCCGGTCCTGGCACAATGCGTGGACCGTCTGGGTCTATCTCGGCTTCGCGCTCGCCACGGGTGCGGTGATCCTCGCTGCCATCACCGCTGTCTTCGGCAACTTCCCAGCCTTCCTGGTCTACTTCTCCTCAACGCTGCTGGCACTCGCCGCCATCATCGTGATCCTCTACTGGCGCAGCATCGATGCCGCCGCGTGACCTGACCATGGGTGATGCCACCGGCCTTGGCCGCCTTGGCGAGGTCAGCCAGTGGGAGCAACCGCACTCGGTCGCCAACTACATCCAGAAGGAGATGGGCTACGTGGTGGCGCGTCGGCATGCGACGAAGCTCCGGCGGCTGGTGGTCGCGGCGCTCGTGCTCGCCATCCTGTTCATGCTGTCGGCGCTTGCTGTGCCCTTCGCGGCGCTTCTCTCCATGGCGCTGGCGCTCTTCGCCGCCGTTGTCCAGCGCTGGCTGTTCTTCGCCGAGGCCCAGCACGTGTCCTCGCTGTTCTATGGCGCGAAGGCCGCCTGATGCTGTGCGACGGCGTCACCTGGCTCGATGACTGGTTCGCGGTGGAGGAGGTAGCCCCCGGCGTCATCGCCATCGGCGAGCCGCGCTTCCACCAGATCAACTGGAACTACCTGATCCTCGGCCAGCGCCGCGCCCTGCTGTTCGACACCGGCCCCGGCGTGCGTGACATCGCCAAGGCGGTGCGCAGGCTCACCACGTTGCCCGTCACGGCGCTCCCCTCACACATGCATTACGATCACACCGGCGGGCTTGGCGGTTTCGGCAATATCGCGCTCGCCGATCTCCCCGTGCTCCGTACCTGCATGCAGGACGGCTGGCTGATGCCCGCCGACGATCTCTACGTCGGCTACTGGGAGGGCATGACATGGACGCCGGTGAAGCCCGCCAGCTGGCTGCCCATCGGCTCCGAGATCGACCTTGGCGGCCGCCGCCTGCAGCTCCTCCACACACCCGGCCACTCGCCCGATTCGGTCTCGCTGTATGATCGGCAGAACGGCCTCCTTTTCGCGGCGGACTTCGTTTACCCCGGCAAGCTCTATGCCCAGATCACCAATTCGGACCTCAGGTCCTACCTCGAGGCCGCCGAGGCCCTGCTGCCGCAGATCGCGGAGGACACCACAATCCTCTCCGCCCATGGCAAGCCGGATGCCCAACGCCTGCACCGTGCGCCGCGTCTTGGCCGTCAGGACGTGGCAGACTTGGTAGTCAGCCTCCGCCGCCTGAAGGCCTCCGGCGAGCGCCCCGCCCAATGGCCGGTGAACGACCGAATGAGCCTTCTTCTGTCGGATGCCGCGTTTCTTTCTTGGCAATCACCCGGATAACGATATAAAGAAGTCTTTATATCGTCTGCACCGGAGGTTCCCATGACCAGCCCGTCCTTTACCGAAGCGCTTGCCACGCGTCCGTGGCTGCTGGCCGATGGCGCCACCGGAACCAACTATTTCCAGATGGGCCTTGAGTCCGGCGATGCGCCGGAAATGTGGAATCTCGAGCATCCTGAGCGGGTGCGGTCGTTGCACCGCCGCTTCATCGAAGCCGGCGCGGACATCGTGCTTACCAATTCCTTTGGCGGCAACCGCCACCGCCTGAAACTCCACAACGCGCAGGACCGGGTGCTTGAGCTCAACGTCGCCGCCGCCAAGAACGCCCGCGCCGAGGCGGACGCTGCCGGCCGCCCCGTCTATGTTGGAGGCTCGGTGGGGCCTACCGGCGAGATTATGGAGCCGGTGGGTTCCATGTCGCACGAGGAGGCCGTCAAGGCCTTCGCCGAACAGGCCCACGCGCTCAAGGAAGGTGGCGCGGATGTGTTGTGGATTGAGACCATGTCCTCCGAGGAGGAGCTCAAGGCTGCAGTTGAAGGCTGTTCTCAGGCAGACTTGCCCATCGTCACGACCATGAGCTTCGACACCAATGGCCGCACCATGATGGGCATCACGCCCAAGGCCTTCGGCGCGATCACAGCAGCACTTCCCACCCAGCCCGTCGCCATCGGCGCCAACTGCGGCGTCGGCGCCTCGGAGCTGATCGCCACCGTGCTGGGCATCTCTGAAGCCCGGCCTGACGCCGCCGTGGTCGCCAAGGGCAACTGCGGCATCCCGCAATATGTCGATGGCCATATCCACTACACCGGCACGCCCGAGCTGATGGCGGATTACGCCCGCATCGCGCTCGATGCAGGCGCCAAGATCATCGGCGGCTGCTGCGGCACCAGCCCGGAGCACCTCGCCTCCATGCGCAAGTCGCTCGAGACCTACACGAAGGGCACCCGCCCGTCGCTGGAACTCATCGAGACGAAGCTTGGTCCGGTGTCCGAACTGGCCAAGGGCCACGACGCCGCCGCCGCCGGCGCCGCCCGCCGCGAACGCCGCCGCGGGAATTGACCTAGGTAAAAGAACTTGTCTTATGGGAGCTTGCACGGCATTCTCCCGTCATGAGGGCGTATGAGGCAAGGCACTATCTCCTAAGCGCCGAGATGATGTGGGAGCGGGTGGAAGACCGCGCTGCATACCCCTATGGGTTGCCCGCCATTTCCGGCCTTGGCAGCATTGAGTTTCACCCCAAGGTGACATTTCTCGTTGGCGAGAACGGCTCTGGAAAATCCACCCTCATTGAAGCCCTGGCCGTCGCCTGGGGCTTCAACGCTGAAGGCGGGTCGAAGAACTTCCGCTTCGGCACTTTCAACTCACATTCCGAACTTCACAAGGCGTTGAGGTTGGTCCGGACCACACGGCGTCCGAGGGACGGTTTCTTTCTGAGGGCGGAGAGCTATTTCAACGTTGCAACCTATGTCGAGCAGCTCGACGGTGGCCTAAGTTCCTATGGTGGCAAGTCACTCCACAAGCAATCTCACGGCGAATCCTTCCTCGCCCTTTTGCAGAATCGCCTGGGAGGTCATGGCCTCTACATCTTCGACGAGCCGGAGGCTGCCCTTTCTCCGACCCGGCAGATGTCCATGCTGGTGCGAATGCACGACCTTATCGCGGCGGAGAGCCAGTTCATCATCGCCACCCATTCGCCCATCCTGATGGCCTATCCCAATGCATGGATCTACCAGCTGGGCCCGCGTGGGCTGGAGCGCGTCGACTATGAGGATACGGAACATTTCGCCATCACCCGCAACTTCCTGAACCGCCATCAGGACATCGTCCGGCAATTGCTGGACGACGGTGGAACTTGATGCCGGTCAAGGCGCCGAACCGGTCCCGACCCTATTTTCCGATCCATGTTCACATCAGCGTTCCTCAAAGGCGAGACCTGGGGCTTTCCCGGAGAGGCGGTGGAGCACGTCGAGACGCACGCAGCACATGTGTTCCTCGTCAGTGACCGCGCGTTCAAGATCAAGAAGGACGTGTTGCTTCCCTATCTCGACTTCTCGAGCCTCGGGAAGCGCCGCGAGGCGCTGCAGGCGGAACTCGAGATAAACCGCCTCTTCAGCCCGGACCTCTACCTCCGCATGGACGAGGTGCTGGGCGAGCCCGTCTTGGTCATGCGGCGCTTCCCCGCCTCGGCGCTGCTGGCCTGGCGCATGGCGCATGGCGCGATCGAGACGGGCCTTGCCTGGAAGCTGGCCGCCATGGCCGCCGCATCACACGCGCGCGCACCGCGCCGCGAGGTGAAGGGTGCGGACATCATGTCTGACCTCGGTGCGCAGCTCTCCCAGGCCTTCATCGATTCGCCTGACATCTTCCGCCCCGCCGACACGCTCGAGTTCCACGCCCTCTATGAGTCGGCTCTCGGTTCCCGCCGCCATCTGCTGACGGAGCGCAGCGAGCGCGGGCTGGTGCGCCGCTGCCACGGCGACATGCATTGCGGCAACATCATCGTGGAGGATGGGGTGCCGAAGCTCTTCGACGCCATCGAGTTCAGCGAGAAGATCGCCACCATCGACGTGCTCTACGACCTCGCCTTCCTGCTCATGGACCTGTGGAGCAATGGCGAAAGGGCGGCGGCCAATGCCGTGTTCAACCGCTACCTGCAGCTGCGCCGTGCAGAGGAGGACCTCTCGGGCCTTGCAGCGCTGCCGCTGTTTCTCGCTACCCGCGCCGGCGTGCGCGCACTTGTCACTGCCGACCTCGCGCATGAACTGGCGCTCAAGAACTCCATGCGGGAGAGGGGCCAGGCGCTCGACTGGTTCCGCGCCACCATCGACCATCTGAAAGTGCCGCCGCCCTTGCTTCTCTGCATCGGCGGCCTCTCGGGCGCTGGCAAGTCAACCGCCGCCGCGGATATCGCCCCCGATGTGGGCGCCGCACCCGGCGCTGTCCATGTGCGCAGCGACATCGAACGGAAAGTCCTCGCAGGCGTGGCGGAAACCGACCGCCTGCCGCCCGAAAGCTATACCCGCCAGTCATCCTTCGAGGTCTATGCCGCATGCCTTTCCCGCGCCGAACAGGCGCTGGCGGCCGGCCATTCCGTCGTGCTGGATGCCGTCTT
>JBEARP010000064.1:0-6375 GCA_041163105.1 Pseudomonadota bacterium
CGCCTGTTCATCGAGAACCCGGAAGGGCCTGCGAAGGAACCGGTGCTGATCGGCGTTCCCTTCGCCGACATATCCGATGCCAAGCTGGTCCTCACCGATCAGCTGATCGAGGCCGCCAAGAGCCGCCTGCCCGCCAAGGGCTATGGTGACGGCGCCGAGATCGACGAAGACAAGATTTCGCAAGAGAGGAGCGAAGACGACAATGGCTGATTATGGCGTGAGCGCTAACCGCCTGGAGCTGCTGCAGATCGCGGACGCCGTGGCGCGCGAGAAGTCGATCGACAAGTCGGTCGTGCTGCATGCGATGGAAGAGGCGATCCAGAAGGCCGCCAAGGCCCGCTATGGTGCCGAGAACGAGATCGTCGCCGAGATCGACCCGCGCACCGGCGAGACCCGCCTCCAGCGTCTGCTCCTCGTGGTCGAAGAAGTCGAGAACGAAGCGACCCAGATCAGCCTCGTCGATGCGCAGCGCCGCAATCCGGCTGCCAACATCGGCGACCAGATCGCCGAGTCGCTGCCGCCCATCGAGTTCGGCCGCATCGCCGCGCAGAACGCCAAGCAGGTGATCGTGCAGAAGGTGCGCGATGCCGAGCGCGACCGCATGTATGCCGAATACAAGGACCGCATCGGCGAGATCGTCAACGGCGCAGTGAAGCGCGTCGAGTACGGCAACGTCATCGTCGACCTGGGTCGTGGTGAAGGCATCATCCGTCGCGACGAGTCGCTGCCGCGCGAAACCTTCCGCCCCGGCGACCGCGTGCGCGCCTACGTCTACGACGTGCGCCGCGAACAGCGCGGACCCCAGATATTCCTGTCGCGCACGCACCCTGAATTCATGGCCCGCCTGTTCGGCCAGGAAGTTCCGGAAATCTATGACGGCGTCGTCGAGGTCGTGTCGGTTGCGCGCGATCCGGGCAGCCGTGCGAAGATCGCCGTGCGCTCGAAGGATGGCTCCATCGACCCGGTCGGCGCCTGCGTCGGCATGCGTGGCAGCCGCGTCCAGGCTGTCGTCAATGAGCTGCAGGGTGAGAAGATCGACATCATCCAGTGGACGCAGGACGTCGCCTCCTTCGTGGTGAACGCGCTTGCCCCCGCCGAAGTCTCCAAGGTCGTGCTTGATGAAGAATCCGAGCGCATCGAAGTCGTGGTGCCGGATGAGCAGCTGTCGCTGGCCATCGGCCGCCGCGGCCAGAATGTGCGCCTCGCGTCCCAGCTCACCGGCTGGGACATCGACATCATGACCGAGGCCGAAGAGTCCGAGCGTCGCCAGAAGGAATTCGCGGCCCGCACCGAGCTGTTCGTTTCCGCGCTCGATGTCGACGAGACGCTGGCCCAGCTCTTGGCCTCCGAAGGCTTTGCCACCGTCGAGGAAGTTGCCTACGTCGATGCCCGCGAGGTCGCCTCCATCGAGGGCCTGGACGAGCAGACCGCCGAAGAACTGCAGAACCGTGCCCGCGAATTCCTCGACCGGCAGTCGGCCGAACTCGACGCTCGCCGCGTCGAACTGGGCGTGCTCGACGAGTTGAAGGACATCGACGGCCTTACCCCGTCCATGCTGGTGGCGCTGGGCGAAGCAGGCCTCAAGTCGATCGAAGACTTGGCCGGCTGCGACACCGACGAGCTGATCGGCTGGACCGAACGCAAGGCCGGTGGTGCCGTCAAGCACAAGGGCGCTTTCTCCGATCTCGAGGTGAGCGCGGAAGAAGCAAATGACCTGATCATGAAGGCTCGCATCCACGCCGGCTGGATCGAAGCGCCGGTCGAGCCCGAGATGGAAGAGCAGGGCGAGGTGGAAGCCTGAGCGCGACCGACGTCAGCGACGAGGCGGACCAGCCCTTGGCGGACCGCATGTGCATCGTCACCCGCACGGTGAAGGACGAGGCGGAGCTGATCCGCTTCGTCCGTGGGCCGGATGGCGTGGTGGTGCCCGACCTTGCCCGCAAGCTGCCAGGCCGCGGCGTCTGGGTGAGCCTCGATCGCAAGGTGCTGGACGAAGCCATCCGGAAGAAGCTGTTTGCGCGTGGTTTCCAGGCGGAGACCATAATCCCGCCAGATCTGCCCGATATCGTCTCCAAGCTTCTCCGTCAGCAGGCCCTGTCGCTGCTCTCGCTCGCCAAGAAGGCGGGTGAGGCCGTATCGGGCTTCATGAAGGTTGAGGATATTTTGAGCCGGGGTCGGGCAAGGCTGCTGTTCCATGGAACCGATGCCCAACCCGATGGTTGCCGCAAGCTGGACAAGCATGCCCAGCCCGGCGTCGTCGAAAAGATCGTTCTTTTCGAAATCCGCGAATTGGATTTGGCTTTTGGCCGCCCAAATGTGGTACATGCTGCCGTGGCTAAGGGGGGGCTTGCCGAAAAGCTCTCCGTCGCCGTGCGCCGGATCGAGAGTTTTGAGGGCCGTATGACCGGCCCGCCCGAGGACCTGATAGAGAAAAGATGACTGATAACAACGACAAAGACCGCAAGCCCGAGGGCAACCGCCCGGCGGGGGGAACCTTGACCCTCAAGCGGCCGTCGATCGAGCAGAGCAAGGTCAAGCAGAGCTTCGGCGCCGGACGCTCCAAGACCGTGGTGGTTGAGACCAAGCGCAAGCGCTTCGGCGACGACAAGCCCGCCGCGCCTCTTGAGCCCAAGGCTGCACCGCGCGTCACCCCGGTGACGCCGTCTCCCCCGTCCAATACCCAGACACCCGCCGCCCCCAAGGCGCAGCCGACGCAGCGTTCGGGCGTGGTGCTCCGCACCCTTACCGCCGAGGAAAAGGAGGCGCGTGACCGCGCCCTCGCCGGCGCCCGCGTGCGCGAGGCTGAAGACCGCAAGCGCCAGGAAGAAGACGCCAAGCGCCGCGCCGAGCAGGATGCGCGCGACCTCGTCGACCGCGAGGCAGCCGCCAAGCGCAAGGCCGAGGACGACGCCCGCCACCGGATCGAGGAAGACGCCCGCCGCAAGGCTGACGAGGCCGCGAAGAAACTCGCGCCGAAGTCTGCCCAGTCGAATGTGGTGACGCCTGCTACCGAGCCCATGAAGGCTGCGACCGGCAGGGCCGCGGTTTCGCCCGTCAAGCGCACGCATGACGAGGAAGAAACGGCCCCCCGCCGCACCTTCGCAGGCGCCATCAAGCGCGAAATCAAGGCGCCCGTCCCGGCGCGCCCGACCAAGACCGCCGAGGCTGACAAACGCCGTGGCCGTCTTTCGGTCGGCAATGCGCTGAACGAGGATGACGAGCGCGCACGTTCGGTCGCCGCCTTCCGCCGCCGCACCGAGCGCCTCAAGAAGCAGACCCACGGCTTCCAGATGCCCACCGAAAAGGTGAGCCGTGAAGTGACTATTCCCGAGGCGATCACCATCCAGGAACTCGCCAACCGCATGGCCGAGCGCGCCGTGGACATCATCAAGTTCCTGATGAAGCAGGGCGAGATGCACACGATCAACGACGTGATCGATGCCGATACCGCTCAGCTCGTGGCCGAGGAAATGGGCCACAAGGTGAAGCGCGTGTCCGAGTCGGACGTGGTCGAAGGCCTCGCCGGCGATACCGACGCGCCGGAACAGCTCAAGTCCCGTCCGCCGGTCGTCACCATCATGGGTCACGTCGACCACGGCAAGACCTCGCTGCTCGATGCGCTGCGCAAGACCAACGTCGTCTCCGGCGAAGCCGGCGGAATCACCCAGCACATCGGTGCCTATCAGGTCGAGACGCCGAGCGGCGTTGTCACCTTCATCGATACGCCGGGCCACGAGGCCTTCACCTCGATGCGCGCGCGCGGTGCGAAGGCGACGGACATCGTCGTCCTCGTTGTCGCCGCCGATGACGGCGTCATGCCGCAGACGGTGGAAGCCATCAACCATGCCCGTGCGGCCAATGTGCCGATCATCGTGGCGATCAACAAGATCGACAAGCCCGCCGCCAATCCGATGCGCGTCAGGAACGAACTGCTGCGCTACGAGATCGTCGTCGAAAGCATGGGCGGTGATACGCTCGAAGTCGAAGTCTCGGCGCTCAAGGGCACCAACCTCGACCGTCTGCTCGAAGTCATCCTGCTGCAGTCGGAAGTTCTCGATCTCAAGGCCAACCCCGACCGTGAGGCCGGCGGCATGGTGGTTGAAGCCCAGCTCGACAAGGGCCGCGGGCCCGTTGCCACCGTGCTCGTGCAGCGTGGCACGCTGAAGCTTGGCGACATCTTCGTTGCAGGCTCCGCCTGGGGCCGCGTGCGTGCCCTCGTCAACGACAAGGGCCAGCAGGTCAAGGAAGCCTACCCGTCGACCCCGGTCGAGGTGCTTGGCCTCAACTCCGCGCCAGAAGCCGGCGATCAGTTCGACGTCGTGCCGAACGACGCCCGTGCGCGCGAAGTGACCGAATATCGTGAGCGCAAGCGTCGCGAGACCCGCGGTGCGGCCTCGGCACGCTCGTCGCTCGAGCAAATGATGTCTGCCATCAAGGAGGGCGCCACCGAGTTCCCGATCCTCGTCAAGGCAGACGTGCAGGGCTCGGCGGAAGCCATCGTCCAGGCGCTGGAAAAGATCGGCAATACCGAGATCAAGGCGCGTGTCATCCACTATGCGGTGGGCGGCATCAACGAGTCCGACATCGGCCTCGCGGAAGCCTCCAAGGCGGTGGTGCTGGGCTTCAACGTCCGTGCCTCGGCACAGGCGCGCGATGCGGCGGAGCGCGCCGGCATCGAGATCCGCTACTACAACATCATTTACGACCTCGTGGACGACATCAAGCAGGCCATGGCGGGCAAGCTCGCCCCGGAACTGCGCGAAACCTTCCTCGGCAACGCGAAGATCCTCGAGGTCTTCAACATCACCAAGGTCGGCAAGGTTGCAGGCTGTCAGGTCACCGAAGGCACCGTCCAGCGCGGCGCCAAGGTGCGCCTCATCCGCGACAACGTGGTCATCCACGAAGGCACGCTCTCGACGCTCAAGCGCTTCAAGGACGAGGTCAAGGAAGTCCCCGTCGGCCAGGAATGCGGCATGGCCTTCGAGAATTACCAGGACATGCGCGCCGGCGACGTCATCGAATGCTTCCGCGTGGAGAAGGTCCAGCGCACGCTGGATTGATCTGAGAGATGAGCAAAGGCAGCGCCCCCTCCCAACGCCAGCTCCGCGCCGGCGAACTGATCCGCCACGCACTGGCGGAGATATTCCTGCGCGGGGAATCAGGCGATCCTGACCTCGAGCGGCTGAACCCGACGGTCGTCGAGGTTCAGATGTCGCCTGACCTCAAGATCGCCAACGCCTTCGTGCGCACGCTGCAGCAGGGCAAGGAAAAGGCGCTGCTCGAAGCGCTGAACCGCAATCGGCGCTACATTCGCGGCCTCGTCTCGCCGAAGCTCGAGATGAAGTTCACGCCGGAGATCCGCTACCGGGTCGACACCGCGCTCGACTATGCGGGCAAGATCGACGAGCTGCTGCGCAGCCCTGAAGTGGCGCGGGATCTGGACAAGAAGTAACCCACCCTCAGTCCGTCACCCCGGCGAAAGCCGGGGCCTAGCTTTGGCGGCCCCAAGGAAACTGGGTCCCGGCTTCTGCCGGGATGACGGCATTTAGGGCAGAGAAAACATGGCAAAAAGCAAGCGCACCCCCGTCCACGGCTGGCTGATCCTCGACAAGCCTTACGGCATGACGTCCACCCAGGCTGTGGGCAAGATCCGTTTCCTGTTCAATGCCGAGAAGGCCGGCCATGGCGGCACGCTGGACCCGTTGGCCTCTGGCCTGCTGCCCATCGCCTTGGGGGAGGCAACCAAGACCGTTTCCTATGCCATGGATGGTCGCAAGGTCTATCGCTTCACCGCCTGCTGGGGCGAGGAGCGGACGACGGACGATCTTGAAGGCTTGGTGTCCGCAACCTCCGATAAGCGTCCCTCCCGAGAGGAGATCGAGCCGATGCTTCCTCGCTTTACCGGCGAGATCATGCAGGCCCCTCCCGCCTTTTCGGCCATCAAGGTCGATGGCGAACGGGCCTATGACCTGGCCCGGGCCGGTGAGGCGGTGGAACTGGCCGAGCGGCCCATCCTGATCGAGGCCCTGAAGTTGGTGGACATCCCAGACCGCGACCATGCCATTTTCGAGGTGACCTGCGGCAAGGGCACCTACATCCGCTCTCTGGCCCGGGACATGGGCCGGGCCCTGGGCACGGCCGCCCACGTCACCAGCTTACGCCGAGTGGCGGTTGGCCCGTTCACCGAAGCCCATATGATTTCACTGGAAAACCTGGCGGAACTCGGCCATAAGGCCCCCGGCGGAGACGCCAAGACTGGGGCTTTGCTCCCCATCGAGACCGTGCTGGACGGCATCCCGGCACTGGCCATCGACGAAGAGCAAGCCCGACGCCTGAAGCTCGGACAAGCCGTCCTGCTCAGAGGCGCGAATGCTC
>JBEARP010000065.1:0-9486 GCA_041163105.1 Pseudomonadota bacterium
CGGGTCCATGGTGAGAACGGCCGCATTGGTGATGATGAGAGAAGCAGTCATGTTGCGAGGGGTCCATTCCAGTCGATGCCCTCGGCCAGCATCATCGCCTTCCACGCAGGGCGGGCGGTGACGAGGCCGATCAGGCGGTTGAGGTTGGGGTAGGAGGTGGCGGGAACCGCCATGCCCCGCGTCCAGCGGCACAGCATGACGAGAAAGATGTCGGCAGCGGAGAAGCGGTCACCCAGCATGTAGGGGCCGCCCTGCCCGAGCCTTGAATCAAGATCCGAGAACATGCGGCCAAGCCTTCGTTCCGAAACGGCTTTCAGCTCATGTCTTGCGGGTTCGGTGTCGAGGTAGTTGTCGGCATGCCACCAGTGCTGCAGGTCTTCCTGGAGGGTGTTGGTGAGCCAGAACAGCCATTGCAGGAAGGCGCCGCGGCCGGCTTCGCCCGGCAGCGGCATGAGGCGCGCTTCCGGATGGGCCTCGCACAGATACATCAGGATGGCGGCGGATTCGTAGACCACCCTGTCGCCGTGGACGAGCGTCGGCACCCGGGCATTGGGGTTGAGGGCAAGATAGGCGGGATCGCGGTTCTCTGCCTTCGAGATATCCACACGTATCAGTTCGAACGGGCAGCCGATTTCGCGCAGCACGGCGTGGGGTGCCATATTGGCACTTCCCCGATCCCAGAAGAGCCGGTAGACAGGCGCCTCATTTCCGGGTTCCTCACGCACCATGCACCGCTCCCTTGCTCTTCTTCTCGCTTTCGGCCTCGCTTCCGGCGCGGCCCACGCACAGGAGCGCGATTGGGCGCTCGATGCAAGCGACCAGGAGGCATATCTGATCTTCGGCGTGTCCGATACCGACGACGTCGGGGTGAGCTTGTGGTGCCGAACCCGCAAGGAC
The DNA here is from genome assembly GCA_041163105.1 of Pseudomonadota bacterium. GTDB lineage: Bacteria > Pseudomonadota > Alphaproteobacteria > Rhizobiales > Aestuariivirgaceae > Aestuariivirga. Next base: position 898 of record JBEARP010000065.1, read on the forward strand.
ATGGTGAACCTCTACGTGCCCCGCCCGACGGCCGAACTGGAGCAGCTCAGCCGCCGCAAGGTGCCGCTAACCGTCAAGGCGGGCGAGGAAACCGCCACCTTCGCCGGCAAGATCGACCTGAACCGCGGCTACCCCTCGTCCAGCGTCGAAGTGGAGATGCCGGTGGATAACCCGCTCCTCAAGGCCCTTGAGAAGGCCGACCGCTTCAGCGTGAAGATCGGCGACCAGGAGGTGGTGTTTCCGCTCTACAATGCAGATGTCACCACCCTGCTCGGGCTGTGCCGAAAGGGCTGATCAGGCCACCAGCGCCGCGGCAAGCCGTTCTGCGGTGCGCAGCGCAGAATAGTCTGGGATGCCGTTGACCAGCGTCGGGCGGAAATGGCGCTGGAAGGCATCCGTCACCTTGCGCGTCGCCTCGTCGTGCTCGCCCGTCACCTCGATGCCGTAGCCATAGTCCCGTAGCAGCCGCTGAAAGCGGGCGAGGTCAACACCCGCCAGCACCCGCTCATCAGGTTCTGAGGGCGGCACCCAGTGGCCAATTCCCTCACGGTGGAGGAGCGGCCAGTCGAAACGCTCGCCCGGGTCGATCTTGCGGCCCGGCGCCACGTCGGAATGGGCCAGCACGTTGCGTGGCTGAATGGCGTGGCGCGACAGGATGTCCCGGCTCAGCGCCGCCACCGCCGCCATCTGTACGGCGGGAAAGTCGCGGTAGCCATATTGGTGGCCGGGGTTCTGGATCTCGATGCCGATGGACCGGGAATTGGTGTCCGCCTCGCCCTGCCAGCACGACACCCCCGCATGCCAGGCGCGGCTCTCCTCGCCCACCATCTGGGTGATCGTGCCGTCCTCGTCGACGAGATAGTGACAGGAAACGCCGGAGGATTCGCTGCACAGCAGGTCGCAGGCGGCGGCTGCGCTGTTCATGCCGGTGTAGTGGAGAAGCAGCATGTCCACCGCGCGCTCGTTGCGGCGCGGCTCGCGGTTGGCGGCTTCGATGACACGATGCGCCAGCGGCGAGACGATCACGCCGCCTTCTCCATGATGCGGTCGTAGGCTTCATTGATCTTCTGCAGGCGCGCGGTGGCGAGTTCGATCATCTCCTCCGGTACGCCCGCCGCGATGTGGCGGTCCGGATGATGCTCGCGCACCAGGTCGCGGTAGCGCTTGCGCACCGCTTCGGGTGTTGCGTCATGCGGCAATCCGAGGATCAGGAAAGGGTCGTCAGGCACGTTGACGTGGCGGGCGCGGATGCGGGCGAAGTCGGCCTCCGAGAAGCCGAAGATCGCGGCCACCTTGGCCAGGAAGCCATGTTCGCCGGGGTGGAAGGCGTTGTCCGCCTTGGCGATGTGAAACAGCCCGTCGAGCACGTCCTCGAGCACGTCGTGACGGCTGTCGAACAGCTTGGCGATCTGCTTGGCATAGGTCTCGTAGCCGGCGACGTCCTGCTTGGCGAGGTTGAACACGCGGGCCACCGCGGCCAGTTCGCCATCGGGAATGTGGAAGACCTGCTTGAAGGCCTTGATCTCGTCCTCCGTCACCACGCCATCGGCCTTGGCCATCTTGGCGCCAAGCCCGATCATGCCGATGGTGAAGGCAACGGATTTCTCCGGCGGCGTCGGATTGCGTGCGGCGATCGCCTGCAGAAAGGCGCCGACCGAGTCGCCAATCGAGGCGAGGGCTTCGGCGATGCGGGTCCAGATGGACATGGGAAGAGAGGCTGGCCTCAGCCGTTCTTGAAGTAATAGGTCAGGCTGAACACCGGAACGTCGATGTCCTTGTGCTGGGCGAGCAGCTTCTCGACGTGCCAGGCGCGGCCGGCCGTCCAGATGGTGATCCACAGCACGGGCAGCACGCCGAGCGCCATGACCGCGTACATCATCATCTCCGGCAGCCCAAGAAGCTTGGAGAAGGCCCACACGGTCGCCACCATGGACGAACCGGTGAAGCACAGCATCAGCAAGGTGGCACCGAAGGCCGCCATCAGGCTGCCGGTGCGGCTGAAGGCCTGCGAACCTGCCTTTGGGGCAGCTTCCGGCTTGAGGATTTCCTGTTCCATGGCCGCCCATATGCGCCGGATGGGCGGAAAATGCAATAATCCTGCCTAGCGGCAGTAAGTCGAGCCATTGGCGCGGTTCTGCAGGTCGAGGTGCAGGTGATCGCGGTGCGCGCGGTCAGAATCTGGGCCGAGCACGGTGTGGAAGCTCCCACAGGCGCGGTCATGCACAGTGTGCAGGAAACGGCGCTCGTCGCGGCTGCCCCACCAGCCTTCCTCGATGCTGATCTTGCGTCCGCTTTCCAGCGTGAAGGCGGCGATGTCGATGGCATTGCCGAAGCCGTGCTCGCTCATCTTGGCACCGCTCCTGTTGTTGCGCGGCCGGCAAGCATAGGAGGCCGCGACGTCGATGCTGACGACGCTTTCGCCGAAGGTGCGCTGGGCGGTGGGCTGCACCACGTCCTCGAGCCAGGTGTAGAGCGGGTCGGCCACACCGCAGTTCAAGACGGCGGGCTGGCTGAAGCGCACCGAACCGAGGGACTCGACCTTCCACGCATTGGGCACCTGACAGCCGTTGCGCTCGTCGATGTCGCGGATCTTCTCGGCCAGGCCGAGGCGCGAGGGCTTCACCTTGCAGGAGGCCTCCGGCGGTCGCAGCCCCTTGGTGCTGAAATTGCCGCCCTTGCCGGTCTTGGACGAGCCGCAACCAGCCAGCACGGCGGCCGTAGCCACGACAACAAGGAACTTGCGCAGGAACGAGGTTGGGAACACAGGTAACGCCACACACGAATACACCGCGGCCAGATAAGTGGCTCAGGGTTAACGATCCCTCAATTGACCGATGTCAAGGCCGCGCCCACGCGCCGGCGCAATGGTTCCCGCAGACGTGGAGGGTTGATGATGAAGCGCAAGCATCTCGTAATGGCATTGGTTCTGGCGGGACTCACGGTGACGGGCGCGGAACGGGCGGCTGCGGGGGGCGCCATCGGCACGCCGCTGCTGAGCGAGGGCATCAGCCTCGATCTCGGCCGCCGCGACTTCATGAACTACTGCGCCGCCTGCCATGGTGTGGATGGCAAGGGCGACGGCACGCTGGGTGAGTTCCTCACCCTTGCCGTTCCGGACCTCACCAAGCTCACCAAGCTCAATGCCGGCAAGTTCCCCGAGGAGCGGGTGATGGACGTTATCGACGGCCGCGTCGACGTGAAGGTGCATGGGCTTCGCGACATGCCGGTGTGGGGCGACTGGTTCAACCGCGAGGCTGCCTCTGCCGACACTGGCAAGGCGGCGCGCGAGATGATCGTCAACGACCGGATCGCCTCGCTGATAACCTACATCAAGAGCATTCAGGAGAAGTGAGGCCGCCTCAGCGGTTCAGCGCGGCAACCAGCTGCGCCACGTCACCGCTGCGCTTGGACAGGAAAGACGTGAAGATGCCGCGCTGCAGGTAGATGAGCGAGAAGCCCAACACCTTGGCATCCTCGACCTTGAAGCCGGAGCCCTTCTTCCCGAGCCGCCACACCACCGTGTAGGACTGGCCGTTCATCAGGTAGACCTTGGTGTCGACGCTGATGTCCTTGCCGTCGACCTCGGCCTCGCCAACCACGTATTTGGAGACGACATAGTCGCGCGACTGGTCGGCAAAGTAGCGCGCCATGAATGTGGCAGTGCCGCTATAGAAAGCCTGCTTCTGGGAGGGCTGCAGCTTGGCCTTGTACTGGCCCAGCGAATAGTCGGCGATGCCGGCAACATCGGCGTGGCGCTGGATGGCGCGCTTGAAGCTCGCCACCGTGCCCTGGCGGTGGGCTGCCAGCATGTCCTTCGCCACCTTCTTCATGTAGGCCACGGCCGCGTCCTCACCGGCGGCGAAGGCCGGCGCCGCAAAGGCCGCCGCCAGCCCGGCGATGGCGGCGCGGCGCGTCAGTGCGGCGGTGAGTGAAGGGCGGGACTTCGACATGATTCGCTTTCTTTGAAGCTCTCCGTTCCGCCATAACGGACAGTTCGAGGCCGCGTCAACAACGCGGCCCCGCTCACCAGGTTTCGGCCTCGCGCAGTTCCGCGAACAACGGACCGAAGTCGCCCTTCGATGCCTTCAGCACCTTCGAGAAACGGTCCTTCATGGAGATCGTCAGCCACACGCCCTTGACGTTGACATCGGCCACGCGGAAGCCGCCGCCCGAGGGCACCAGCCGCCACTTCACCTGCTCGCGGCCGCCGCCGCCGGTGATCGCCGACTGGATGACGGTGAACTTGCCCTGCTTGGTGGTCGAGATGATGTCGAGCTTGCTACCGCGGAAGTCCTCCACGTAATAGGCGAACAGCGCGGCGGCATAGTTGTTGACGAGACTGTAGAACTCGCCACGCTGCCCCGCCGGAAGCTTCTTCACGTAAGGGCCCAGCGCATAGTCAGCGATGCCCTTGAGGTTGATGTAGCGGTTCAGCAGCGCCGCGAACTGCGACTTCAGGCCCGGCCCCTTCTTGCCCTTGTTGGCAAGCCGCATCACCTCCTCGGCGATGCCGGTGACATAGTCTTCGGCAGCCGTGTTGGCCATCGCCGGCGTTGCAAGGCCGAACAGGGCCACAACCGCCATTCCACAAAATCCCCGCCGGGTCAGCGGGCCGTTCCCCCGGTCCATCATCAAACCTCCACACATGGCTGAAAGCTCAGCCCGGTCCCGCCTAATACGCCGTGGAATCTTGACGAATGCAAGACTGAGCCGGCTTCGCACACAGACTCCTGCAACCGGCGCCATCCAGCGGCACCCGTAACATGCCACCTTGCGATCTACATAAAGATATGTTTATGTAGTTATGGAGGTTCAGAATGGATGAATTGCTCTCCGGCTTGCGCGCCGCGGCGGAATCGACCCGCGTCCGCATCCTTTTCATCCTTGCCCATGGCGAGGCCAATGTCAGCGAGTTGACCCAGATCCTGGGCCAGAGCCAGCCGCGCGTCAGCCGCCATCTCAAGCTCATGGCCGAAGCCGGTCTCATCAGCCGCCACAAGGAAGGCAACTGGGTGCTGTTCCGGCTGCGCGAGGAAGGCATGGGCGGCGCACTGGCCCGCTCGATCGTCGACCTGCTCCCCGGTTCCGACGCCGTGCTGACGGGCGACCTCGCGCGGCTGGAGGACATTCGCAGTCGCAGGGCCGAAGCCGCATCGCGCTACTTCGCCGAGAACGCCAGAAGTTGGGAGCAATTGCGATCGCTGCATGTCCGTGAGGAGGATGTGGAGCAGGCCATGGTGCGGCTGGCGGGCACAAGCCCCATCCGCCTCCACGTCGATCTCGGAACCGGCACGGGCGCGGTCCTGCGCCGCTTCGCGCCTCATGCCCAGCAGTCGATCGGCATCGATTCGAGCCGTGACATGTTGGCCATCGCGCGGGTCAACCTCGATGCGGCAGGCGTGCGCAATGCGCAGGTGCGCCACGGCGAGATCTATGCACTCCCCTTCCCCGACGGCTTCGCCGATTTCGTCACCATCCACCAGGTACTGCACTTCCTCGAGGATCCGGTGCGTGCCCTCGCCGAAGCTGCCCGCATCCTGCAGCCCGGCGGCCGCCTGCTGATCGTCGACTTCGCGCCGCATGACCTTGATGAGCTGCGAACCGAGCACGCCCATCGCCGTCTTGGCATTGCCGCAGAGCACATGGCCCAGTGGCTCACCCGCGCCGGGCTGTCGCTGGTCCAGCATGATGTGCTGGCCCCGCCATGGCGGCCGCAGGGCAAGGGCCTCACTGTCTCGGTGTGGCTGGCCACGCAGTCTGGTTTCTCCATCGCCGCTCCCACACTCAAGGACCACGCGCAATGATCGCCTTCGCGGAAGACACCTCGGGCATTTCTGTCTCCTTCGAATTCTTCCCTCCGAAGCCGGAGGCGCAGGACAGCTTCTGGGCAACCATCGCCAAGCTCGAGACGGTGAACCCGAGTTTCGTGTCAGTCACCTATGGCGCAGGCGGCACGACGCGTGACCGCACCCTCGACACGGTGCGCCGCATCGTCACGGAAACCTCGCTCAGCCCCGCCGCGCATCTCACCTGCGTCGGCGCCTCCAGGGCCGAGGTGAATGCCGTGGTGCAGGATTTCGCCGCTGCCGGCGTCCGCCACGTCGTGGCGCTGCGCGGCGATCCGCCGGGCGGCGTGGGCACGCGCTTCACGCCGCACCCGGACGGCTATCGCAATGCCGCCGATCTCGTTCGCGGCATCAAGGAACTGGGCGACTTCGACGTCTCGGTGTCGGCTTATCCTGAGCGCCACCCGGAATCGGTTTCGATCGAGGAAGATCTCGCCTTCATGGCCGACAAGGCAGAGCATGGCGCCAGCCGCGCCATCTCGCAGTTCTTCTTCCACAACCCCTTCTTCCTCAGGCTCAGGGACCGCATCGCGGCCCGCGGCATCGACATCGAACTGGTGCCCGGCATCCTGCCCATCACCTCATTTTCCCGCGTCAGCGAATTCGCGGCGAAATGCGGCGCCCATGTTCCGCCCGCACTCGCCACCCGCTTCGCCGGTCTCGACAACGAGCCCGAAACCCGCAACCTGGTCGCCGCAATGGTCGCCGCCGAACAGGTGGATGCGCTCCGCCGCGAGGGCGTCAAGCACTTCCACTTCTACACGTTGAACCGCGCCGACCTCGTCTATGCCATCTGCCGCGTGCTTGGGCTGGGGGCGGAGAAGAAGGCGGCCTAGGTGTTTGATGGGGCACACCTCTCTCACCTTGCCCCGGCTTGACCGGGGCATCTTCTTCGACTTGAAAAAAAGACGCCCGGGTCAGGCCCGGGCGAGGTGAATTGCCAAGCCTGCTCTCGATTTTCACATCTCGTTGCGCGCCCACACCTTCTGAACGGCCTCGTTCGCCACCACCGCATCATACATGCGCTTGAGGTTCGGGTACGTGGCGAACAGTTCGCCCACGTCCGGCGCCCAGCTGCACAGCATGGCGGCATAGATGTCGAGCGCGCTCAGGCGTCCAAGCATGAAAGGCCCCTCGCCCAGCGCATCGGCATAGATGGCGAACTCGTGCATCATCATCTCGGCGGCGCGGGCTTTCACACCCTCGGCCCCGGCTGCATCGGTGGTGAAGCGGTGCGGATAGAACAGGCGCAGGTCGCTGCCATAGAGCGCAGCCGCAAGGTAAACCTGCCAGCGCAGGAACTGGCCGCGGCCTGGCGCACCAGGTGCGGGGGCGAGGCCGGCCGCGGGGTACTGCTCGCAGATGTGGATCATCATCGCGGCACTTTCCGTCATCACGCTGCCGTCCGGCAGCACCAAAGTGGGTACTTCGGCCTTGGGGTTGATGGCGTGAAAGAAATCCTCGAAGGACCCGTCCGGCTTGCGGTTCAGCACGATGACCTTGTAGTCCGCACCGCAGGCTGCCAACAGCGCTTCGACGGCCAGCGAACCGGCCCCGTTTCGGGCATAGAGCGTGTACATGATTCCCCCAATATGGCGTTCCGGGCTGGATACTGGACCGCCGGCCTGCAGGGTGGCAATGGCCAGCCTGAGGATGACAGGGCCCCGGCAGCCGTCATGCGGCTGACATCAAGCGAGCGATATCGTGTTGCATTGCACTACTGCAGGAATCGGCACCGCCATGACCGAATTGCCCTTCTTCGACGTCTCTCCATTGCACGATCATTCGCGAAGTGCGATTGGTGGGTGGATTTATGACAGTCGGCCGTTCATGGCGAAAACCTTCGCAACACTCGCACCGAAAAAAGTCCGTTTCAGCTATTCCACGGCCGACCAGCCGGTGCTGCAGCGCGCTGTCATCCAGGCGATCGAGAAGATCGGCGGCCAGCGCAAGCTCAAGAAGCTCTATGTCCAGCACCAGAAGAACCTGAAGGACGGCCAGAACTTCTTTGATTCGGCGTTGCGCCTGCTGCGCATGCGGCTGGACTATGACGAGGCGGCGCTGGCCCGCACGCCGCAGACGGGCCCGGTCATCTTCATCGCCAACCACCCCTATGGCGTTCTCGACGGCATCACCCTCACATGGCTTGCCACCAAGGTTCGCCCCGACACCAAGGTATTGGCCAATGATGTGCTGTGCCAGGCGCCGGAGGCGGCTGAAAACCTGCTCCCCGTGGCCTTCGCCCCCACCCGCGAGGCCCGCGAAACCAATGTCCGCTCCCGCATCGAGGCGCAGGCCTGGCTGCGGCAGGGCCATGCCATCGGCATCTTTCCGGGCGGCGGTGTTTCAACCTCGGAGAAGCCGCTCAAAGGTCCGGCGGTCGACCTGCCCTGGGCGCCCTTCACGGCAAAGCTTCTGCGCTCCTCGAGGGCCACGGTGGTGCCGGTGTTTTTCGTCGGCCAGAATTCGCGGCTGTTTCAGCTTGCCAGCCACCTCAGCCTGACGCTGCGCCTGTCGCTGGTGTTCCGCGAGACGGCGCGCCGCATCGGCTCGCGGTTGAAGATCCGGGTGGGCGAACCCATCCCCTTCGAGGACATCGCCCATATCGAGGACCGCGCCGAACTGGTGATGGAACTGCGCAAGCGCACCTTCGCACTTGCACGCCCGGAAGACATCAAGGGTTCCAACCTTGACCTCCACCTGCGCGAGGCAAAGATCGCCGGCACCAAGGCCCGCCTGGAGG
>JBEARP010000066.1:0-22661 GCA_041163105.1 Pseudomonadota bacterium
ACGCTCGGCCACCTGAACCTCAAGTATGTGCTGGAGCCCGGCCGCATGATCGTCGGCAATGCCGGCGTCCTCGTCTCGCGCGTCATCTACGTGAAGGACGGCACCGAAAAGCACTTCGTGATCCAGGATGCGGCGATGAATGACCTGATCCGCCCCACCCTCTATGACGCCTACCATGAGATCGTGCCGGTCGCGGAACCCGCCGGCGGCGAAACCATGATGGCGGACGTGGTGGGCCCCGTGTGCGAGTCGGGCGACTATCTCGCCAAGGGACGGAGGCTGCCGAAGGTTGAACCCGGCGATCTGCTCGCCACCATGACGGCGGGTGCCTATGGTGCGGTTCAGGCCGGCAGCTACAACACCCGGCCACTGGTGCCAGAAGTGCTGGTGAAGGGCGGAAAGTGGGCCCTGGTCCGCCCGCGCCAGAGCTATGAGGAGCTGATCGGCATGGACCGGCTCGCATCCTGGCAGGACAAGGGGAAGGCCTGAGGCGGTTTCGCAATCGTGATCGGCTCTCAGGCTCATTTTGGCCGTCATCTGTGATAAAGCTGATCCCGACCATGGTGAACGAACCCGGCAAAGCGACCTACGTCGACCGCAAGATAACCCAGGCCAGGCTGGCGCTGGGCTTCGAGCGGCTGTGGGCGGCGCTTTACGGGCCGCTGCTGATCCTCGCGGCGGCCGCCGCGCTGGTGATTGGCGGCGTGGTTCCGCTGCTGCCGGTCTGGGCCCGGGGCGTGCTGCTGGCAATGGCCGCCGCGGCCTTCATCTGGTCGCTGATCCCGCTCGTTCGGGTACTGAGGGAAGGCTGGCCTGACCGCGGCGAGGCCATGCGCCGCGTCGAGGAGAAGACCGGCCTCACCCACCGCCCCGTTTCCGCGCGCGATGACAAGCTGCCCGACGACGTCACCAGCCATGCCCAGCAGGTGCTGTGGCAGGAGCATCGCCTGCGTCAGTTGAAGGACCTTGGCCACCTCAAGGCGGGCGCTCCCGCCTCGCGCTGGCGTGACATCGACCCGCGCGCCCTGCGCCTGCCGGTGGCGCTGGCCCTCGTTGCAGCACTGCTGCTGGGGCCCGGCACCGTGCGGAGCAATCTCGCCGACAGCCTGGCCATGACCAGCCCGGCGCCGGCATCGCAGCTTGCGATCGACGCCTGGCTGAAGCCGCCCGCCTACACCGGCAAGCCCCCCGTCCTGCTGACCAGCGCCGCCATGACGGAGCGGATGAAGCAGGACCCCGAGATAAGCGTGCCGGAAAACTCCACGCTGTCGCTGCGCATCACGGGTGCCGAAGCGCCGCAGCTATCCTTCCACGAACTCCTCAACGACACCCCCGGCACGCCCGAGGTTCCGGGCTTCAATCCCAAGGTCAAGTCTGCCGACGGCACGTTCCAGGCGGACGTCAAGCTCGAGCGGCCGGCCATCGTGAAGGTGACGGATGGTGGACGTGAACTCGCCAGCTGGCGCATTTCCCTGATCCCCGATGCCGCACCGAAGGTGGAGATCACCGAGGTTCCAACGGGCGACTCATCCGGAATGCTGACGGCGAAGTGGAAGGCCTTCGACGACTACGGTGTCAGCGGCATTACCTCCGACATCTACCTCGCCGATGACCAGGACGAAGGGGTTGGCTTCGCTGATGCCGGTATCTTCGAGTTCGATCCTCCGAAGTTGCCGATCCGTCTGCGCAAGGCCTCCCCCAGGGAGGAGGCGGGCGAGTCCAAGGCGGATGTGGCGGAGCACCCCTGGGCAGGCTTCATGGTGGAATTGACGCTCACCGCGCGCGATGCGGCCGGCCACACGACGGAGAGCGCCAAGCGCACCTTCCGCCTGCCGGAGCGCCAGTTCACCCGGCCGCTGGCCCGCGCCCTCATCGAGCAGCGCCGCCGCCTGATCCTGAGCCCCGAGGAAGCGGGCGGGGTGGCGGAAATGCTGGACGCCATCATCACCTACCCCAAGGACCTGATCGAGCGCTCTGGAACGCAGATTGCCATTGCCGCAGCGCTGTCGCGCCTGCGCTCCGCCGAGGACCGCGCCGAGATCGACACGGTGATCAAGGAACTGTGGCAGATCGCCGTCAACGTCGAGGACGGCGTGTCGGCAGATGCCAAGGCCGATCTCGAGGCCGCACGCCGGGAACTGGAGAAGGCGCTGAAGGACGGCTCCTCACCCGAGCGCATCGCGGAACTCACCAAGAAGCTGAGGCAGGCCCTCGACCGCTACATGCAGTCGATGATGGAAGAGGCGCAGAAGCGCCTGTCCCAAGGCCAGCAGCCGCAACAGCAGGATCGCCAGCAGCCCGGCAAGGTGGTGACGCCCCAGGACCTGCAGCGCATGCTGGACATGATCGACAAGCTGACCGAGAGCGGCAACAACGAGGCGGCCCAGCAGTTGCTCTCGCAGCTCGAGGACATCCTGCGCAACCTGCAGCCGGGCATGCCACAGCAGGGCATGGGCGAGGGCCAGGAAAGCCCGCTGAGCCAGATGCTCGACCAGCTCTCCGAATTGATGCGAAAACAGCAGAAGCTGATGGACGAGACCCAGCGCATGCCCCAGCCGGGCATGGGCGAGGAAGACCAGCAGAATGGCCAGCAACCGGGCGGGCAAGGCCAGCAGGGCATGGGCGGCCTCGGCGACCGCCAGCAGGACCTTAGCCAGATGCTGGAGGATCTGATGAAGCAGTTCGGCCAGAATGGCATGGAGGCGCCCCGCGCCTTCGGTCAGGCCGGCAAGAACATGAACCGCGCCGAGGGTTCGCTGCGCGGCGGCGACCGGGAGCAGGCACTGGGCGAACAGGGCGAAGCCATGTCGAAGCTCCGCGAAGGTGCCCAGGGCATGGCGCAGCAGTTGATGCAGCAGTCGCGCGGCCAACAGGATTCGCAAGGGCGTGATGGCGAGGGGCGTGGCGATCGCGACCCGCTCGGCCGGCCGCTGCCAAGCAGCGGCGAGGACCGGGGACCGCTGAAGGACATGCTGCCATCGGAACTCGCCATCGAGCGGGCCAGGCAGATCCTGGAGATGCTGCGGTCGCGCGCTGGCGAGACCGGTCTTCCGAAGTTCGAGCGTGACTACATCGAGAGGCTGCTGAAAGGCCTCTACTGAGCCGGGGCTTGAACCTGCTCCAGCGTGAGGTTTCCCGCCACCAGAACCCACCGACCGCCGCGGCGGCGGAGGTCAGTGACTTTCAATCCACCGGGCAATGTGCTGCCCACCATCGCCGGGACCAGCGCCTTCCCCTGGTCGCCGTCGATCGCTACGAAGGCCACGCCATCAACCACGGTGAGAAGTTCATAGACGTTGAGAGCGCCTCCGCTGAGGCCTGCGCTGACCGCGCGGCCTAGCAGTGGCAGTGCTTGCGTGGTCAGCGGATCGGCGGACGACGCATCCATGATCACCTTGCGCTTGGGTGCAGGAAAATTGAGGCCGAGATTCGCCGGCGGGTTCTCCATGCCGTTCAGGACCACGACCTTGTAGGCAGCAAAGGCGATCACGCCTGCGGCAAGGGACAGCGAAAGCACGTAGGTGATGATGTCGGTGAACTTGTCAGCCATGGCATGACGCCGCTCCATGCAGGCAGACTGCGCGCGGGAGCTTGTGTGAGCGTTGTGCCCGTCAGCGGTCGAGGCGCAGGGCGAGACCCTTGCGTGCCAGCGACAGCAGGCAACGCCCGGCGATCGCCTCCGCCAGGTCGGCATTCTGGCGCGCCGCCAGCACATTGGCTGAAAGCGTGCTGCCGGCGGTGACCAGGTCGGACAAGCCCCACGCGCGAAGCTGGGCGGTCACCAGCCTCTGGCGGCGGAAAAAGACAGGCGGCCGCGCCTGCTTCACCACCTGGTCGGCTGTTGCGCCCCGGTCAATGGCGAGCCGGAATTCGGCAAGTCTGAGGGCCTGCATGTGCACGATGCCGAGCAGACGCCCCGCATCCTGGCCACCGCGCACCAGATCATGGAACAGCCGATCAGCCTCCTCGACGTCGCCGCCGAACACGCTGTCTGCCAGTTCGTCAGGCGTGGAGCCCGTGTCATTGCCGCAAATCGCTTCGACATCCTCGATGCTCACGCGCTCGGCACCGAGGCAATAGAGCGCCAGCTTCTCTGCCTCGCGCCGGGCCAGCCCGCGGGCCGTGCCGGCCAGTTCGATGAAACGGGCCAGCGCATCCTGGCCGATCTTCAGATTGTCCTGGGCCAGGACATGCTCCACCATCCCCGCGATCTCGCCCGCCTCAGCTTCATAGAGCGGCAGGATGAGTGCATGCGGACTTTTCTCGAACTGGGTGCGGAGTTGCGCGTTCTTGGGCAGCGTGCCGGCTTCCGCCACCACGAGATTGCCCTGCGTCTTGCCCGCAAGCAGCGGAAGCGCCGCCCGCAGGAAGCCGTCGCCCGCACCCTTTATCCATATCGCCTTGGAACCACCGAGCATCGAGATCGACTGCACCTCATCCACGAGGCGGGCGGGGTCAGATGAGATGTCCTGCTCGGTCAGCGCCATCACGGTGAACGGATCGTCCAGCGATCCCGCCACTTTCCTGACGGCGCGCTGCGCAAGTTCGCGCACCGCGTCGCCCTCCTCGCCATAGATCAGGATGGCGGCAATGGCTGGATCGGGCTTTCGCAGAAAGGCATCGAGCCCGGCGGGCTTGATGGCCGTCATGAGCTCTGCTGTTGCTTGGCGAAATAGGCGGCCAGCCGGGTGCGGATATCGACACCGACTTCGCGGGCGGCGCGCTCGGTGGCATCCTTCTGGGCCTGCATGTCGGCGAAGGGTTGACGGACCGTGTCATAAGGCACGCGGGCGAAGGTTGTGCCCTTGGTCAGGATCTTGCCGGAGGAACGTTCCACCAGCTCGTAGGTGGTGGTGATCAGGATGGCGTTCCGCCCGACCGAAGGCTGCTTGTTCAAGATCACCCCATTGTCGGCAAGGGTGGTCGTGAGGTTCAGCATGTATTTGTCTTCTCCACGGCCCGTCTGCATGGAGGAGATCAGCTCATTTCGGACGAGCTGACCCGGCCTGTCGGTCGGTTCAGGAATGGAGATCGAAGACAGGCTGCCGGCCACGCCGGGGCTGGTGGCCGTAGAGCCGTACATCGGCCGATAGCCGCAGCCGGCGAGAACCAGCGCGGCGACCATCAGGAGAGTGGTGGCAAGCCTCGACATCAGCCCACAATATTGGCGATACGGCCGGGCACCACAATCACTTTCTTCACCGGGCGGCCGTCCAGGGCCCGCACCACGGAATCAAGCGCCAGCGCCAGCGCCTCCACTGCCTTGGCGTCGAGATCCTTGGCCACCGTGATCTCGCCACGACGCTTGCCATTGACCTGGACGGCGATGGTCACCTGGTCGTCGGCCAGCAGCGCCGGATCCGCCTTGGGCCAGGCGGTGTCCACCACGAAGCCGGGCATCTTCATGGCCTGCCAGCACTCCTCAGCCAGATGCGGCATCATGGGGGCCGAGGTAAGCACCAGGAACTCAGCTGCTTCCTTGACTGAAGCGGCATCCGCCTTGCCGCCGGAAAGGGCGGTCCCCAGCGCATTGGCCAGTTCATAGATGCGGGCAATGGCGCGGTTGAAGCGCAGCGAGGAGAGATCGTCCGTCACCGCGGCGAGCGCCTTGTGGGCCACGCGGCGCAGCTCGAGCGAGGCCGCGGCATCGCTGCCGCCAGCATAGGTGGTGGAGTCGTTGACGAGGCGCCAGATGCGCTGGGTGAAGCGCCAGGCGCCCTCGGCACCGGCTTCCGTCCACTCGATGTCACGCTCGGGCGGCGTATCGGAGAGCATGAACCAGCGCGCCGTGTCGGCGCCGAAGCGGGCGATGATGTCGTCGGGGTCGACCACGTTCTTCTTCGACTTCGACATCTTCTCGACGCCGCCCACTTCCAGCTGCTCGCCGGTCGTCGCATGCACCCACTTGCCATCCTGGTTCACGGCATCGGACGGCAGCACCCACTCACCGTTCAGTGTACGGAACGTCTCGTGGATGACCATGCCTTGCGTGAAGAGGCTTTCGAAGGGCTCCTTGATGGCGAGGTAGCCCGTCGCCGTCATGGCGCGCGCATAGAAGCGCGAATAGAGCAGATGCAGGATCGCATGCTCGACACCGCCGATGTACTGGTCGACACCCATCCAGTACTTGCCGGCCGGCATGTTGACGGGATCGGTGGCATGCGGCGAGCAGAAGCGCGCGTAATACCACGACGAGTCGATGAAGGTATCGAAGGTGTCGGTCTCGCGCCTTGCCGGCTTGCCGCAGGACGGGCAGTCGACATGCTTCCACGTCGGGTGATGCTCAAGCGGATTGCCCGGCTTGTCGAAGGTCACGTCCTCGGGCAGCGTCACCGGCAGCTGGGTCTTCGGCACCGGCACGATGCCGCAGGCGGCGCAGTGGATAACCGGGATCGGGCAGCCCCAGTAGCGCTGGCGAGAAACGCCCCAGTCGCGCAGGCGGAAGTTCACCTTGCGTTCGCCGATGCCCATCGTCTCCATGCGCGCGGAAATCTCGGCCTTGGCCTCGGGCACGCTCATGCCATCGAGGAATTCGGAGTTGATGAGAACGGTGTTGTCGCCCTCCTTCTCGAGGAAGGCCTCGGTGCCAACCTCGAAGGTCTTGGGATCGGTGCCCGTCGGCGCCACCACGGGGATGACCGGCAGGTCATACTTGCGCGCGAAGTCGAGGTCGCGCTGGTCATGCGCCGGGCAGCCGAAGATGGCGCCCTCGCCATAACCCATCAGCACGAAGTTCGCGGCATAGACCGGCAGGCGCACATCCGGGCGGAAGGGGTGGCGGGCATAGAGGCCCAGCTGATAGCCCTTCTTCTCGGCGCGCTCGATCGTCTCTTCGGAGGTGCCGAGTGCTGCAACTTCGCGACGGAAGGCATCAAGCCCCGCATCCTTCTCGGACAGGCGGCGGGCCAACTCATGGTCGGCCGAGATCGCGCAGAAGCTGGCACCGAAGATCGTGTCGTGGCGCGTCGTGTAAACCGTCAGGCGCTCGTCCAGCGCACGCCCGGACTCGTCTTCGAGCGCGAAGGAGAAGCGCATGCCCTCCGAGCGGCCGATCCAGTTCTTCTGCATCAGCCGTACTTTTTCCGGCCACTTGGTGAGGCCGTCCAGCGCCGAAAGCAGTTCGTCGGAATAGGCCGTGATCTTCAGGAACCACTGGGCCAACTCGCGCTTCTCGACGAGGGCGCCGGAGCGCCAGCCGCGGCCGTCGATCACCTGCTCATTCGCGAGCACCGTGTGGTCGACGGGGTCCCAGTTCACCATCGAGACCTTGCGCTCGACGAGGCCGGCCTTCATGAAATCGATGAACATCGCCTGTTCATGCATATAGTAGCTGGGATCGCAGGTGGCGATCTCGCGGCTCCAGTCGAGTGCCAGCCCCATGGACTGCAACTGGCGCTTCATGGTGGCGATGTTGTCGTAGGTCCAGGACTTGGGGTGGATGCCGCGGTCGATGGCGGCATTCTCGGCCGGCATGCCGAAGGCGTCCCAGCCCATGGGGTGGAGCACATTGTAGCCCAGCGCCCGCCGGAAGCGGGCGATCACGTCGCCCATGGTGTAGTTGCGCACATGGCCCATGTGGATGCGGCCCGAAGGATAGGGGAACATCTCGAGCACGTAGTATTTCGGGCGCGAGGCATCTTCCGTGGCCTCGAAGCTCTTGTGGTCGGTCCAGTGCTTCTGCCAGCGCGGCTCGGCGTCGCGCGGGTTGTAACGTTCCATGCTCACGGCAGTCATCCTGTCGAAACGGGGCGGATCTTCGGGCTTGCTGGTACCAGTCCTTGAAAAGCCCTGCAAGCTTGGCCTAAAGCAGCGTCCTGACAGGAGTTTCCGGCATGGTTCACGAGGGTCTGAAAAAGGTGCTGAACGGCATCGTGGCGGCCGCCCAGGCGGCCGGGCGGGCTCCTGGCGACGTGACCCTGATCGCCGTGTCCAAGACCTTCGACGGGCCCGAAATCGTGCCGGTCATCGAGGCGGGCCAGCGGGTGTTCGGCGAAAACCGCGTGCAGGAGGCCAAGGCCAAGTGGCCGGCCCTCCGAATGGCCTGGCCGGACGTCGAACTGCACCTCATCGGCCCCTTGCAATCCAACAAGGCGGCGGAGGCCGTGCAGCTGTTCGACGCCATCCACACCGTCGACCGGCCCAAGATCGCCGAGGCCATCGGCAAGGAAATGCGCAGGCAGGCCAAGCCCCTGAAGCTTTTCGTGCAGGTCAACACCGGCCGCGAACCACAGAAGGCCGGGGTCGACCCCGATCAGGCGGATGCCTTCCTGCGCGAATGCCGCGAGGTCCATGGCCTCGAGATATCAGGCCTCATGTGCATCCCGCCCGCCGAGGAAGACCCGAAGCCTCATTTCACCCTGCTGGCGGAAATCGCGGGGCGCAACGGCATCAGCGAGCTTTCGATGGGCATGAGCGGTGACTATGCCTCCGCCATCGCCTGCGGGGCCACCCATGTGCGGGTGGGCTCGGCGATCTTCGGGGCGCGCTAGATCCGGATTTTGGTCTTCGGGCCGATCAGGCCGAGGATGGTGCGCATGTCGCGCATCGACACGGCAACGCAGCCCGCCGTCGGCCCGCCGTCCGGCTGGCGGAGGTGGAAGAACACCGCACTGCCATGCCCCTGCACCCGCGGCCGCTCGTTGTGCGAGAGCTCCACCACGATGTCATAGAGGTGGTCCGGCCGCTTCATCGTCTCGTGCGAGGTGGCATAGGGGATGCGGACGAGGCGGTTGTAGTTGCGGTCACCCACCGTTTCGCACCAGCCGTCGTGATCCCGCATGGCTTGCGCCTGAAGGCCGGTGCGTGGCGGCAGTCCCTTGTCGGCGCGGTAGAACAGGCGGCGCACCTGCCATGCGCCACGCGGGCTTGCGCCGTCGCCTTCGCGCTTGAGGCAGCTCTTGCCAGACCGGCCGATCGAGCAGGGAAAGGTCATCTCCCCGACCTTCAGGAGGCCGGTTGTCGCCCTGGCGTTGCGGGTGAGGACGTGGACGGTCTGGACAGTTCTTTTCACGAGGCGGTTTTTCCGGTGGTTTGGCCTTGAAAAGGCCACGTAACACCCTAACATTGAACAGCATGGGAGCAAGCAATTTCAAAGACTTCCGGGCACAGAGGTAGCGATGAGCGGCACCAAGAAAATCATCATCGTCGATGACGACGACATGCTGCGCGAGACGCTGACCGAACAATTCTCCCTGCACGACGAATTCGCGGTGACCGAGGCCGCCACCGCAGCCGCCGGCATCAAGGCCATCAAGGCGGACCATGCGGACCTGGTCATCCTCGACGTGAACCTCCCCGACATGGACGGCCGCGAGGCCTGCAAGATCATCCGCAAGAATGGCTACAAGGGCCCGGTGATCCTGCTCACCGCGCAGTCCTCCGAGGCCGATACGATCCTGGGTCTCGATGCCGGGGCGAATGACTATGTGACCAAGCCCTTTCGCTTTGCCGTGCTGCTGGCCCGCATCAGGGCGCATCTGCGCCAGCACGAGCACAGCGAGGATGCCACCTTCAAGGTCGGCCCCTACACCTTCAAGCCCTCGGCGAAGCTGCTCTTGCGCGACGACAACCGCAAGATCCGACTGACCGAGAAGGAAACCGCAATCATCAAGTTCCTGCTTCGCTCTGGCGAGCAGATCGTCGGCCGCGACGTGCTGCTGCAGGACGTCTGGGGCTACAATGCCGGTGTGACGACCCATACCCTTGAAACGCATGTCTACCGGCTGCGCCAGAAGATCGAGCGCGACCCCTCCCACGCCGAAATCCTGGTCACCGAGGGGGGCGGCTACAAGCTCGTCCCATGAGCTTGGCGTGGCGCCCGGCCTCATGTAAACGGACAAGCATAAACACCACGTGCGAAATGGCGCGATGCCCTCCAAATGGCATTGGCTGGACCGGGATGAGATGAGTGTAAGGGCGGACGTTGAGACTTTGCGGAGCATTCCGATCTTTTCGGAGTGCGAGGCCGTACATCTGCAGCTTCTGGCCTTTTCCGCCGTGCGCCAGAACTTCTCGGCGGGCGACTTCGTGATCCGTCAGGGCAACAAGGGCATGGCGGCCTTCCTCGTGCTCAGCGGCGAGGCTCGGCTGTCGTCGACCGAGGCAGGCCCCCTCGGCTCCGCAGGGCCGGGGGCGCTGCTGGGCGAGGTGGCAATGATCGGCGACCGGCCCTATTCGGTGACCGCCACCGCGATGGAGCCGGTTTCGACAGCGCGCATCGACCGTGACCTGTTCATGCGGGTGGCGCGGGAGTTTCCCGAATTCGGCACAGCAGTCTTCGGCGTTCTGGCGCGCCGCCTTGACGGTGTGATGGGTGAGCTGGACGTGACGCGCCAGAAGTTCGAGAAGGCGCGCTCCTTCAAGGGCATCTGACCAGTTCAGGCGGCCGTGAAGCTCGCCATCACCGGCACGTGGTCGGATGGCTGCTGCCAGCCACGCGCTTCCTTCAGGATCTCGATCTTCTTGCAGGCAGGAGCGATCCCTGCCGTGGACCAGATGTGGTCGAGCCTGCGGCCGCGATCACTCGTTTCCCAGTCCCGCGCGCGATAGCTCCACCAGGTGTAGAGCTTCTTTTCTGCCGGCACGTGCTGGCGCATCAGGTCCACCCACTTGCCCTTCTGCTGGATGCGCAGCAGGCCTTCGGTCTCGATGGGCGTGTGGCTGACCACCTTGAGCAGGTCCTTGTGCGACCAGACGTCATGCTCGAGCGGCGCGATGTTGAGATCGCCCACCAGGATGCCTTCATGGCCCTTGGGCACGCAGCCCTTGCCGAACCATGCCTCGAGCTCATCGATGAACTGGAGCTTGTGGGCGAATTTCTCGTTGATCTTGGGGTCCGGCTCGTCACCGCCCGCCGGCACATAGAGATTGTGAATGGTGACGGGCTTCTTGCCGGCAACCGTCACCGAGATGTGGCGGCAGTCATCCTTGCCGCAGAACGGCTTGGTCGACTGCGCGAGGAAGGGTCGCTTGGAAACGATGGCGACGCCGTGATAGCCCTTCTGGCCGAACTCGGCGATATGCTCGTAGCCCGCGTCCCGGATGGGGCCTGAGGGAAACTGGCCTTGCGGGCACTTGGTTTCCTGCAGGCACAGCACGTCCGGCTGCCAGCCTTCGAGAAGCTTGGTGACCAGCCCGATGCGAAGCCGGACCGAGTTGATGTTCCATGTCGCGAGTTTGAGGCTCATGCCCCTGCCTTAGCCGCAGTGATGCGCGGCTGGCAAGCCGTCAGGAGTCCGTGTCCCCAAACACGGTTTTCCAGTCCCGCTTCATGTCCACCACGTGCCAGCCGCGCGCTGGCGCCTCGGCCAGTGCGGCGACCAGCTTTCCCGTGCTCTTCGTCACCGCGTCATAGGCATATTCACGCTCGCCGTCAGTATGGTGGACGATGAGGCCGAAGCTCGGGCGCGGGTTGCTGATGGTGGTGTACTGCAGCATCGCATGGTCGCCATCGCTGTTGCCGCAGCAGATCACGGGGCGCCTGCCGATGAACTGGTGGATGCCCGCCGGCTTGGCGTGCTTGTCGTTGACGAAGAGGTGCTCCAGCGACTTTGTCAGCACCGGCACGCCGTCGCGCATCTCGAAGGATGCCCGCCCGGTCGAGCCCACCACACGCTCGTGCGGAATGCCATAGACGCGCTCCACCCACGCCCGCATGAAGTCCGCACCGCCGCCCGACACGATGAAGTTCTTGAAGCCCGCTTGTTCGAGAACCCGCAGCAGTTCCTGCATCGGCTGATAGGTGAGGTCGTCATAGCGCCGCCCGAAGCGCGGATGCCGCGCCGTTGCCAGCCAGGCCTCCACCGTGTCGCGAAAGGCATCGGCGGTCACCTCCGCATGTGTCAGGGCGATCACCTCTCCCAGCCCGGCGTAGCCATTCTCCATCAACACGCCGAGGTCACCTGCCAGGGCGGCCTGCACCATGGCTGAGTCGCCAAGCGCAGGCTCGTCATCGACGCGCCGGCGCAATGTGTCGAAGCCGAAGGCCGCCTGGAACGGGATCGGGTTTTCCGGCCACAGCGTGCCGTCATTGTCGAACACCGCGACGCGCTCCGGAAGCGGCACGAAGTCCGGCGAGGCGTCATCCGTCACGCGCGCCAGAAACGCCAGGATGGCGCGCTTTGCCGCGCAATCATTCCACGACGGCAGCGGATCAGTTGTCATGTCAGCAGTCATGGAGATGATGAAGCTTTCTCTGTGCGACGCCATAGTCGCCAAGCTGGTACAGGCTTAGCGAGACAGCCTGAACCGGAAAACTCTTGAAGGGCTCCGCCTTCAGCGCATCGATGAAGCCGTTGGTGCCAATGCCCACGGTGAGGTGCGCATTGTAGTTCGGCCCTGTGCTCGCAGCGATGAAGCCCTTGACATAGTCGACCGTCGCCTGGCCGATCGCACCGCCGTCGAGGCGCGGCGCGAAGGCCGCCGCCGTTCCCTCCGGGGTGATGAAGGGAGAGATCGCCTCAATGACCCTGAGCTGCACCCGCCGGAAATCGTCGGTCGGTGCGATGACGATGCCAGCAAGGCCGAGCTTGCCATCGCTCAGGGCGTAGAGGCCAGTCGCCTTGCTCTGCCAGTTCACCGGGCCAGCTGCCTGTAGCGCCACGGAGGCAGAACGCGCTGCCTCCGCGAGCTTCTCGCGGTCGATGAAGCATTGCACCAGCGTCACATGTGGCGCGTGGTTGCTGTCGAAGGCGAAGCCTTGCGGAAAATCGGACCGCAGCCGGTCGTTCAGGGCGCGGGCCTGTGCAATCGTGCCGGCGTCGGGGTCCATAAGAACGTTCACGGCGATTGGATCCATACGGCCCCCCTCCATAACGATCAGAGGATGGAGCAGGTCCAGTGCGACCGCAAGCCGCAATCAGGGCAGCCCCGCCCCCAGGGAGAATTCAGCACCGGCCAGTGCTAGTGCTTTGTTCTAGGGGCCGTTCTTGCTGTCGCGCTTGATCTTCACGACGAACAGCTTGGGATCAGGCTCGATGCCGGCCTGCAGGTTCTCGAGCGACACGGTGGTCTTGCGGCCCTTGCCATCGATCACGATCCACTGCTGCAGCACCTTGCGGGTCTGGTCGAACACCAGGGTCAGCTGGCCGCTGCCGAGCGTGTTCTTCTTGTCCTCGACGGTGACCGTGAGGATCCCGTCCTGATCCTGGTAATCCAGGACGCTGGTATCCTTGACGATGTCCACCTTGTTGCCAAGCACCAGGCGCAGCGGCGTCTGGGAGAGGGGGAACTGGTCGCCCTTTTCCTTCTTGACGTTCTTGATGGTGAGCCAGGTGCCGTCCGACACGATCAGGAACGGGTTGGGCGGCGCATACTCGAAGCGCATCTTGCCGGGCTTGGCGATATAGAAAACCCCTTGCGACATGTTGCCCTTGGGGCTGATCTGCGTGAACTCGCCCTGCAGGGTCTTGAAGCTATTGAGATAATCCGAAATCGCATTGACGGCGGTCTCTTGCTCGGGGCTGAGCTTCAAGGGTTCGGCGGCTGCGGCAGGCAGGGCCGCAACAGCGGCGAAAGCCACTCCCAGGAAGGCACGGCGCGTGAGCTGCAAGAGACTGTTCATCCTGATCTTTCCGGATTGGGGCTTGGGAAATCGCCCGGACTTCTATGCCATGGCAGGCTTATCCGCAAGAACGGGCCGATTTTGAGGCAAGCACCGGACATAACGGAAATGTCAGGCCCGGGCGCTGTCGCCCGGCACCAGGATTTCGCGCTTTCCGGTGGCATTGGCAGCGGAGATGAGCCCTTCCCGCTCCATGCGCTCAATGAGGCTTGCGGCCTTGTTGTAGCCGATCTGCAGGCGACGCTGCACATAGGAAGTCGAGACCTTCTTGTCGCGCAACACCACCTGGACCGCCTGGTCATAAAGGTCGTCGCCCGAGCCTCCGCCTTCGCCGCCCATGCCGCCGCCCTCGCCGAAGCTGCCGTCCTCCGGCTCCTCGGTGACAGCTTCCACATATTGCGGGGCGCCCTGCTCCTTGAGGAAGCTGACGATCTTCTCGACCTCGTCATCGGCCACGAAGGGGCCATGCAGGCGCGAGATGCGCCCACCGCCGGCCATGAACAGCATGTCGCCCTGGCCGAGCAGCTGCTCCGCACCCTGCTCGCCCAGAATGGTGCGGCTGTCGATCTTTGAGGTCACTTGGAAGGAAATGCGGGTGGGGAAATTGGCCTTGATGGTGCCGGTGATGACATCGACCGACGGGCGCTGCGTTGCCATGACCACATGGATGCCGGCGGCGCGGGCCATCTGTGCGAGACGCTGCACGGCCCCTTCAATGTCCTTGCCTGCCACCATCATGAGATCCGCCATCTCGTCGATGATGACGACGATGTATGGCATGGGCGAGAGGTCCATTGCCTCCTTCTCGAAGACGGGCTCGCCGGTCTCGGGATCGAAGCCGGTCTGGACCGTGCGATGCAGCTCCTCGCCCTTCTGGGCCGCCAGCTTCATGCGCGCATTGTAGCCATCGATGTTGCGCACGCCGACCTTCGACATCTTGCGATAGCGCTCCTCCATCTCGCGCACCGCCCACTTGAGGGCCACCACGGCCTTGCGCGGATCGGTGACGACGGGAGCGAGCAGATGCGGAATTCCTTCGTAGACCGACAGTTCCAGCATCTTGGGATCGATCATGATCAGCTTGCAGCGCTCCGGCGGTAGCCGGTAGAGCAGTGACAGGATCATGGTGTTGATGCCGACGGACTTGCCGGAGCCAGTGGTGCCGGCGATCAGCAGATGCGGCATGCGTGCGAGATCGGCGAACACCGGCTCGCCACCGATGTTCTTGCCGAGTGCGATCGCCAGGTTGAGGTTGGACTTCTCGAACGCCTCGGAGCCCAGCATCTCGCGCAGGAACACCGTCTCGCGCTTGGCATTCGGAAGCTCAATGCCGATGGCGTTGCGGCCCTGCACCACCGCGACGCGCGCCGAGATGGCGCTCATCGAGCGGGCGATGTCATCGGCAAGCGAGATCACGCGTGACGACTTGATGCCGGGCGCAGGCTCAAGTTCATAGAGCGTCACGACCGGGCCCGGCCGCACCTTGAGAATCTGTCCCTTCACGCCGAAGTCGTCGAGAACGCCCTCCAGCATGCGGGCATTCTGCTCAAGTGCCTCATCGGAGAGTTCGGCGGGCTTGCCGACGCGCTTCGGCTCGGCCAGCAGGGTGAGGGGCGGCAGCGCATATTCCTCAGCCGCGCCGAAGCCCAAGCCCGGCTGCATGTCCTTCTTGAGGCGCTTGCCCTGCTTCAGCGGCTTGTGCGTGCGGGTGACCTTCGGGGCCGGAGCGTCGTCCTCCTCGTAGTGGTCCTCCTCGACTTCCTCAAAAGCAGGTTCAGCTTCGTAGCCATCCTCCTCGAGGGGCTCTTCTTCCAGATAGTCCTCCGTCTCCTCGGGATGGTCCACGGGAGGAGCGGCACGGCGGGCGCTGAGGACAGGCTCGATCCGAGCCGCCTGACGCCCACGACGTGGTGTGTCTGCCTGAGGTGCGAGGCGGCGGATGATGTCGTCCTCGTCTCCCAGCTGTTCGAACTGGGCCTCGGCGCGGCGAAGCTCGCGCCAGCGCGACCAGAGGTCCCGGGAATGATTCAATATCTTGCCGATTCCGCCAGCCGTGGCGCTCAGCACCTTGCGGCTGCGTCCTGGGGCGGCTGCGGCCTGTTCAATCGCCGCAGCGCGGCTCACGCCCAGCGCCCGGAGCCCGAAGAAGAGCATCAGCGCCAGCATCAGCAGTCCGGTGATCAGGTTGGGAAGCCAGCCGGTGATGGCGATCGACAGCACCATCATGAGCAGATTGTGGATGACGTCGCCGGCGTTTCCGCCGAGGCCGGAGGTGAGGGACCAGTTGCCGGGTACGGGCATGGCCGACAAGGTGGCGCTGGCGGCAAGCGTGCAGCAGATCCAGGTGAAGCATTGGCGCAGCGGACGCGGAAGGCCTTCATGCGCGAGGAAGCCGACCGCCCAGCGCATGGGAATGGCGAGCAGCACGAGGACGCCGAGGCCGAAAAACTGCATCAACTCGTCGGCAATGACAGCACCCGGATAGCCGAGCCAGTTGCGCGCGGCCCGGTCAAGTGCATGGTTGAGCGAGGGATCGTCCACCGACCATGAGGCCAGCGACACGCTGGCGGCAATGAGGCAGAGGAACAGCACGATGCCGGCCACCTCGAACAGGCGCCGCTTTAAGAAAATCCTGACGGCGGCGGGGACCGCACTGTCGTCGGTATCGTAGGACGGTTGATACGCCATCGGAAACGCCTCCGCCGGGGAGGTTATCCTCCGGCCCTAACACATCGTTAAGGCCATTCTGGACGGGTCGTGGTTAAGGCCCGGTTTAAGAATTCCAATAATAAACCCGGCGGGGCATGGCCCCGCCGGGTGCGATGGTTCAGGTCCGGTTCCGTCAGTTGTAGGCGCGTTCGCCGTGGTCGACGAGATCGAGGCCTTCGCGCTCCTCCTGCTCCTTGACGCGCAGGCCGAACGCGGCCTTGCAGATCAACAGCGCGACGATCGACACCACCGACGTCCAGATGACGGCGATGATCACCGCCATGACCTGCGCATACATCTGGGTACCGAAGGAGTAGGCCGCAGTCGCAACCGTGGTGCCGGCAGCCAGATAGTCCGTCACGCCGGTGCCACCCAGGGCCGGGTTGACGAATATGCCGGTGAGCAGGGCACCGAGGATGCCGCCGACGCCATGGACGCCGAACACGTCCAGCGAGTCGTCATAGCCGAACTTGGACTTGAGCACGACCACTGCCCAGAGGCAGAGGAAGCCAGCCGCAAGGCCGATGAGGATCGCCCCACCCGGTCCCACGAAGCCGCAGGCCGGGGTGATGGCGACCAGCCCCGCGATCATTCCGGAGGCACCGCCGAGCAAGCTCGGATGACCACGGAAGACCCACTCGCCAGCGGTCCACGCGAGTGCTGCCGCGCTTGCGGCAACCGTGGTGTTGAGGATGATCAGCGCCGTCAGGCCATTCGCTTCGAGGCTGGAGCCGGCGTTGAAGCCATACCAGCCGAAGAGCAGCAGGCCGACGCCCGTCAGCATGAAGGTGAGGTTATGGGGCGTGATGGGATCACGGCCATAGCCCACGCGCTTGCCGAGGAAGATGGCGCAGATCAGGCCCGCGACACCGGCATTGATGTGAACCACCGTGCCACCGGCAAAGTCGAGGGCGCCGAGGTTGAAGAGATAGCCGTTGCCGGCATTCACCAGCGCAGCATACTCGCCGAGCACGGCGGCCTTCGCATCATCGGTGGTGGCGGCAGCCAGCGCATCGAGCAACTGCTTTGCCTTGTCTTCGCCGACGATCGAGCTGATGAGCCCCAGGTTGTCGGCCGACAGCGTGTAGGCATCCGGGCCGGCCCAGAACCACACCATGTGGGCCATGGGCAGATAGGCGAAGGTGAACCACAGCACCATGAACAGCAGCACCGCCGAGAACTTCATCCGCTCGGCGAATGCACCGATGATGAGCGCGGGCGTGATGCAGGCGAAGGTCATCTGGAAGATGACGAAGGCCAGTTCGGGAATGTTGGTTTCCTTCGAGAAGGTGCCAACCTCGGTGGCTGGCGTGACGCCCGCCAGCATGAGCTTGCCAAACCCGCCGAAGAAGGGATTGAGCCCGGCACTGGCATTGCTGGTGAAGGCAACGGAATAGCCGTAGATCACCCAGAGGATCGAGATGACGGCGAAGATCGTCAGCACTTGCATCAGCACCGACAGCACGTTCTTGGCGCGGACGAGGCCGCCATAGAACAGCGCCAGGCCGGGAATGGTCATCAGCACCACCATCGAGGTGGCGACAAGCATCCAGGTGGTGTCACCTTTGTTGACGGTGGCCGCGGCATTGGCAGCGGTGGCAAGCAGCGGCGTCAGGCCGAGGCCGGCAACGACGAGCGCAAGCCTCTTGGTGAAAGTCGGAAACGACATTGAAAAGCTCCCTCGATACATGAATTAGAGTGCCGCCGCGCCGGACTCGCCGGTGCGGATGCGGACGGCCTGTTCGAGCGGCAGGACGAAGATCTTTCCGTCGCCGATCTGGCCGGTCTGCCCGGCGGTCTGGATGGTTTCGATGACCTTGTCGGCCATGTGCTCATCCACCGCGAGTTCGAGCTTCACCTTGGGAACGAAGCTCACAGTGTATTCGGCACCGCGATAGAATTCGGTGTGGCCACGCTGGCGGCCATGGCCACGCACTTCCGTCACCGTAATGCCCTGGATGCCGAGGGCGCCGAGCGCCTCGCGGACCTCCTCGAGCTTGAATGGCTTGATCACTGCAATTATAAATTTCATGCACACCCCCGTTTCTTGGACTAGGGGACGCATCACAAGAATCATGCCACTTGTGCGCTGCAGCTAAGCGCTTGAATCTGGAGGTGAAAATTGAGTCATCACGTCCAAGGACTGATGATTAATTAAGCAGTTGACTTGGTCACCCTTCATATTGCCTAATTTAGAGCATCAGTCCGCGACGCTGCACCGCCTGTCCTTCCCCGGTAAATCAGGCAAAACAGGTTCATGACAAAATCCCACGACATCATCGTCATCGGAGCGGCGCTCAACGGCCTTGCCGCCGCGCTGGCACTGGCCGGCAACCATGTGAAGCGTCCACTGGACGTGGTGGTGGTCGACGTGAAGGACCCGCGCGCCTTTTCCAGCAACGCCTTCGACGGGCGCGCCTCGGCAATCACCGCCGCCGCGCGGCGCATGTTCGAATCCCTCGGGATCTGGCGGGAGGTGTCGCAGCACGCGCAGGCGATGGGCGAAATCATCGTCACCGACAGCGCCATCCCCGGTGGCGCCCGCCCCGTGTTGCTGCAATTCGGCGCGGAGGACATGAAGGGCGGCCCCTCATCACACATGATCGAGAACCGCTTCCTCTATGGCGCCATGCTGGCGGAGGCAGAGAAATCGCCGCACATCCGCTTCTGCGTGGGCCAGGCTGTGCAGCACTATCATTTCGGACCCGGCCTCGCCGCCGTGACGCTGGCCGACGGCACGCAACTCCGCGCTTCGCTGATCGTCGCAGCCGATGGCCGCAACTCGCCCGCCCGCGAGGCCGCGGGGATCAAGCTCATCGGCTGGCCCTATGACCAGATGGGGCTTGTCGCCACCGTTGAACACGAGCTTGCCCACAATGGCCGAGCGGAAGAACACTTCACGCCGTCGGGCCCCTTCGCCATCCTGCCTTTGCCCGGCAACCGCTCGTCGCTGGTCTGGTCAGAGCGGACCGAGGCGGCCCAGCGCATGCTGGCGCTGCCGATGCAAGAGTTCGAGCAGGAGCTGAAGCTGCGCTTCGGCGATCATCTGGGCGAGGTGAAGCTGATCTCCGGTCGCCACGGCTATCCGCTGGCGATGTATCTCGCTGAAACCTTCACGGCGCCACGCCTTGCTCTCGTGGGCGATGCCGCGCATGTGCTGCATCCCTTGGCGGGACTGGGCTTCAACCTCGGCCTCCGCGATGTCGCGGCGCTTGCCGACTGCATTCATGATGCGGCGTCCCTCGGGCTCGACATCGGCAGCGAGGCAGTGCTCGACCGCTATACCCAGTGGCGCCGCTTCGACACCGTCGCAACGGGCGCCATGATGGACGGCATGAACCGGCTTTTCGCCAACACCAACCCGGTGCTGACGCTGCTGCGCCGTGCTGGTCTCCTTGCGGTGAACCGCATGGGCGGCCTGAAGTCGATGTTCGTGTCGGAAGCCGCGGGCGCGTCAGGCAACCTGCCGCGGCTGCTGCGCGGTGAAAAGGTCTAGCGGCTGAAGCCCGCTGCGGCGATCTTGTCCAGATAGCCCTGCCAGATCGTCTCCCGCTCACGGCCGAGCTTCAGGAGATAGGGCCAGGTGAAGAGCCCGGTCGAATGCCCGTCATCGAAGATGATGCGCACGGCATAGCTTCCCACCGGCTCGAGCCGGCTGATCTTCACGTTGCGCTTGCCCCAGACCAGTTGCTCCTGACCCGGCCCATGGCCCTTCACTTCGGCACTGGGACTTTCCACCCGCAGATACTCCGCCGGCAGCGCCACCTGTTCTCCCGTGTCGAAGCGCACGTTCAGCGCGGCGCCGTCGGCAGCAAGCCGCAACTCATCCGGCCAGGGTTCACTCACGGTTGATCTCGCGGGCCTCGTCGGCGAGCATGATCGGAATGCCGTCGCGGATCGGATAGGCCAACCCTGCGGCGCGCGAGATCAACTCCTGCTTCTCGGCATCATATTGCAGCCGCGTCTTGGTGACGGGACAGACGAGCAATTCGAGAAGACGCGGATTGGTGCGGATGTCAGCCATGTCAGTCCTATTGAAGGCGCGGCTTCGCGCCCTTTCCGGTCTTGCCCAGCGCCATCTCCGTCAACGCCACCAGCACGTCGGCGCGCGTCTTGAGATCAGGTGCCTCGAGCAGAGCCTGCTTCTCCTGTGGCGGATAGGGAGCGAGCAGCGAAAGCGTATTGACCAGAACCTCGGTGGGCGCCGAGCCCACCTCCTTCCAGTCAGCGCTCATGTTGTTAGCGTCGAGATAGTCGCGGAACACCTTGAGCAGTGCTGGCCGGTTGACCTCCGCCTCACCGGCCCCGGTCGCGAGATCAGCGGCGAAGGGGTGGTAGTTGGCGATCACCTGGCGGAATGGCGTGTCGGTATCGAGTTCGTCGACGACAAGGAAGCGGCTCACCCCGGTGAGGGTGACGAGCATCCTGTCGTCGGGCGTCTCCGACCATGACGTGATCCGGCCCACGCAGCCGACCTTCATCAAGGCAGGAACCTCGCCAGCCTCATCGCCTGCATCCGGCTGGATCATGCCGATCAGCCGATCTGTGGACATCGCATGATCGACCATCGCCAGATAGCGCGGCTCGAAGATGTTGAGCGGCAGATCGGCACGCGGCAGCAGCAGCGCGCCGGCCAGCGGAAACACCGGAATGCCCTGCGGCAGGTCATCGGGGCGTCGGTAGCGATCAAAAAGTCCCATCATGACCTACGAGAACAGAACCGAAGAGAGCTTGCGACGGCCGGCCAGCGTGAATTCATCTTTCGGCCCCCAGGCCTCGAAGAATTTCACCAGTTGCTTTCGTGCCGCCTCATCGTTCCAGGCCCGCATCTTCTTGATGATGTAGATCAGCTGGTCGGTTGCCGCTTCGCGCTCATCAGCGCCGTTGAGCAGCACCGCAAGGTCGAGGCGCGCCTGGAAGTCGTCCGGGCTCTTCTCCACCTGCGCCTTCAACGTCCCGATCTCCGAAACGTCCACCGGGTTCAGCGCCAGATCGAGCTGCGCCTTGACGCTCAGAACCTCAGGGTCATTCGCCTTCGCGGGCGGAACCAGGGCAAGCGTCTTCTGGGCATTCTCGAGATCGCCATGGGCGATCTCGCAGCGCACGAGACCGGCGATGGCGCCGGCATTCTCGCGGTCGACCTGCAGCAACTGCGCAAACAGCTGCGCGGCATGCTGATAATCCTTCTGGTCGACCAGCGCCCGGGCATCGCCGAGCACCGCCTCGATCTCCTCCGCCATGCTGCCCTGGCCGCCGAGGCGGTCCACGAACTGCTTGATCTGGCTCTCAGGGAGCGCGCCCATGAAGCCATCGACAGGCTGGCCATTGACGAAGGCATAGACGGCGGGAATCGACTGGATGCGCATCTGCTGGGCGAGCGGCTGGTTCTCGTCCACATTGATCTTCACCATGCGCACCTTGCCGCCGGCCTCGCGCACCACCTTCTCGAGGGCGGGGCCGAGTTGCTTGCAGGGTCCGCACCAAGGCGCCCAAAAATCGACGATCACCGGCTGCTGGCGCGAGGGTTCGATGACATCGCGCATGAAGTTCTGGGTGTTGGAGTCCTTGATGAGGTCACCCGCCGCGGTCGGGGCGGGGCCGCCGGTGGGCTGATCGCCGAATATCATGCTCATGGGAATGCCCTTCGATCCTGTCACTGCCCCCTATGTGGAGCAAACCACACTTCTTTTCAATGACGGGGCGGTCAGGCCACCGCCACCACCCTGGGTTCATGCCCGCAGGAGCGGATGAAGGCGACCAGGTCACGGGATCGGATGGTGGTGGTCGCAGTGTTTTCCAGCGGATGGTAATTCACAAGCTCATGCGCCATCATCGCGGCGTCCAGCACAACGTTAACGCGCTTTTCCGTGTCATTGATCAGCCCGAAGGGCGTGACCGAGCCCGGTTCGACGCCCAGGACCTCCTTCAGTAGGTCCGGCTTGCCGAAAGACAGCCGCCGCGACCCGATCTTGGCCGGGGCGGCCTTCAGGTCGACCTGCGCCTCCTCCAGACAGACGATCAGCCAGATATTGCCCTTGTCGTCCTTCAGAAACAGGTTCTTGCAGTGCCCACCGGGGATCTCTCCCCGCAGGGCCTGGGCCTCCTCCACGGTGTAGACGGGGGCATGGTCACGGGTCTGGGCCTCGATCCCGAGGTCCTTGAAACGGGCAAAAAGGTCTTCGCGGGTCGCGGGCATGGCGGCCAAATTTCCCTTGTGAAAGATTGAGATGATCTTGTTCTTGCATTTGCCGGCGAGTTAGGCAATAAGGCGCCCACCCATCGGCGGTTGCCGGTCAGGCCATGGAAGCGGGCGTAGCTCAGGGGTAGAGCATAACCTTGCCAAGGTTAGGGTCGGGCGTTCGATTCGCCTCGCCCGCTCCAATTTCTCCCT
>JBEARP010000067.1:0-12195 GCA_041163105.1 Pseudomonadota bacterium
GCAAGGGCCTCGAAATCATTGAGCAGGCGGAATTGACGCGCGTCCGCTGCCTTCCTGAGGGACTCGCGGGTGAAGCTCCAGTTGCGGTTGGTGAGGTGCACCACCTCGCCTTCGACGGGCCCTGCGACCGCGATCGCCGCCCCCGCCAGCCCCGAAACGCCCTTGGCCTTCACGTAGGCCGCGATCGAGTCTTCCAGCGAGGCGAAATTGTCGTTCTTCTGGACGGCGACCTCGGCCACCCGCGTGGTTCCGGGCTCGACCAGCCCGAAGCGCGAATTGGTGCCTCCGATATCGCCCACAAGTGCCAGTTCCGTCATGGCTTTTCCCCCGGCCCCTCAACTGCCACGAAGGCGCGATTTCGGCAAGCTTTACCAGCCCGCCAAACCCGTCTAGGAAGCCCTCAACTCTTCAAACGTCAGGTTTTCCGTGACCAACCCGCTCGAACAGGAAGTGGCGCGCCGGCGCACCTTCGCCATCATCTCCCACCCGGACGCCGGCAAGACCACATTGACGGAAAAGCTGCTGCTGTTCGGCGGCGCCATCCAGCTGGCCGGACAGGTGCGCGCCAAGGGCGACCGCCGCCGCACCCGCTCCGACTGGATGTCGATCGAGCGCGCCCGCGGCATCTCGGTCGTCACCTCGGTCATGACCTTCGAGTATGAAGGCACCGTCTTCAACCTGCTCGACACGCCGGGCCACGAGGACTTCTCGGAAGACACCTACCGCACCCTCACCGCGGTCGATGCCGCCGTCATGGTCATCGACGCCGCCAAGGGCATCGAGGCGCGCACGCGCAAACTGTTCGAAATCTGCCGGCTGCGCGATATCCCCATCATCACCTTCGTCAACAAGATGGACCGCGAGGCGCGCGACCCGCTGGACCTGCTCGACGAGATCGAGAAGGGCCTGGCGCTCAGTGTTGCCCCCATGGTCTGGCCCATCGGCGAGGGCAAGGAATTCGCCGGCACCTATGACCTCAACTCCCCGCGCGTCCGCCAGATCGAGCAGGACCCGGAAGGCGTCCCCGTTTCCGGCCCGGACGATCCGCTGATCCCCACGCTGGTCAGGCCTGACACCTTCGCCAAGTGGCGCGACGAGATCGACCTGGTGAAGGACCTGTGCACCAGCTTCAACCGCCAAGCCTTCCTCGAAGGCCATCTCTCGCCCGTCTATTTCGGTTCGGCGCTGAAGAACTTCGGCGTGCGTGATTTGCTCGAGGCCCTCATCGCCTATGCCCCGCCGCCGCGTGACCAGCAGGCCGCAGGCCGCGTGGTGCATGCGACAGAGCCGAAGATGACGGGCATCGTCTTCAAGATCCAGGCCAACATGGACCCGAACCACAGGGACCGCATCGCCTTCATGCGTCTCGCCTCGGGCAAGCTCACGCGCGGCATGAAAGCCAAGCTCGTGCGCACCGGCAAGATGGTTGCGCTCAACGCGCCGCAGTTCTTCTTCGCGCAGGACCGCTCGATTGCGGACGAGGCCTTCGCGGGCGATGTCGTCGGCATTCCCAACCACGGCCTTCTCCGCATCGGCGATACGCTGACGGAAGGCGAGGACGTGGTGTTCACCGGCGTGCCCAGCTTCGCGCCGGAAATCCTGCGCCGCGTGAAGCTCGGCGACCCGATGAAAGCCAAGAAGCTGCGCGAGGCGCTGGAGCAGCTGGCGGAAGAGGGCGTTGTTCAACTCTTCATCCCGGCTGATGGTTCTCCGGCCATCGTCGGTGTCGTCGGCGCGCTGCAGCTGGACGTGCTCGCGGATCGTCTCGCCAACGAATATGGCGTGCCCGCCAGCTTCGAGCCGTCACGCTATGAGGTGATGCGCTGGATTAGCTGCGACGACCCGAAGAAGCTCGACGAGTTCATCACCGCCAACCGCTTCTCCATCGCCACCGACCTTGACGGCGACCCGGTGTTCATGGCGCAATCGGCATTCAACCTGAACTACACGCTGGAGCGCGTGCCCGAGATCAGGACGACCGAGATCAAGGAGATGCACAAGCCGCAATGAGCATGCTGCTGGCCTATCTTCCGCAGGATTTCGACCTCACACATGCCTCTGCGATCGTGTTGATCCTGGCGCTGTGGGGTTTCTACACGCCAATCCTCGGCATGCTCGGCCGGGGTTCGCTCAATTCTCAGCTTCACGCCGTGCGCATGCGGTGGCTTAAGGTGCACCAATCCACCGATCGCGAGCATCGCGTCTTCGATGCCATCCTGCTCGGCCACATCTCGAACTCCATTTCCTATTTCGGCTCAGGCACGCTTCTGGTGCTGGCGGGCCTCGTGGGGGCGCTGGCCAACGTCAACAGCGTCTTCAACCTGACGCGCGGGCTGGCTTTCATCGACCACACCATGTCGCTGCAGCTGTTCACGCTCTGCGTGTTTCTGCTCGCGGCCATCCTTGCGCAGTGTTTCTTCTCCTTCACCTATGCGCTGCGCAAGATGGCCTACACCTTCGCCATGCTCGGCGGACTGCAGTCAACGAGGGCGGATTCGGTCGAGGCGCGCGTCATGGGCGAGCAGTCGGCGGTGGTGCTGACGGAGGCGGTGCGCTCCATCAACACCGGCATCCGCGGCTATTACTACGCGGTCGCCGCCATGTTCCTGTTCGCCGGTCCATATGCTTGCATCGCCGCAACGCTGGCCATCACGACACTGCTCTATTATCGCCAGCTGTTCTCGCCCACGGCTGCGGCGATCGCCAAATATGTGGACGTGCTGAAGCAAGCCAAGTGATGGCCGACGAGCGCCATGCCGGCCTTCGCCGCATGACGCCCGTCGGGCAAGGCCATCACATGGCGGGCTGTTCGATGCCCTTTGCGGCGCAGGCCGCCTTCACGGTGTTGTAGAGCAGGCAGGCGATGGTCATGGGGCCGACGCCGCCGGGAACCGGCGTGATGGCGCCCGCCACCTTCTCGCAGGAGGCATAGTCGCAGTCGCCCACCAGCTTGCCCTTGCCGTCACGCTCGATGCGGTTGATGCCGACGTCGATGACCGTGGCGCCCGGCTTCAGCCAGTCGCCCTTCACCATCTCGGGGCGGCCAACGGCGGCGATGACGAGGTCGGCGCGGCGCACGACACCGGGCAGGTCCTTGGTCTTCGAATGCGCGATGGTGACGGTGCAGTTCTCGGCCAGCAGCAGCTGCGCCACCGGCTTGCCGACGATGTTGGAGCGGCCGATCACCACGGCTTCCAGCCCGTCGAGCGAGCCCAGCACGTCCTTGGCCAGCATCACGGAGCCCGTCGGTGTGCAGGGCACCAGCGAGTCCTGTCCGGTCGACAGCTTGCCGACGTTGACGACGTGGAAACCGTCGACGTCCTTTGCTGGTGAGATGGCGCTCAGCACCTTGGTGGAGTCGATGTGCCTGGGCAGCGGCAACTGGACGAGGATGCCGTGCACGGCGGGGTCGTTGTTGAGCTTCTCGACGAGGGCGAGAACGTCCTTCTCGGGCGTCTCTGCAGGCAGCTTGTGCTCCCAGGAGTTCATGCCGACTTCGACCGTCTGCTTGGCCTTGTTGGCCACATAGACCTTGGAGGCCGGGTCCTCGCCCACCAGCACCACCGCGAGGCCGGGGGTGAGGCCATGCTTTTCCTTGAGGCTGGCCACGGCCTTGGCGATCCGCCCCCTGAGGCCTTCAGCAAAGGCCTTGCCGTCAATAACTTTCGCCATATTCAATTTTCCTTCCCTGCATTCACTTTCCCGGCAATCAATGCCTCAAGTGCCGCGGGATTTCCAGTAACCAGTATGGTCTTGGTGCGGTCCGTCTCGCCCGAAACGAGTTCGAAGGCGGATTTGGGCATCCGGCAGGCCTTGGCGAGGGTTTCGATAACCGCCTTGTTGGCGCGGCCCTTGTCCGGCACCGCCGTGACCTTCACGGCCAGCGACACCGCGCCGTCGGAGGCCACGTGCAGCCCCGCCACCTCGTCGCGCGACGACTTCGGGGTGACCCGGACCAAGAGCAGCACACCGCCCTTGCCGGGGCGGAGCGGCGAGGTCACGCCCAGCCGAGGCTGAAGAAGATGTTGTCCACGAGGATGCCCAGGAACTGCAGGCCGATCAGCAGGACGATGGGCGAAATGTCGATGCCGCCCAGGTCCGGCAGGACGCGGCGGATGGGCCGCAGCAGCGGTTCCGTCAGGCGGTCAAGCGCGTAGCCGATCTGGCGCACATAAGGGTTGGAGCGGTTGATGATGCCGAAGGCGATGAGCCAGCTCATGACGACCATCGCCAGGATGATCCAGAAGTAGATGTCGATGACGGTATGGACGAGCCACAGGATCGGGTTCACGGGCATCATGGTGGACGCGGCAGCCTCTTGCATGTTTCGTGCAGATGTAGGCGCGGGCGCGCCTCCAAGCAAGCTTGACGCTGTCCCGGCCAGGGATTAGAAGCCCAGCCGCCTGTGGACACAGCCTTGAAAAGGGGCGGTAGCTCAGTTGGGAGAGCGCGGCGTTCGCAATGCCGAGGTCAGGGGTTCGATCCCCCTTCGCTCCACCAGGCCTTCCTCGCGCTCCGGATCTTCAGAACGGACCGACGGGGCGAAACCCTGTCAGGATGATCGAAACCCAGCCCGCCCCCGGGTTTCCGGAACCCTTGGGCGCGGCTTGATCAGCGATTTTCTGATGAGCGGAAATGGCGGAAGAGAAGTCCGCCATACTATGGTCCATATAGATCCGAAGCCGTTCCGATTTCCATGGTATTGTGGGTTTGAATGGACCAATGTGTCCATCGGCATCTACTCCAGTCCACGGCAATCCTAGAACGCTGCTAGGAGCTCTGCTAGGAGTGCTTGGAATGGCAAAGTCCCTCAATCGGCTCAATCCAACGCTCGTCGCTTCTATTTCGAAGCCCGGGCGCCATGCGGATGGCGGCAACCTCTACCTTCTGGTCTCCCGGACAGGCGCCAAGTCCTGGGTCTTCATGTATCGCCTGAATGGCAAACAGCGCGAATTGGGTCTGGGTAGTGTGCTCAGTGTCCCGCTGGCGACCGCCCGGCGGCAGGGAGCCGTCTACCGGGAAGCCCTGGCCGCCGGCACCGACCCCCGGAGCCTGAGGGTGGACCGCGAGGCCCCCACCTTCGGAGAGGCCGCTCGGGAGGTCATGGAGAGCTTCAGGCCGACCTGGAAGAACGCCAAGCACACGCAGCAGTGGGAGAACACCATCGCCCAGTATTGCGGCCCCCTCCTGAAGCTTCGGATCGATGAAGTCGAGGTCGCGGACGTGCTCAAGGTGCTGAAGCCCCTCTGGCAGCGCATCCCCGAGACGGCCTCACGTGTCAGAATGCGGCTTGAGAAGATACTGGACTATGCCAGAGCCAAGGGCTGGCGCACAGGAGAGAACCCCGCCCGCTGGCGGGGGCATTTGGACCATATTCTGCCGCCCCGGAAGCGGCTTACCCGCGGCCACCACAAGGCCATGCCGCACAAGGACGTTCCCTCCTTCGTCAAAAGGTTGCGGGACCTCGGCTCAGTCTCGGCAATAGCACTCGAATTCTGCATCATGACAGCAGCCCGGTCAGGCGAAGTCCTGGGAGCCAAATGGCAGGAACTCGACCTCAAGGAGGGCATTTGGACCATACCGCCTGATCGCATGAAGGCCGGACGGGAGCACCGCATCCCTCTTCAGGGGCGCGCCCTCGATATTGCCAGGCTTCTAGGGGAGACCAAGACTGGCGACTACGTGTTCCCGGGGGCAAAGCCAGGACGACCGCTGTCGGTCATGTCCATGACGATGGTGATGCGCCGGCTGAAGCAGCCCTTCACGGTCCACGGCTTCAGGTCAGCATTCAGAGACTGGGCTTCGGAAGAGACAGGATTTGCCCGAGAGGTGGCTGAGCAGGCCTTGGCCCATATCATCGAGAGCGCGGTGGAACGTGCCTACCGGCGGTCAGACCTCTTCGAAAAGCGCCGAGAACTCATGAAGGCTTGGGCGGACTACTCCGCTTCCTAATTCTGTATGAGATCGACCAGTTCGAATCCTGTCGGGTGCGCCAAAGGCCTGACGTATTGAAATCACGCGATACCCGTTGTGACCCACAATACAAAGACGAGAATTTTCAAATTGAAATGCGCGCTTTCGGTTGACACTATCTTTGGGGTTCTCCCTGGCTTTTCCTTCGGCATCGTGCCTTTGGCGATTGGATTGTGGAGTGTCTGGCAGCGGGCATCCACTCTCAAGACTCTTACGCGCCAACTGACGGCGCCTAGTGTGGTTTCATCTTGAAACTGAGGCGGTCAATCTTGCCATTGAAGGCGAAGGGTACCTTGTAATCTTCATTCACAGCCGTCCGGGTGTCGATGCCGACGTCAAAGGTCTCGTCGAAGGGCATGAGAAAGGGGATAGTGCGATCAATATCCCGGCTGTCAACTTGCCGACCGT
This sequence comes from Pseudomonadota bacterium, assembly GCA_041163105.1. Lineage (GTDB taxonomy): Bacteria > Pseudomonadota > Alphaproteobacteria > Rhizobiales > Aestuariivirgaceae > Aestuariivirga. Next base: position 6,382 of record JBEARP010000067.1, read on the forward strand.
CGACGCTGAGCACACCTTTGCCACTCTGGCCGTAGCCCGGGCCCTTGTAGGAAAATTCGAATATGATTTGGTGTTGGCCCGGTGTAAGCACGGGCCCAACCCACTTCGTGCGCTTCATGGCGAGCAAGTTGTAGGAAAAAATCGGCCTGCCGCCGAGGATATAGAACGCGTAGCCGCCCATCTCTCCTCCCTGGGTGGCCAGCATGCCCTCGACGTTTGCAGGCGTCTCTATGTCGGCGGTGATGGTGAAGCTGCGGCCGAGGATCTGCGGAGCGTTGGCCGCGGGAATGCCGGCTACTTCGTTGCGATAGACGAATTCGTCTCGTCCTGCCGTGGCGCTGGGGCGCGGCGTGTTGAATCGCACGAAGGCGCGATTGTCGAGCGGATAGACCTGATATTTGCGGGCCTCTCGATCGAAGATCGTTTGCATCTCCTTCAGCTTCTTCGGCCGCTTGGCAGCCAGGTCATTGGCCTGGGTGAAGTCCTTGCGGAGATCATAGAGTTCCCAATTGTAGCCCGTGACCACGTCGGGGAGCCTGACCCCGAGCACGGGCGACCAGGGTGTGATGGGCGGCGTGGTCGCCGCATACCAGCCGTCGTGATAGATGCCGCGATAGCCGCCCATCTCGAAATACTGCGTGTGGCGGTGCGAGGGCACCTGCGCATTGGCCTCGGGGAAACTGTATGTCATGCTCACGCCCTCTATGGGCGCCTGCGGGATGCCGTTCACTTGGCTCGGCGCCTTGATGCGGGCAATTTTGAGAATGGTCGGCACGATGTCGATCATGTGGTGGAACTGGTAGCGGATGCCACCCTTGTCGGTGATCCCTTGGGGCCATGAGATGGCCAAGCCCTGGCGGGTGCCACCGAAATGCGAGGCGACCTGCTTCGTCCACTTGAAAGGCGTGTCGAAGGCCCAGGCCCACGGCACCGCCATGTGCGGCGAGGTGCCGGGCTGACCCCAGCGATCATAATGCGCCATGTTTACTGCGAGCGGAACTTCGGTCATGCCGTTGTAACCGGCATAGGTATTGAAGGCGCCGGTCATCGTGCCCTCGGCACTCGTGCCGTTGTCGCCGACAATGTAGATGACGAGGGTGTTGTCGAACTTGCCCTCGTCCTTGATCTCCTGGATCACGCGGCCGATCTCGTGGTCGGTGTACGCGGCATAGGCCGCGAAGACCTCGGCCTGCCTGACATAGAGCTTCTGCTGTTCGGCCGTGAGGCTCTCCCACTTGGGCAGGCTGTCGGGCCACGACGTCAGCACTGCATTCTGCGGGATGACGCCGAGGCGCTTCTGGTTAGCAAAGATCGTCTCGCGCAGCGCGTTCCAGCCATTGTCGAAGAGATGGAGTGCGTGGATCTTGTCGATCCACTCCTGGGTCGGCTGGTGCGGGGAATGCGTGCCGCCTGGGGCATAGTGGATGAAGAAGGGCTGGCCAGGTGCTGCGGCATCGATCTGACGGAGATAGCCGATGGCCTCGTCGGCCATGGCGGTCGTCAGGTTCCAGCCGGGCTTGTCAGCGAAGGGGAAGATCTGTTTGTGACCCTCGAAGAGATAGGGAGCCCACTGGTCAGTCTCGCCGCTCATGAAGCCGTAGAAGCGATCGAAGCCGAGGCCTTGGGGCCACTGGTCAAACGGACCTGCTTCACTCTGCTGATAGGTGGGCGTGTTGTGGTTCTTGCCGAACCAGGCAGTGGCATAGCCATGCTGGCGGAGCGTGGAGGCGATGGTGGCCTTCTCAAGCGGGATCACGCTGTCATACCCGGGGAAGCCGGTAGAGCCTTCAGAGACGAGGCCGAAGCCCGCCGAGTGATGGTTGCGCCCGGTAAGGAGTGCTGCGCGCGTGGGCGAGCACAGCGCGGTGGAATGGAACTGGGTATAGCGCAGGCCCTCCGCGGCAATTGAGGCCAGCGCGGGTCCCGGGATGACACCGCCGAAACTGTCATAGACGCCATAACCCTGATCGTCCGTGAGGATCAGCAACACGTTGGGGGCCCCTTTGGGCGGCACAACCCGCGGCGGCCACCAGGGCGTGGACTCACTGCCGCGTTTCCTGATCACGCCACCAAAGGGTAGCGGCGGTGGAGGCAACTGCTCGCCTGAGATGTTCACCGTGGCATCAGGCGCGCCGGTCGGCGGCTTTGTCCCAGCGAGACTTGACCCCGAAATCATGATCGTCGACAGCACAAGACCCATGGCGATGCGACAAACACGCGTCATCTCGAACCTCCTATAGCTACGAGCACACACAGTTTATTTTCGCAAAGAGAACTTAAGCTGACTCAAATCTCCATTTAACAAAATACGCCGCTGTAAAATATTTTTTTCGATATTTCTGTGTGTATTTCCGAAATGACTTCAACTCTGGGGCAGAAAGCAAGCGGCGGCATTTGATACCGTCGGGCCACGGGATCCTTCCTTCCGGACCAAGACAACTGGAAGATCACAACATGAAGCAGGACATTTTCAGGATTGCAGCCCTCGCGGGCATGATCTTTGCCGCAGCGGGAACCAGCCGGGCTGCCGAGGCCGTGGACCGCACCGTGCTGCCCGTGCCCGACCCTGCCTTCAAGGGCAAGATCGCGGAAAGCTTCAAGCAATCGACGCCCGATTTTCCTCGCTCCATCGAAGCGCCGGCGGGGGCACCCAACGTGCTGATCATCCTGCTCGACGATACGGGTTTCGGACATGCAGGAGCCTTCGGCGGCGCCGTCGAAACTCCCACTATGGACAAGCTCGCGACGGAGGGCATTCGGTACACGCGCTTCCACACAACTGCATTGTGCTCGCCCACCCGCGCCGCACTGCTGACCGGGCGCAACCACCACAGCGTGGCCACTGGCGTCGTCACCGAAATGGGAACGGGTTATCCCGGCTATACCGGGATCGTACCCGGCTCCGCGGCCGCACTCCCGGAGATCCTGCGACTCAACGGCTATACCACAGCGGCCTTCGGGAAGTGGCACAACACGCCTGATACCGAGATCAGCCCCGCCGGCCCCTTTGATCGCTGGCCCACGGGCCGTACTTGGGGCTTCGACTATTTCTACGGTTTCATGAACGGCGAGACGCACCAGTACTACCCGGTGCTCTACCGCAATACGACGCCGGTCGTGCAACCGAAATCCCCAGAGCAGGGCTATTACCTGACCACTGACCTTACTGACGAAGCGATTGGCTGGCTCCATCGGGTGAACGCCACCAACCCACAGAAGCCGTGGTTGCTCTATTTCTCGACGGGGGCCATTCATGCGCCGCACCAGGTGCCGGCCCCCTATCGGGAGAAATACAAGGGCCGCTTCGACGCGGGCTGGGACAGTTACCGTCAGGAGACCTTCGCCCGGCAGAAGGAAATGGGGGTCGTGCCGGCCGATGCGAAGCTAACCCCGCGCCCGCCCGAAATTCCGGCCTGGGATAACCAGCCTGAGGAGGCAAAGAAGATCTACCGCCGGCTGATGGAGAATTACTCCGGCTTCCTCGACCAGGCTGACGAACAGGTGGGCCGGCTGATCAGCACGCTCGAAGCCTCGGGAGAGATGGACAACACGCTGGTCTTATACATTGTCGGCGACAATGGCGCCTCCGCAGAAGGCGGACTTGAGGGAACTGTGAGCGAGGTGGCCAGCGTCAACGGTATCCAGCTGGGCCTTCCAGGTCTTATTGCCAAGTTCGACGAGATCGGCGGGCCGCGCACCGACGCTCATGTGCCCGTCGGTTGGGCCTGGGCTGCCAATACACCCTTCCAGTGGGCGAAGCAGGTGGCCTCGCATTTCGGCGGCACGCGCAACGGCCTGATCGTGACTTGGCCTAGAGGCTTGAAGTCACGGACCGGCTTCAGAACGCAGTTCCACCACGTCATCGACATCGCGCCCACGGTTTTGGCGGCGGCCGGGCTGCCGCAGCCGGGGATGGTCAACGGCGTGGTGCAGAAGCCGATGGAAGGGTTGAGCATGCTCTACTCCTTCGACCATCCCAAGGCGCCGTCCCACCGGACGGTCCAGTACTTCGAAATGCTCGGCAACCGCGCCATCTACAAGGACGGATGGATGGCCGCCGCCCGGCACGGCAGGCTGCCATGGGAAACCGGGGCCTCATCGGGAGACTTCGCCTCCGACCAGTGGGAACTCTACGACATAGAAAATGATTTCAGCCAGGCTGATAACCTGGCGGCGAAGCGCCCCACGAAGTTAAAGGAGATGCAGCAGGCATTTCTCGCGGAGGCGCGGAAGTACCACGTGCTGCCGCTCGACGACCGGCTCGGCGCACGTTTTGACACAACTCTGCGGCCAAACCCGCTCACCGGGGTGACGCGCTTCGACTACAGGCCCGGCGTGTCGGGTATCGGCGAGGGCGCGTTCCTCAACACTCATGGCGTTCCATTCACCATAACGGCGGAGGTGGAAGTGGGTGCTGGAGCAAGCGATGGCGTGATCGCCGCGATCGGCGGAATTATTTCCGGATGGTCCCTTTATGTGAAGGATGGAAAACCTGCTTTCCACTACAACTATTTTGACATCGAGCATTCAACGGCGCAGTCGCTCGAACCCTTGCCCCCCGGCAAGTCGGTGATCCGCGCCGAGGTCATGCCAAAGGAGCTTGGGCCGGGCAAGCCCGCTACAATGCGCCTGTTGGTCAACAGCAGGGAAGTCGCCATCGCCGAAGTGCAACACACGGTACCATTCCGCTATGGTGTGGAGCCCTTCGACGTCGGGATGGATACGGTCTCGTCAGTTACCGAGGACTACAAGACACCCTTCCCCTTCCAGGGGACACTCGGGAATGTGGTCATCGACATCGGCACACCTTGAGAAAGCGCTAGACGAGATTGTTTGGCAACAGTATGCGCGCCTGTGCATGACCCTTGAGCATGATTATCCCAATTGCCTGACTGACAGATTTCCGGCCCTGACGCCTTTGTGGCGAACAACAGTCGTAACAGGGTATTTTCTGAACATCTCATGAAACTCAGTAGAGAGATCTCTCATCCGAGTGACGTCAGCGCCAGCAAAGAGGACGACGGATCCCTCGCTCTCTCATTCGCGTGGCGCCATGACCATAACCTCATAAACTCAGAGACTTAGCAGTAGCGTCCAGTTCCCACCTTAATCTTGTCCGGTACGCCATTTCTCACCAAAAGCTTCAAAAGCCTAACGAGGCTCATGTCACGGTTTCTATTGAAGCGCTGCCCATTGAGTGGCGGCGGACGTGCGGCCATTGTTGATCGCCGTCAATTCTGAACAGGGCGCCATCGTGCTAAGAGGCAGGCATGGGAGATCCTCAGCCGCCCGTCTTCCGCATCGAGGGACTGTGCAAGACCTATCGCACCGGCGATGTGGAGGTGCAGGCACTGCGCGGCGTGAACTTCACCGCAGCGGAACGTGAGTTCGTCGTCATCCTCGGGCCATCGGGTTCGGGCAAGTCGACCTTCCTCAACATCATCGGGGGCCTCGACCGAGCGAGTTCGGGCGAGGCATGGTTCCGCGATCACGATCTGATACGTGCCAGCGAGGCGGGACTGACCCGCTACCGTCGCGACCATGTCGGCTTCATCTTCCAGTTCTACAACCTCGTCCCCAGCCTCACCGCACTGGAGAATGTCAGGCTCGTGACCGAAATCGCTCGCGATCCGATGCGGCCAGAGCAGGCGCTGGCCATGGTTGGGCTCGATGCGCGGATGGACCATTTTCCCGCACAGCTCTCGGGCGGCGAGCAGCAGCGCGTGGCCATTGCCCGCGCCATCGCCAAGCGGCCCGACGTGCTGCTCTGCGACGAGCCAACGGGTGCCCTCGATTCAACGACCGGCATCAGGG
>JBEARP010000068.1:0-24146 GCA_041163105.1 Pseudomonadota bacterium
CTCGGTGCGGTTGCCTGGTTGTGGCCGCAGCTCGAATGCCCCGTCTACTGCACGCCCTTTGCGGCGCAAATCCTGGCGCTGAAGCTGAAGGAAGCAGGCCTCGACGATCAGGTGCCGGTGAAGGTCATGCCTGTTGGCTCCAAGTTCAAGCTCGGCCCCTTCGGCCTCGAGATGGTCTCCGTCACCCATTCGATCCCGGAGCCCACTGCGCTGCTCATCGAGACGGATCAGGGCAGGGTGCTGCACTCGGGTGACTGGAAGATCGACCGCACCCCGGTGCTCGGCCAGGGCATGGACGAGAAGCGCCTGCGCGAGATTGGCGCCAAGGGCGTGGACGTGCTCGTCTGCGATTCCACCAATGTGCTGCGCGAGGGCCATTCGCCTTCCGAGAAGGATGTGGCCGAGCGCATCACCGAGATCGTCAAGCAGGCCACGGGCCGCGTCGCCATCACCACCTTCGCGTCCCATCTCGACCGTATCGCCACGGCGATCCGCGCCGCGCGCGCCACGGGCCGCGAGGTAGTCATTGCCGGCCGCGCCATGCGCAACACCATCGAGGCCGCGCGCCTGTGCGGCATGCTGAATGATGCCGGCCGTCTGCTGGACCAGGAGGAGTTTGGCTATCTGCCCCCGGACAAGGTGATGCTGCTGTGCACTGGCAGCCAGGGCGAGCCGCGCGCGGCCATCGCTCGCATCGCCGAGGACCAGCACCCGCACATCTCGCTGGAACCGGGCGACCTCGTGATCTTCTCGTCCAAGACCATTCCCGGCAACGAGAAGGAAGTGAGCCGCGTTCTCAACAATCTGGCAGAACTCGACATCGATATGGTAACGGGCGACGACGACCTCGTCCATTCCTCCGGCCACCCGCGCCAGGGCGAACTCGCACTGCTTTATGACTGGGTGAAGCCGAAAGCGCTGATCCCCATGCATGGCGAGCCGCGCCACCTGCGCGCCCACAAGCTGTTCGCCGAGTCGAAGGGCATCCGCGACGTGCTGATCCCGCAGGACGGCACCATCACCAGGCTTGCCCCCGGCCCGCTGGCGGACATCGACGAGGCGCCCTGCGGAAGGCTGCATGTCGATGGCAAGCTCATCGTGCCGTCAGAGGATGGCCCCGCGAAGCAGCGCCGCAAGCTCTCCCATGTCGGCATCATCTTCGTCTCGGTGGTGATCGACAACAAGGCAGAGCTCGCCGCCGACATCGAACTCATCACCGACGGCATTCCGGCAGGCCTCGACGGCGAACTGCTGGATGCCGCAGAGCGCGCCTTCGGCTCCACGCCAAAGCCACGCCGCAAAGACGTGAACCAGCTCGCCGAAACCATCCGCACCTCGGTGCGCCGCGCAGCCGACCTGACCTGGGGCAAGAAGCCCATCGTCAAGGTTTCGGTGGTGAAGGTCTGAGCCCTCATTCAATTCCTCCAGACGAAAATGCTATAAGCGCCGAATCATGAGCAAGCACGTTCCCCCGCCGCAAGGCCCGCGCGACATCGAGAAGATCGACCTCAAGGAGGCCCTTGAGGAGCGTTATCTCGCCTATGCGCTGTCGACCATCATGCACCGCGCGCTGCCCGACGTGCGCGACGGCCTGAAGCCAGTGCACCGCCGCCTGCTGCACGTGATGCAGATCTTGCGGCTCGACCCGAATTCGGCCTTCAAGAAATCCGCCAAGATCGTCGGCGACGTGATGGGCGGCTATCACCCGCATGGCGACCAGTCTATCTATGACGCGCTCGTCCGCCTCGCACAGGACTTCTCGTCCCGCTACCCGCTCGTCGACGGGCAGGGCAACTTCGGTAACATCGATGGCGATTCTGCCGCCGCCTATCGCTACACTGAAGCGCGCATGACGGAAGTGGCGAAGCTGCTGCTTGAAGGCCTCGACGAGGACACCGTCGACTTCCGCCCCAACTATGATGGCTCCGTGCAGGAGCCCGTGGTGCTGCCGGGCGCCTTCCCGAACCTCCTCGCAAACGGTTCCTCCGGCATCGCGGTCGGCATGGCGACATCCATCCCGCCGCACAATGCGGCCGAGCTTTGCGACGCGGCGCTGCACCTCATCAAGACGCCCAACGCGACGGACGAGAAGATCGCCCAGCTCGTTCAGGGCCCCGACTTCCCCACGGGCGGCATCATCATCGATGACCGCGCCTCGATCCTCGAGGCCTACAAGACCGGCCGCGGCGGTTTCCGCGTGCGCGCCCGCTGGAGCGTGGAGGAACTGCCGCGCGGCATGTGGCAGATCGTCGTGACCGAAATTCCCTATCTGGTGCAGAAGAGCCGCCTGATCGAGAAGATCGCCGAGCTCCTGACCGCCAAGAAGCTGCCGTTGCTCGCCGACGTGCGCGATGAATCCGCCGAGGACGTGCGCGTCGTGCTGGAGCCAAAAAACCGCACGGTGGACCCGACGCTGATGATGGAGCAGATGTTCCGCAACACGGAACTCGAGGCCCGTATCCCGCTCAACATGAACGTGCTCAGCCACGGCAAGGTGCCGAAGGTTATGAGCCTCAGGCAGGTGCTGCGCGAGTGGCTGGACCACCGCAAGGATGTTCTCGTCCGCCGGTCAAATTTCCGCTTGGGCGAGATCGCCCGCCGCCTCGAGATCCTCGAAGGCTATCTCGTCGCCTACCTGAACCTCGACGAGGTGATCCGCATCATCCGCGAGGAGGATGAGCCGAAGTCCGCGCTGATGGCGCGCTTCAAGCTCACCGACAACCAGGCCGAGGCCATCCTCAACATGCGCCTGCGCGCGCTCCGCAAGCTGGAGGAGATGGAAATTCGTGGCGAGCACCAGAAGCTCACCAGGGAGCAGAAGGCGCTGAATGCGCTGCTGAAGTCCGACGATGATCAGTGGACGACGATCTCGGAAGAGATCAAGGCCGTGAAGGAGAAGTTCTCCAAGAAGACGCCGCTAGGCCGCCGCCGCACGGACTTCTCAGAGGCCCCCGAGATCGACCTCGAACTCGAGCAGTCGATGATCGAGAAGGAGCCCGTCACGGTGGTCTGCTCCGAAAAGGGCTGGATCCGCACCATGAAGGGCCACATGGAAGACGTCTCCGGTCTCACCTACAAGGATGGTGACAAGGGCGAGTTCACCTTCCACGCCATGTCCACCGACAAGGTGATGCTGTTTTCCTCGTCCGGCAAGTTCTTCACGCTGGACGTGGGCAAGCTGCCTGGCGGCCGTGGCCACGGTGAACCGGTGCGCCTGCTGTGCGATCTCGATGCGGCGGATTCCATCGTTTCGCTTTTCGTGCATGTGCCGGGAACGAAGCGCCTTCTGGCCTCCACCGAGGGCGACGGCTTCATCGTGCCGGAAGACGACTGCGTGGCGAATACCCGCAAGGGCAAGCAGGTGCTGAACGTCAAGGCGCCGGTCGAGGCCTGCGTCTGCGTCGTGGTGCCGGAGGACGCAACCCACGTCGCCACCATCGGCGAGAACCGCAAAATGATCATCTTCAAGATCGGCGAGGTTCCGGAGATGTCGCGCGGCAAGGGCGTGCGCCTGCAGAAGTTCAAGGACGGCGGCCTGAGCGATGCCCGCGCCTTCAGGCTGAAGGAAGGGCTGAGCTGGACCGACTCGTCGGGCCGCAACTTCGTGGTCACCGACCTGAAGGAATGGATTGGCGAGAGGGCGCAGGCCGGCAGGCTTCCGCCCAAGGGCTTCCCGTCGCGGAACAAGTTCGGGTGAGGATCGGGGGGCTCCGGCCTCCACCGTCATGCCCAAGAGCTGGTTCCCCGTTCCTGAGGGTGCCAGGCCCACGTCCAGGACACTGTAGATGGGCAAGGAAGCCATTCCTGTGGTAGGCAGCTAGGGGTGTAGCGGTCTCTCAAGCTGCCCGAAATCAATCGTTACGAACGCGTCCTTGCCGGCTGAACCCCTCGGGGCCTGGGCGCGTAGGTGAGTTCATGTTCACGCGAGTCCTGCTGCTGCTTGCCTTGCTGCTTCTGCCCCAGGCCACGGCCCGGGCGGACGATGCGCCATGGGAGTTGCTGAAGGAACCCGGCGCGATCGTGCTGTTCCGACACGCCCACGCGCCCGGGGTGGGGGATCCTTCTGGTTTCTCGCTGGACGACTGTTCGACCCAGCGCAATCTCGATTCGCGTGGTAGGCAAGAGGCAGTAGCCATTGGCGCTGAGTTCGCCAGGCGAGGCATCGCCGTCGGACTGGTTCTGTCCTCCCAATGGTGCCGGGCCCGCGATACTGCCGAGTTGGCCTTTCCCGGCCGGGCTCTCAAAGAGCCTGCCTTCAACTCCTTCTTCGGCAACCGCCAGGATGAGGCTGCGGCGACCGTTGCCGCGCTTGACGTTCTGGGCAGGTGGGACGGGCCGGGCGCCATGGTGGTGGTCTCGCATCAGGTCAACATTTCCGCCCTCACAGGTGAAACTCCGAGGCCTGGCGAGGGCATTATCATCCGCATTGATCGGGGCAAGGCCATCGTACTTGGCCGCCTTCCACCTCCCAAACTTTCGGACTAGGGGTGCTTGACTCGTTGTGACCGTCGGGTTAGTTAAACTCGTTATGACTGACCATTCAGAAATAAATCAAAAACCCCGGCGCCCGGGGGCCCGCCCAGCCGAAATCCTCGCGGCGGCGCTCGATCTCTTTGCCGAGAAGGGGTTTTCCGCCACCCGCATGGAAGATGTCGCCCGCCGCGCCGGCATCAGCAAGGCGGGCGTCTATCTGTACTTCAAGGACAAGATGTCCCTGCTGCAGGCGCTGGTGAACGAGATGGCAGGTGCCAATGTCAGCGTGGCGCGTGGCATAGCGGAGCAGCACCAGGGACCTGTGGGTCCGCTGCTTTCCACCATTCTCACCTTCATGGCGCGGCAACTGCGCGATACGCGGTTTCCCGAACTGCTCAAGGTCGTGATTTCGGAGAGCCGGGCGCACCCTGACATCGGCAGGCTCTATCTCGATAGCGTGATCCGCCAGGGCTTGCCCCTGTTCGAGGACCTGCTTCGCCGCGGTATGGCCCGCGGCGAATTCCGCGCCATTGATCCAGAGCTGGCGGTGAAGGCGATGATCGCCCCCATGCTGCTTGCCGCCATCTGGAAAACGGTTCTGCAGCCGATCGGCGCCGAACCACTCGACATCGAGGCGCTGGCCGCGCAGCACGTCGACATTTTTCTCAAGGGCATTTCCGCATGAGACGGCTCGTCATTCCGCTGCTGCTGGTGGCGCTCGCCGTCACGGCGTTCCTTTATCGTGACCGCTGGCTGCCGCAGCCGCCGGGGCAGTCGGGTTACCTCGGCTACGTCGAGGGTGAAACCATGCTGATCGGCGCACCGCAGGCCGGTCGCATCACTGCCGTGAAGGCCATCAAGGGGCACGCAGTGAACACCGGCGAGGTCCTGTTCGCACTCGACCCGGCGCAGGCCCAGGCAGAGGTAGCGCGTGCCGAGGCGGCCCTCGCCACCGCAAGTGCCACACACCAGAACCTGCTGACCGGCAAGCGCGAGGAGGAGATCGCGGTGATCCGCGCCCAGATCGGCCAGGCCCGTGCCTCGCTTGCACTGGCGCACAAGGAACTGCAGCGCGCATCGACGCTCGCCAGCAGCGGAACCGCGGCGCAGTCGCGCCTCGACCAGGCACAGGAGCAGGTGAACCATTTTGAATCGCGCCTTGCCGAATTGAGCGCCTCCGAGAAGGTGGCTGCACTGCCCGCGCGTTCCCCGGAGATCGGTGCTGCCGCTGCGCGCGCCGCCGAGGCCGAGGCCCAGCTTGCCGCAGCGCGTGACAAGTTGAAGAACCTGTCGCCCGTTGCGCCCGCCACAGCCGATGTGGATGATGTGTTCTTCAAGACGGGCGAATGGGTGGCCGCGGGCCAGCCTGTCGTCTCGCTGCTCGCGCCCGGCGACGTGAACCTGCGCTTCTTCGTGCCGGAGGCAGTGCTGGCGAAGGCCCGGCCTGGCACGCTCATCACCTATCGCTGTGACGGCTGTGGCACACCCGGTCGTGCCACCATTTCCCGCGTGGCGAGCCAGCCCGAATACACGCCCCCCGTCATCTATTCCGAGGGCGCGCGCGCCAAGCTCGTCTACCTCGTCGAGGCCCGACCCGAAGCGCCTGATACGCAGCTTCGCCCCGGCCTTCCCATCGAGGTGGAGCCACTGTCGTGACGGTGCCGGCCATCGACGTGCGCGGCCTGGTGAAGCGCTATGGCAGTCGCACCGTCGTCGATCACGTCGATCTGTGCATCATGCCGGGCCGCATCTGCGGCTTCCTCGGTCCCAATGGCTCGGGCAAGACCACGACGCTGCGGATGATCTGTGGGCTGCTCACGCCGGATGGCGGCGAGGGCCGGTGCCTCGGGCATGACATCATCACCGAGCGTGATGCCATCAAGGCGCAGGCTGGTTACATGACACAGCGCTTCGGTCTCTACGAAGACCTCACCATCCGCCAGAACCTCGAGTTCGTTGGCCGGCTTTACCGCCTGCGCAATCTTCGCGAGGTGGTCGATGCCGCGCTCCAGCGCCTCGGCCTTGCCACGCGTCAGCATCAGCTGACGGGAGGGCTGTCGGGTGGCTGGAAGCAGCGGCTGGCACTGGCGGCCTGCGTTCTGCACCAGCCCAAGCTGCTGTTGCTCGATGAGCCGACGGCCGGCGTCGACCCCAAGGCGCGCCGCGCCTTCTGGGACGAAATCCACGCGCTGGCAGCCGAGGGCATCACCGTGCTCGTCTCCACCCATTACATGGACGAGGCCGAGCGCTGTCACGAGATCGCCTATATCGCCTACGGCAAGCTGATGGCGCGCGGCACTGCGGATGAGATCATCGCAGCTTCCGGCCTCTCGGCGCTGGTCGCCACCGGGCCGGGGGCTGACCGTCTCGCACCGCGGCTGCGTGATATCGAGGGCATCACGGCTGCGGCGGCCTTCGGCACCACGCTTCATGTCTGCGGGCCTGACAATGCCGCGCTGTGGGCGGCGGTCGCGCCCTATCGAGGTGAGGCCCTGCACTGGGAGGAGGCCTCTCCGACCCTCGAGGACGTCTTTATCCACCTGATGGGCCGGGCGCGCGACAATGCGCTGGAGGCGGCGTGACCGACTTCCTCGCAAGGCTGTGGGCGATGATCGTCAAGGAGGCGCTGCAGCTGCGGCGTGACAGGCCGACCTTTGCCATGATGTTCGCCATGCCCATCATGCAGCTGGTGCTGTTCGGATTTGCCATCAATGCCGATCCCAAGGGACTGCCCACTGCGGTGCTCATCTCCGAGCATTCGCAGCTGTCGCGCAGCCTGGTCAGTGCGCTGGAGAACACCGGATACTTCGCCATCACCCGGCAAGCGGCGACGGAGGCCGAGGCCGATGAGCTGCTGCAGCGCGGCGAAGTGCAGTTCGTGGTCACGATCCCGGCCGACCTGACGCGCAAGCTGGTGCGCGGCGAGAAACCCCAGCTTGCCGTCGAGGCTGACGCCACCGACCCCGCCACCACCGGCCCCGCCATGAATGCCGTGAACCAGGCCGTGGCGCAGACGCTGGCGCGCGAGTTGTCAGGTCCACTCGCCGCACATCGCCCCGCCGAGCAACCTGTCGAGGTCGTGCTGCACCGGCGCTACAATCCCGAAGGCATCACCCGCTACAACATCGTGCCCGGATTGCTTGGCGTCATTCTCACCATGACCATGGTGATGATGACGGCACTTGCCGTCACGCGTGAGCGCGAGCGCGGCACGATGGAGAACCTCCTCGCCATGCCGGTCAAGCCGATCGAGGTGATGGCCGGCAAGATCGCGCCATATATCCTCATCGGCGCGGTTCAGGTGTTCGTGGTGATCACCGCGGCGGAGTTCCTGTTCGGCGTTCCGTTTGTGGGAAGCTATGTCGTCTTCGGGGTGGCGACGCTGCTCTTCATCACCATCAATCTTGCCATCGGGTTTGCCTTCTCCACTGTTTCGCAGAACCAGTTGCAGGCGATGCAGATGTCGATGTTCTTCCTGCTTCCGTCGATCCTGCTGTCGGGCTTCGCTTTCCCGTTCCGTGGCATGCCGGGCTGGGCCCAGGCGATCGGCGAGGTCATCCCCACCACCCACTTCCTGCGGATCGTCCGCGGCGTGATGCTCAAGGGCGCGACAGCGGCACAAATGTCGGAGGAACTCGCGGTGCTGGGCTTGATGCTCGTGGTCGTCATGGCGCTTGCCGTGAGCCGCTACAAGGTTACGCTCGACTAGCCCTGAGAGCGTTTGCGCTCGCTAAGGTTGTATTAAACTCCCGCAGTGTATTGTCCCTGACCGAGATGTGAAGGGAGCGGAACGGGTATGGTGTCGTGCATTCACTGGGTGCTGGAGGGGCGTATCGTGCCGCCGCCGGCGGCTGCAGAGGGCTGCTCTCAGATCGAGGAGCGTGACCTGCTGCAGCGCACCGGCTTCGTGAAGATGGTGGAGAGCGAGCAGGGCACCACCGTTCGCTGGAGCATGTTCTCGCGTAACTGGGCCTCGCTGTTCTTCGTGGCCGAGTGGCTGCAGGGTGCCTTCGGCCCTTATCATCTTCAGTACTATTCGGCAGGCTGGTTCAACGAGCGGCATGAGCAGCCATGGATGGTGGCGGACCGCATCCGCCACCTCATCCACAAGAGTGATGTGCACTTGTCGCAGACCGTCTACATCCGAAAGGCAACCGAGAGCGGCTGCAACGTGCCGCCGATCCTGCAACGGGCATTGAAGGACAATGCGGCAAGCGAGGACGTGTCGATCGACTGCGCCTACGACCCTTCATCGCATCGCTACCGTGTGGCACGCGTCGGACCGCAATCGACCATCGCAAAGCTGTGGGGATTGAACCCGGTTTCCTATCCCTGCCTCATCGGCCACTCCTATGATGAGGCCGTGAGCCGCGCCTATCCGCAGGTGACGCGGACCGGCGAACCGCACTACGATCACATCTATGCGGCCATGGCCTCGGCGCGCGGCGAGGTGGTGTGGGTGCCCTACCAGCGCGTCGTGCTGCCGCTGGTGCAGGGTCGTAACAGGAAAAGCGTACGCGTCGTTACGGAGCTTGCAGAGGTTGATATCTCGCCTCTGTAGACGAGGCCGACGACAACTCGGCAATCGAGAATTCCAGGTGCCGGCGCAACGCCACGCCGATCCATTCCGCCTGCTCGGCGCCGTCCGGCTCCCATTCCCAGGTCAGGAAGCTCTGCTCGAGGTGGCCGTAGCCCATGCGCACCATATGGCCGCGTGTTGCCATGGACTGTCCGGTGAGAGCCCAGATCGCCTCTGGCTGCCACTTGACCATGGCCAGCAGCATGCCGACGCGTGGAAACACCGGGAAGCCCACCTTGCAATGCTTGTCGATCCACAATTCGCCGTGATAGACGATCCGTCCACGGATCAAGTGCGAGAGCGAGTGCTCCGGCGGCATCACGGCGCGCGGCACGATCATTTCGCGCCGTCTGGCGTAAAGGCCCATCATCCAGCCCAGCACCCATTCGGCCAGGTTCGGGTCGGCATCGTCCAGGCGGAAGGCCTGCAGCCCCACCGTGTTGCCGTCCCGGTCCACAAGTGACATCCAGAAGCCGCGCTCCGACAGGCTGCGGCAGGCCTGCGGGTCGAACATGGGGGAGACGTCGCTGTTGCGCAGGCGGCGGCGCTCCCGGGCCAGGCCGGCGAAGTCAGTGGAGATGTGAAAGCTGAGGCCCTGTTCCGTGCCGGCGGCGATCAGGTTCGAGATCGCCATCACGGTCCTGAGAGGGTCCGCGAGGCCCGTTTCGGCACCGAGGGGCTGCACGCCCTGAAGGCCAACATTCAACGCATACATACACTTAACCCCGACACTTCAAGCCACACGGCCCCCGAAAGGACTGGCTGCTCTTGCAGCCCTGCAGTTCAAGCCTCGGTTAATGATTGACCAAACTCGACGCAGCGTCAATCACATTATAGGTAGATCTTGTATAGTAAGTCTAAACGATTGCAGCCGGCACGAACTAAATTATCTGCCCTCGTCAGGCAATTCAGCTGGTCTTCGAAGGGAAACGGCCAGGCGCCACCAGCTGTGCGCCAGCAACGTGAGAATCAGCAGCATCCCTCCCAGCAGCACCCGTGGCGACGGCACTTCGGCGAACAGCATCCACGTCCAGATCGGTGTCAGGATGGTTTCCAGCATGAAGAACATGCTGACATCGGCCGAGGGCAGCAGGCGGGGGCCGCGGGCCAGCAACACCGTTGCGAGCGGCATGACGATGAGCCCGTTGAGCCCAAGCCAGAGCAGGGTGGGCATCCCGAAGGCGCCAGTGCCGAGGAGGGTTCCCGGTGCGATCTGGTAAAAGGTCACGGCGATAAGGGATGAGGCGAGGCTGCCCAGCGCAAGGCTGGTGGCCACCTTGCTCCCCGTCGCCCGGATGATGGTCAGGATGGTGGCTGAACAGAAGGCGGAGGTGATGGCCAGCGCATCCCCAACCCAATGTCCGCTGTCAATGCCCTGGGAGGTGATCAGCGCTGCCCCGCACAGTGCCAGGATCGTGGCGCCCCAAGTGTAGGCGTGAACCTTTTCGCCCAGGATCAAATGCGAAAGTGAGGCGGCAATGACCGGCGTCAGCGCGATCAGGAACACCACGTTCGCCGCCGGTGCGTGCACCACGGCACCAATATAGGAGATGTTGCCCAGTGTGCTGGTGCAGGCCACGGCGATTCCCGCCGCGCCTGCCAGGAAGGGCGCACGATCGCCCATCATCCGCGCCACCACCCAGCCGAGCGACAGTGTGGTGAACAGCAGAATGCCACGCACGAACACCATGGTCCATTGATCGGCCATCGAAAGGCGAAGCAAGGGCAGGTCGAATGTGAAGAGCAGCCCGCCGCACGCGGTCAGAATGAAGGCGGCACCGATCTGCCGCCCGGAGGGTGATGAATCAAAGGACATTAAACACACAAGTAGACGCAACCAACACGCCTACACAAGACTATATCTACCCTAAGGTCAAATTATTTCTAAGTGATTATACGGTGTTGCTGCGATGCAGCGTCCAGCCTTCGGCCGTGAGCCGCTCCTGCGGCAGGAAGCGAGACTTGTAGTCCATCTTGCGCGATCCGCGAACCCAATAGCCGAGGTAGAGATAGGGCAGGCCAAGCCGGCGCACGCGTGCGATGTTGTCGAGAATCATGAAGGTGCCCAGGCTACGGTTCGCTTCCTCTTGGTCGTAGAAGCTGTAGATCATCGAAACGCCGTCGCCGAGTATGTCGATCAGCACCGCGCCCACCAGTCGCCCATTTGGATCGATCACGTCGTGCACGCGGTACTCGACAAGTCTGCTATCGACGAAGTTGTCATCAACCATGGCTGAAAAGTCGAGAACCGTCATGTCGGCCATGCCGCCATCGCTGTGGCGGCTGTCGATGTAGCCGCGGAACAGGGAATAATGCTCCGAGGTGGCCTCGCTCTTCACGACCGTGGCATCGACATCGGCGTTGATCTTGAGCGTGCGGCGGAAGCCGCGCGTCAGCTCGAAGGTGTTGACGGGCACGCGCACCGACACGCAAGCGGTGCAGCCATCGCAGGCCGGCCGATAGGCGATGTTCTGGCTTCGGCGGAAACCACCCTGGCTCAGCTGCGTGTTGAGGCTGCGCGCATCGTGGCCGACCAGATGGGTGAATACCTTTCGCTCCACGCGGCCCGCGAGATAGGGGCAGGGCGAGGGGGCGGTAATGAAGAACTGCGGAAAATTCCGCCGCTCGATGCTCACGTCAGCCTGCTCCGGAAAAAAGTGTCAATCAACTATAGCCATATAAGGCCAATCACACCATGCCTTGCAAGGCTCACGCTGGGCTGGCGCGTTGATTCCGGATTGGCGATGGCCTACGAAACAGGCAGCAGCGAGGGAGAAGTGCGAAATGCGCGTGGCATGGATTGGTCTTGGCGTGATGGGCTATCCGATGGCGGGGCATCTCGTCACACGCGGGGGTGTATCTGTCACGGTTTACAACCGGACCGCGTCCAAAGCCGCCAAATGGGCGGAATCTTTCAAGGGCTCCACCGCCACCACCCCGGCCGCGGCGGCGCAAGACGCTGACTTCGTCTTCGCCTGCGTCGGCAACGATGACGACCTCCGCCAGGTCACGACCGGCCCCGATGGCACTTTCAGAACCATGAAGCCCGGTGCCGTGTTCATCGATCACACCACCGCATCCGCCCTCGTCGCGCGTGAACTTCACGCCGCGGCGAAGCAGAAGGGGCTGGGCTTTGTCGATGCGCCCGTGTCGGGCGGGCAGGCGGGTGCCGAGAACGGCCTGCTCACCGTCATGTGCGGCGGCGATCCGGAAGACTATGCAAAGGCTGAACCGCTCATCGCGCATTTCTCGCGCATGCGGAAGCTGCTCGGTCCCGCGGGCTCCGGCCAGCTTGCCAAGATGGTGAACCAGATCGCCATCGCCGGCCTCGTGCAAGGCCTCGCCGAAGCGGTGAACTTCGGCATGAAGTCAGGCCTTCCGATGGAAGACGTGATCGAGGTGATCTCCAAGGGCGCTGCCGGTTCCTGGCAGATGGAGAACCGGCACAAGACAATGATCGCCGGAAAGTTCGATTTCGGCTTCGCGGCAGACTGGATGCGCAAGGACTTAGGCATCTGCCTCGAGGAATCGCGTCGCAACGGTGCACCGCTTCCCGTCACTGCGCTCGTCGACCAGTTCTACGCCGAAGTGCAGAAACTCGGCGGTGGCCGGTGGGACACGTCCAGCCTCATCGCCAGGTTCCAGAACTTGGACCGGAAGACGTAGCGCAAGCGGAACCGGCCCTCAGCCCTTCAGTCCCTTTGCCACGTCGACGGCGAAGTAGGTGAGGATGCCGTCGGCGCCTGCGCGCTTGAAGCTCATCAGCGCTTCGGTGATGACCTTCTTGGGGTCGAGCCAGCCATTGTTGCAGGCGGCCATGATCATCGCGTATTCGCCTGACACCTGATAGGCGAAGGTCGGCACCATGAAGGTCTCCTTCACGCGCCGCACGATGTCGAGATATGGCATGCCAGGCTTTACCATCACCATGTCGGCTCCTTCGGCAATGTCGAGCGCCACCTCGCGGATCGCCTCGTCGGTGTTGGCGGGGTCCATCTGGTAGGTGCGCTTGTCGCCCTTCAGCGTGCCGGAAGATCCCACCGCATCGCGGAACGGCCCATAGAAGCCGCTCGCATACTTCGCACTGTAGGCCATGATCTGCACATGCTCGTGGCCTTGTGTCTCGAGTGCTGAGCGGATGCGGCCGATGCGGCCATCCATCATGTCCGATGGAGCAATGATGTCGCATCCGGACTCCGCCTGCACGAGTGTCTGCTTCACCAGAGCCTCAAGCGTCGCGTCATTAAGGATGTGCTCGCCCTCCATCAGCCCGTCATGGCCGTGGCTGGTATAGGGGTCGAGCGCCACGTCGCACATGATGCCGATGTCCGGCACCGCCTTGCGGATGGCGCGCACCGCCCGGCACACGATGTTGTCGGGGTTGAAGGCCTCACGCGCGTCCTCGGTGCGCCGTTCGCGCGGTGTGTTGGGGAACAGGGCAATGGCGGGAATGCCAAGGTCCGCTGCCTCCTTCACCCTGTCGATGATGAGGTCCACCGAGTAGCGCGTCACGCCCGGCATGGAGGCAACGGCCTCGGTGCGGTTCTGTCCCTCGATCACGAACACCGGCCAGATCAGGTCATGGGCGGTGAGCGTATTCTCCCGCACCAGAGCGCGCGACCAGGCGGTGCGGCGGTTGCGGCGCATGCGGAGGGCAGGAAAGGCGGATGCGGAAGTGGGGCGATGTGTCATCCCTGATCATTAACAAGAGGAAAGCCGGGCGCGCAACCGGCCTCCTGCACCCTACTGGCAAATGCGGTAGCCACCCTTGCGCTGCAACACGTCGACATGGAAGTGATCGCCGTGGAACGGATCCGAGCCCGGCCCCAGCACGGTTGTGAAATGTGTGCACGCTGCCGCGCGTATGTCCTCGAGGAAGGAACCGCCCTTGGACAGGCCCATGGCGCCGAGCAGGCCTTGGCCCCAATTGTCCTTGCCGCCCACCGCTACATCGGTCGACTTGGCGAAGGTGAAGCCCGACATGTCGAGGGCATTGGCCTTGCTGTGTTCCGACATTTTGCCGGATGAGCCATTGTTGCGGCGGCGGCAGGCATAGGAGGTGGCGGTGCGGATTTCGGTGACCTCGGTTCCCAGCCGCCGCTTTGCGGCGGGCTTCACGCCAGCGGCCACCCAGGCGGTCAGGGCGGCGGCCATGGCGCAGGATTGCGTGGCGGGCGGCACCAGCCTCACGCCCGCCACCATCGTCACCTCGATGGGCGCCGGCGCCCCGCAGCCACCCTTTTCGCCGATCGGCTCCACGGGCGTGTAGGCAAGATCCAGCCCGGACAGAAGCGTCTGGCATTCCACCCGCCCGGCGGCCACCACCTCTGCCGGCCAGCCCCCGGCCGGTTTCGGGCCAGGATCAGACACGGGCGCCTCAGGCGGGTCGGGTTGCGCAATGGCCTTCAGCGCCGGGCGCAGGTGTGGAACCGGGATCGCCGCCGTCGGCGTTGCGGGTGCTGTTGCCTCGGCAGGTCGCAACCGGGGTCTCGGCATGTCTTCCGCCGCCACTGCGCAGTTCGTGGCTCCGAGGCTGGCCGTGGCCAGGATCAGGATGTTGAGGGCTTTCACAGGTTGCATCTTTGCCGCTCTCATCCCATCGCTGCAAGCCTGCTGTAAGGCGGCGTTGCGTCTGTCAGGGGTTCTCCGTGGCACGCCCCGTTCGCAAACCGTTCACCGTGTTCGCGAACCGCTGCTTAAGGCTGTTCGGCAGGGCTCTGTAAAGCCTGTCGCCACTTCGCCCGAATATCCCAAACCATAAGGAGATGTTTACTCAAAGAATTGAGCGGCGATTAAGGGCTGGAACCTAGCCTCGATCGCGGGAAGGGGATCGGTCGAACCAAGAAGCCGGCCCCGCAACAAAGGTGATCGTAACGTCATGCCAGCCGAACCCAAGGCATCCGCAAGCCTCGCCGCCGAGACGGGCTCAAGCCCCGTGAAGCTGAGGTATCTCGACTCGGTCAATCTGATCGAGCGGCTTCACCGCCGCCTGCTCGAGGTCATCAAGGACGATTTCGAACGCCATGGCGAGCCGGGCATCAACCCGGTGCAGGCGTTGCTGATCTACAATATGGCGGATGCCGAACTGACGGCGGGCGAGTTGAAAAGCCGCGGCCATTATCAGGGCTCCAACGTGTCCTACAACCTCAAGAAGCTGGTCGAGGCGGGCTATGTCCACCACCAGCGTTCCGCCAATGACCGCCGCTCCGTCCGCGTCCGCCTGACGGCCAAGGGCCAGGCCATCCGCAACCGCGTCGATGCCCTCTATGATCGACAGCTCCGCGCCGTGGAGCAGGTCGCCGGGCTCGGTGCCGACGAGTTGGAGCGCATCAACAAGTCTCTCGCCCGGCTTGAGCGCTACTGGACGGACCAGATTCTGTATCGCCTGTGACGTTTCCGACCCTGCAAACGGCGGAAGGGGTCGTGCTGTTGCCCAAAAGCATCAGCACGGCCCCGAACTCCGTTGGGAGCCGGCCTTGCGTTGCGTCATATCTCATTGTTGCCGCAATTGCGGGGCTTGTCGTGGCTGCAATGTGGCCTGGTTTTGACGAGTCGGGCACCAACTGGTATTGAGCCGCGGCGGTTGTCCGAGTGAAGGGCAATTGTTGCGGTCCCGGAGAATGAGGTTGTGATGAAGTTGTGGGCTTTCGCGCGACCGAAGCGCGCTCTGCAGTGCGTTTCGATGTTGGTTCTGCTGTCCCTGACAGTGGCGATAGCGCTTCCCAGCCTCGCCCAAGCCGAAGAGGAAAAGTCCCTCTTCTCGCAGATGAACCGCAAGAAGAAGGGCACCGCACAGCCTGCTGCCGCGGGCCACAGCCAGGGATCCGGCATCGCCGCCACAACCGAGACCCGCGTCATCAACGATGGCAGCGTTACCCCCTTCGTGACGCCGGACAGCCCGGCACTGATCCAGGCCATGGCCGACAAATACGCCAAGATCGTCGCCGATGGCGGCTGGCCTGTCGTACCCAAGGGCCGTATCAAGAAGGGCTCGAAGAGCAAGCAGGTGGCGATCCTCAACCAGCGGCTATATGTCGAGGGCTACCTCCAGCTCGAGGCCACGCAGGGCGAGTTCCAGCAGGTCTTCACCTCCGCCACCGAGGATGCGCTCAAGCGCTTCCAGGTGAACCATGGCCTCTCGCCCAGCGGCGTGGTGGATGGCGCCACGCTGGCGGCGCTCAACGTCACCGCCCAGCAGCGGCTCGCCACCATTCAGGCCAACATTCCGCGACTGGCTGAATACTCAAAGGACCTCGGCGCGCGTTACATCGTCGTCAACGTTCCCGCCCAGCAGATAGAGACCGTGTCCGACGGCAAGGTCTTCTCGCTGCACAACGCCATCGTCGGCCGCGAGTCGCGCCCCACGCCCGTGGCGATGACGCCGCTCACCATCGTGCGCTTCAATCCCTACTGGAACGCGCCGCCCTCGATCGTCGAGCGCGACATCATCCCGCGCATGCAGTCGCGCGGCGCTTCCAAGGTGCTGGCCGACATGAACATCAAGGTGTTCGACGGCGTTGGCGGCCCGGAGGTTGACCCCGACAAGATCAACTGGCGCAGCGCCAAGATCGCCGACTATCACTTCCGCCAGGAGCCGGGCGGCGACAACGCCATGGCCACCGCCAAGATCGAGTTCACCAGCCCCTTCGGTATCTACCTCCACGACACGCCGGAGCCGCATCTGTTCAAGACCTCGAACCGCTTCTATTCCTCGGGCTGCGTGCGCGTCGAGAAGGTGGCGATCATGCTGGACTGGATCCTGCAGGGCCAGGACGGCCTCGACCAGGCCCGCATTGCCGGCCTGGCCGAGACAAAGGAGCGCCTTGACGTCAACATCGCCAACGCCCCGCAGCTGCGCGTCGCCTATCTCACCGCGTGGCCCGCCAAGGATGGCGTCGCCGCCTTCCGCAAAGACGTCTACGATCTGGACGGCACCGGCTTCGTGGTCGGTCAGCCGCTGCCAGTGGGCGAGAAGATGAACGGCCAGCGCTTCGTCCTGAAGCCGATCCCCTATCTCCAGGACGACATCGACACCGACGACGGCGGCGTCTTCGCCTCCCTGTTCCGCGGCAAGAATGCCGAGAACGAAGTGATCAAGCCCGGCCAGAACAAGCAGGCCGGCGACAGCCTGATCAACCTCGGCAACAAGCCTGCCAAGGACAAGAAGGCCGCCAAGCAGGCAAGCAAGACCAAGCCTGGCTCTGCCACGAGCAAGAAGTTCCTGCTCGGCTCGAGCAAGGATGAACTCTCCTCCGCCTCGTCGACCACCACCACGACCACCACCACGAAGGGCGTCAAGAAGAAGCAGGTGACCAAGAAGCCCGCCACCAAGACCGCGACCACCAAGACCGCTGCCACAAAGGGCTCTGCCAGCAAGACGGCGGCAGCGTCCAAGACCAAGGCCAAGCCCGCCACCACCACGGCGTCCGCGAAGCCCGGTACCAAGGCCGCCACCCCGGCCAAGAAGCCGGTGACGACTGCCGCCGCAACCCCCACCAAGCCTGCGGCCAGTGCCACGAAGCCCGCGGCCAGCGCCAAGCCCGCGGCCACCGCTGCAAAGCCGGCGAACTGCAAGCCCGCAGCCGACGGCAAGCTGCCCTCGGGTTGCCCGGCACCGAAGCCTGCCGCTGCAGCCAAGCCGCCTGCCACCACCAAGACCACCGCCACCAACTGAGGCGGCACCACGCCGGGTCGCACTGCGGGCGGGAGCATCTCCCGCCCGTTTTCCGTTGTGCGGCGCAAATGCGATCCATCCTGCCGCTGCAGCCGTGTCGCCTGCGCTAGCCAAAGATGTATCTGGACCTCATCCGCGCAATCTGCCAATTGCGCCTCAACGTATAGCGACGGTGCTGGAGGAGACAGACATGGCGAAGAAGTCCGTGAAGAAGCCTGCAAAGAAGACCGTGAAGAAGACCGTGAAGGCCAAGGCCAAGCCCGCGAAGAAGGCGGCTGCCAGGAAGAAGGTTGCGGCGCCCGCCCGCAAGCCGCTGTTCCCCGGTTTCTTCAAGGAAGCACTTTCCAAGTCTGATCCGAAGATCGCCAAGGCCATCGCCCTGGAGCTCGGTCGCCAGCAGCATGAGATCGAGCTGATCGCCTCCGAGAACATCGTCTCCAAGGCGGTGATGGAAGCCCAGGGCTCTGTCATGACCAACAAGTATGCGGAAGGCTATCCGGGCCGCCGCTACTATGGCGGCTGCCAGTACGTCGACGTGTCCGAGCAGCTCGCCATCGATCGCGCCAAGGCACTGTTCAACTGCGCCTATGCCAACGTCCAGCCGCACTCCGGCGCCACCGCCAACCAGGCGGTGTTCTTTGCGCTGCTGCAGCCCGGCGACACCTACATGGGACTCGACCTCGCCTGCGGTGGCCACCTCACCCACGGCTCGCCCGTCAACCAGTCCGGCAAGTGGTTCACCGTGGCGCCCTACAAGGTGCGCGAGGACAACCACCTCATCGACTATGACAAGCTGGCCGAGCAGGCGCTGGCGGTGAAGCCCAAGCTCATCATCGCCGGCGGCTCTGCCTATCCGCGCATCATCGACTTCAAGCGCTTCCGCCAGATCGCCGATTCGGTGGGCGCAAGGCTGATGGTCGACATGGCCCACTTCGCCGGCCTCGTGGCCGGAGGCGTGCACCCGAACCCGCTCGAATACGCCGACGTCGTCACCACCACGACGCACAAGACGCTGCGCGGCCCCCGCGGCGGCCTGATCCTCTCGAACAACGAGGACCTCGGCAAGAAGTTCAACTCGGCCGTCTTCCCCGGCCTCCAGGGCGGCCCGCTCGAGCACGTCATCGCAGCGAAGGCCGTGGCCTTCGGCGAGGCGCTGCGTCCCGCCTTCAAGAAATACGCGAAGGCCGTGGCCGACAATGCCAGGGTCCTCGCCAAGGCGATGATGGACGGTGGCTCTGACCTCGTCTCCGGCGGCACCGACACGCACCTCATGCTGGTCGACCTCCGCAAGAAGGGCGTGAGCGGCAAGGCCGCCGAGCAGTCGCTGGGCCGCGCCTACATCACCTGCAACAAGAACGGCATTCCGTTCGACCCCGCACCCTTCACCATCACTTCCGGCATCCGCCTCGGCACGCCGGCGGGCACCACCCGTGGTTTTGGCGCGGCGGAGTTCAAGGAAGTCGGCGCGCTGATCAACGAGGTGCTCGACGGCCTCGCGAAGAACGGCGAAGACAAGAACGGCAAGGTCGAGAAGGCCGTGGCTGCCAAGGTCAAGAAGCTGACGGGCAAGTTCCCGATCTACTGATCTGTTTGCCACACCACAAAGTCATCATGGCCGGGCTTGTCCCGGCCATTTTTTTGGTGGCCGTGGAAAAGGATGCCCGGGACAAGCCCGGGCATGATGAATCGGGGAGGGCATTGCCCATTCACCGTGCCCCTTGACCCACTCCCGCCTCTCCCCCACACATGGTGCAACCCAACCACCTGAGTCACCATCCCTTGCGCTGCCCCTTCTGTTCCAACGAAGAAACCCAGGTGAAGGACAGCCGTCCCACCGAGGACGGCACGGCCATCCGCCGCCGCCGCTATTGCCCGGATTGCTCGGGCCGCTTCACCACCTTCGAGCGCGTGCAGCTGCGCGAACTCATGGTGCTGAAGAAATCCGGTCGCCGGGTGCCCTTCGACCGTGACAAGCTGATGCGATCGATCCAGGTGGCGCTGCGCAAGCGTCCGGTCGATCCGGAGCGGGTGGAGCGCATGGTCTCTGGCATCGTGCGACGGCTGGAAAGCCTGGGCGAAAGCGAGATCAAGTCCGAAACCGTGGGCAAGCTCGTCATGGAAGCCCTCAAGATGCTCGATGACGTGGCCTATGTCCGCTTCGCCTCGGTCTACAAGAACTTCCGCGAGGCCAAGGACTTCGAGGAGCTACTGGGCGAACTCTCGGGCGAGGACGACAACGGCGAGACCGGTGACAACTGACGACGCCCGCTGGATGGACGTGGCGCTCCGGCTCGGCCGCCGGGCGCTGGGCACCACGGCTGAAAACCCCAATGTCGGCTGCGTGATCGTCAAGGACGGCCGCCTCGTTGGCGTGGGCTGGACCCAGGCCGGTGGCCGCCCCCACGCCGAAACCGAGGCGTTGAGGATGGCGGGCGACAAGGCCCGCGGCGCCACCGCCTACGTCACCCTCGAACCCTGCGCCCACCACGGGAAAACCGGCCCCTGCGCCGAGGCGCTGGTGAGCGCTGGCATCGCCCGCGTCGTCACCGCAATCGAGGATCCGGATCCCCGCGTCTCGGGCGGCGGCCACGCCATTCTTGAGCGGGCAGGGGTCGCCTGCGAGTCCGGCCTTGGTGCCGAGGAGGCCCGCCGCGACATGGCCGGCTTCCAGACTCGAATTCAGAAGAAGCGCCCCCAAGTGCTTCTGAAGATGGCCGTTTCCGCCGACGGCAAGATCGCCGCCGCCCCCGGCAAGCGCACCGCGATCTCCGGTTCGGAGGCCAAGGCCTACGTCCACCTGCTGCGCGCCCAATCCAACGCCATCCTGGTCGGCATGGGTACCGTTCAGGCCGATGACCCTGAACTCACCTGCCGCCTGCCGGGCCTGCACAACCGCTCCCCCCAGCCCTTCGTGATCAGCCGCCACGGCAACCTGCCGCCTGCCTCCCACCTCGCGAAACGCGGCGCCGAGGTACTGCGCGGCAGCGTGCAGCAGGTCATGGCCGACTTGGGGCTGCGCGGCATCAACCGCCTGATGGTGGAGGGCGGCGCCCGGGTGGCGGCGAGCTTCCTCGAAGCCGGGCTGGTGGATGAATTCCACCTGATCCGCTCCCCCGTGACGCTGGGTCCGGACGGGGTCGACGGCCTCGCCGGCCTGGACCTCGATCAGGCATTGCAGCCATTCCGGCCCATCCGGCAGGAAAAGCTTGGGAGCGACCTCCTGACCGTCTATGAAGCCCGCCCATAAGAGGGTTTCATGTTCACCGGCATCATCACCGACATCGGCACCGTGCGCGCCGTCAGAAAAGCGGGTGACACCCGCTTCGAGATCACGACCGGCTATGATCTCGGCACCGTCGACATGGGCGCCTCCATTGCCTGCAACGGCTGCTGCCTGACGGTGATCGAGAAGGGGCCGGACTGGTTCGCCATCCAGGCCTCCGCCGAAACCCTGTCCAAGACCACGCTCGGTGACTGGGCCACCGGCACCCGCATCAACCTCGAGCGCGCCCTCAAGATCGGCGACGAGCTGGGCGGCCACATCGTGTCGGGCCATGTCGATGGCCTGGGCGAGATCGTCTCGATCACGCCGGAGGGCGACTCGCAGCGCTTTCGCTTCCGCGTGCCCCATGAGCTTGCGCGCTTCATTGCGCCCAAGGGCTCGGTCGCCATCGACGGCACGTCGCTCACCGTCAACGAGGTCGAGGGCAATGTCTTCGGCGTCAACATCATCCCGCACACTCAGTCCGTCACCACCTGGGGCACCATGAAGGTGGGCCAGCGGGTCAACATTGAAATCGACATGCTGGCGCGCTATGTGGCCCGCCTCACCGAGTACAAACCGACATGAAGATCGAAAAGTCCGCCGCGCCCGTCGAACAGCTGCGCGCCCACATCCTGATCCTTGAGGCCCGGTTCTACGGCGAGCTCTGCGACGAGCTCTGTCGCGGCGCCATTGCCGCCATCGAGCGGGCTGGCGCCACGTGGGAGCGCATGGCGGTGCCGGGCGCGCTTGAAATCCCCGGCGCCATCGCGCTGGCCCATGAAACCGGCCTCTACCACGGCTATGTGGCGCTGGGCTGCGTGCTGCGCGGCGAGACCACGCATTATGACGTGGTGTCGAACGAGAGCGCGCGCGGCATCATGGACCTGACGCTTGAGGGCCTGTGCATCGGCAACGGAATCCTCACCTGCGAGAACGAGGCCCAGGCCTGGGCCCGCGCCAAGGTTGACGACATGGACAAGGGCGGCGGCGCCGCCGATGCCGCCTTGAGCATGATCCGCTTCTCGCGCCTCATGGGCCGCAAGGCCGCCGGCCTCGACTCGAAGGCCACGTCGTGAGCGCCAACGACAACAAGAAATACCCCCGCGAGCGCCGCTCGGCCGCAAGGCTCGGTGCCGTGCAGGCGCTCTACCAGATGGACCTTTCGGGCTCGGACGTCGGCGAGACGCTGGCCCAGTTCTCGTCGCGTGCATCGGGGGAAAACTTCGAGGACGGCCAGTGCGGCGAGGCCGACTACCGCCACCTGAAGGACGTGGTCGACGGCGTCGTGCGCGAACAGGCGGCCATTGACCCGGCCGTTGACAAGATCCTCGACAAGGCCTGGCCGCTGCACCGGCTGGACTCCACCGTTCGCGCCATCCTGCGCGCCGGTGCCTATGAGCTGATGTTCATGGAGCGGGTCCCCGCCAAGGTGGCGATCAGCGAATATGTCGACGTGGCGGACGCCTTCTTCGGCGTCGAGGAGCCGCGCTTCGTCAATGGCGTGCTCGACAAGCTGGCTCGCCAGTCAAGGCCCAGGGAATTCACCGAGTGACGGCGGAAGCCCTCGCATTCGACGACGCGAAAGCCCGTCGCAATGCGATGATCCTCGCCGCTTCTCAGGCGATCTTCGGCGCAACCTCAACAGCCCTCGTGGTCACCTCTGGCCTTGTCGGCTCGACACTTGCTCCCAGCGTGGCCTGGGCAACGCTGCCCATGGCGCTGTCGATCGTCGGCACGGCGCTCACCACCTTCCCGATCTCGCTGATGATGCGCCGGGTCGGCCGCCGCACCGGCTTCGTACTCTGCGCGCTTGCTGGCGCGGCGGGCGCCTTCATCGGCGCCTATGCCATCTTCGTCCGCAGCTTCGAGCTGTTCCTGCTGGGCTGCCTCGTCTCGGGCATCTATCAGGCCTCGGCCTCCTATTACCGTTTCGCGGCGGCGGACACGGCAAGCCCCGCCTTCCGCCCCAAGGCCATTTCCTGGGTGATGACCGGCGGCATCGTCGCGGCCCTCGTCGGCACCTTCATGGTAATGGCGACGACGAACCTCTTCGCCCCCGTCACCTTCGCCGGCACATGGGTGGCGATGGCGGTGCTGTCGCTGGTGGGGGCAGCGATCCTGCTGTTCATCGACATTCCGCTCACCCAGAAGCACGATGCGCCCTCGGGCCGTCCCTTGGGCGTCATTGCCCGCCAGCCGCGCTACATCGTTGCGGCGATGACGGCCATGCTCGCCTTCGGCATCATGGTGCTGGTGATGACGGCAACCCCCGTCGCCATGCTGGGCTGCGGCTTCTCGGTAAAGGATTCGAGCTGGGTCATCCAGTGGCACGCGCTCGCCATGTTCGTGCCCAGCTTCTTCACGGGCTCGCTCATCCAGCGCTTCGGCGCGGAGAAGGTCTCCGCCATCGGCATGCTGTTGCTGGTGGGTGCCGCGGTCTCGGGGCTGATGGGCATTCACTTCGAGAATTTCGCCATCGGCCTCATCCTCTTGGGGCTCGGCTGGAACTTCGGCTACATCGGCGGCACCAGCATGCTGACGGAAACCTATGAGCCCGAAGAGAAGAACAAGGCTCAGGGCCTCAACGACTTCCTCGTCTTCACCACGACGGCCATCACCTCGCTCATGGCCGGCAAGCTCCTCGCCTGGTTCGGCTGGGAAGGCGTGAACTACGCCGTGTTCCCGATGGTGGTTCTGGCACTGGTGATGATCGTCTGGCTGGTTCGCCACCCGCTGGGGAAGGTGGCAAGGGCGGTTTAGGCCAACATCAACCCCACACTTCCGTCATCCCGGCGAAGGCCGGGATCCAGCTTTCTCTACCGCGCATGCTGACCCAAAGCGGGACCCCGGCCTTCGCCGGGGTGACGGACGCAGGGGGATCCACCAAGGCTTCACAGTGGGGATCGTAACGATTGATTTCCTTCAATAGGAATACCCCGTAGCCCCCTAGCGGCCACCATCAGAAAGCCGCTCTACACCCTTCTTTGGCGTTCTGGAGAGGGTCTGGCACTCGAAGTGGCGTCTCGGCACTTTTCCGCCGGGATGACCGCCACCCGGGGGGCCTAGCCCCGCTCCTTCCGGAGCTTCGCCCAGTAGTCCAGCCGTCGCTTCACCTCGCGCTCGAAGCCGCGTTCGACGGGGTCGTAGTAGCTCTC
>JBEARP010000069.1:0-9211 GCA_041163105.1 Pseudomonadota bacterium
TTTGGGCTTAAACCCGCCCGTTCTAGCCGCCTGGCCTGTAAAGGGCATGCCATGGCGGCTTTATATCGCTTTGAAAGGATTAAGCAAAATGCCCAAGATGAAGACCAAGTCCTCGGCCAAGAAGCGGTTCAAGGTCACCGCTTCCGGCAAGATCAAGGCAGGTGCCGCCGGCAAACGCCACGGCATGATCAAGCGTACCAACAAGCAGATCCGCAACCAGCGTGGCACCATGGTGCTGGCGCCGGGTGATGAACGGCTTGTCAAGATCCACATGCCCTATCTGGCCAAGTAAGACCGAGGAAACAGACCAATGCCACGTTCAAAAGGCGGCACAGTCGCCCGCAAGTCTCACAAGAAGATCATCAAGCAGGCGAAGGGTTACTTCTCGCGCCGCAAGAACATCTTCCGCGTCGCTGTTCAGGCCGTCGAAAAGGCCGAGCAGTATGCCTATCGCGACCGTCGCACCAAGAAGCGCAACTTCCGCGCCCTGTGGATCCAGCGCATCAACGCCGCGACGCGCGAACTCGGCCTGACCTACGGCCGATTTATCTATGGCCTGGACAAGGCCGGGATCGAAGTCGACCGCAAGGTCCTCGCCGATCTCGCCGTGCATGATCAGGCCGCCTTCGCCGCTCTCGTCGAGAAGGCAAAGGCTGCGCAGGCCTAATCGGCCTCTATCGCGTACGTCGAATTCCGATTGCCTTGACCGGGCTACAGTGTGTCTCCACGGCACCCTGTGCCCGGTCATGTCGTTTCCAGAGGAACATCTTCCATGAGTCTCGTGAACCTCGAACAGTCGATCCTGGCCGAGATCGACGCCGCAACCGATGAGGCATCGCTCGAAGCCGTGCGCGTCTCCGTCCTCGGCAAGAAGGGCTCGATCTCCGAGCGCATGAAGGGCTTGGGGAGCATGAGCCCCGAGGAGCGCAAGGACGCAGGCGCTGCCTTGAACGTGCTGAAGGACAAGATCGCGGACGCTCTGTCACTCCGCAAGGCGAACCTGCAGGAAGCGGCCCTCGAGGCGCGCCTCGCCTCGGAAAAGATCGACGTGACATTGCCGGCGCGCCCGCAGGTGTCCGGCACCGTGCATCCCGTCAGTCAGGTCTGGGAAGAAGTCGTGCAGATCTTCGGCGACCTCGGCTTCGCGGTGGCCGAAGGCCCGCATATCGAGGACGACTTCCACAATTTCGATGCGCTCAACATTCCCCCCGAGCACCCCGCCCGGCAGGAGCATGACACCTTCTTTTTCAACGAGAAGTCTGACGGCTCGCGCATGCTGCTGCGCACCCACACGAGCCCGGTGCAGATCCGCACCATGCTGGCGTCCAAGCCGCCGATCCGCATCATCGCACCGGGGCGCACCTTCCGCTGTGACTCGGACATGACGCACACCCCGATGTTCAACCAGGTCGAGGGCCTCGTCATCGACGAGACGACGACGCTTGCGAACCTCAAGTGGATCCTCACCGAGTTCTGCAAGGCCTTCTTCGAGGTGGACGACGTGAAGATGCGCTTCCGCGCCTCGCACTTCCCCTTCACCGAGCCGTCGATGGAAGTCGACATCCAGTATTCGCGCGAAGGCGGCCAGCTGAAGATCGGCACCGGCGACAAGTGGCTGGAAATTCTGGGCTCCGGCATGGTGCACCCGAACGTCATCCGGAGCGGCGGCATGGACCCGGACAAGGTGCAGGGCTGGGCCTTCGGCGTGGGGCTCGACCGCATCGCCATGCTGAAATACGGCATCCCCGATCTTCGCGCCTTCTTCGAAGCCGACCTGCGCTGGCTTCGTCACTATGGATTCAGGGCACTGCAGGTGCCGACACTCGCCGGAGGCCTGTCATGAAATTCACCCTCTCCTGGCTGAAGGAATATCTCGACACCAACGCCACCCTGGATGAAATCTGCGAGGGCCTGATCGGCGTCGGACTCGAAGTGGAAGAGGTCACCGACAAGACGAAGCTGCTTGCCGACTTCACCGTGGCGCATGTCACGCTGGCAGAGAAGCACCCCAATGCCGACAAGCTGCGCCAGTGCGTGGTGGAGACGAAGGACGGCACCAAGCAGGTTGTCTGCGGTGCCCCCAATGCGCGCACCGGCATCAAGGCGATCATCGCATTGCCCGGGGTCACCATTCCGGCAACGGGTGCGGTGTTCTCTCCCGCCACCATCCGCGGCGTCGAATCCCAAGCGATGCTGTGCTCGGAGCGTGAGCTGCTCATCTCGGACGAGCACAACGGCATCATCGAAGTCGAGGGTGACTGGCCAGTGGGCACGCCCGCCGTGAAGGCGCTGGACCTCGATGACCCGATGATCTACGTCAAGGTCACGCCCAACCGCCCCGATGCGCTGGGCATCTACGGCATCGCGCGCGATCTCGCGGCGAAGGGCCTCGGCACGCTGAAGCCGCTCGACGCCAAGAAGGTCGAGGGCAGCTTCGACTCTCCCATCAAGGTGTCGCTCGACTTCCCGGATGGCGATACGAAACCCTGTCCGCTGTTCGTCGGGCGCTACATAAAAGGCGTAAAGAACGGACCCTCGCCCGAATGGCTGCAGCGCCAACTGCGCGCCATTGGCCTGCGCCCGATCTCGAAGCTCGTCGACATCACCAACTACATCACCTTCGCCTATGGCCGCCCGCTGCATGTCTTCGATGCCGACAAGGTGAAGGGCAACGTCCGGGCGCGTGCCGCCAAGGATGGCGAGACGCTGGAGGCGCTCGACAACAAGACCTACACGCTGTCAGCCGGCATGACGGTGATTGCCGATGATGCAGGCCCCGAGGCCATCGCCGGCATCATCGGCGGCATTCCGTCGAGCTGCACTGATGAAACGGTGAACGTCTTCCTCGAGTCCGCCTATTTCGATCCGCTGCGCACCGCCGCGACCGGCCGCAAGCTGGGCATCACGTCTGACGCGCGCTATCGCTTCGAGCGCGGCGTGGACCCGGCCTTCACGCCCATGGGCGCCGAGATCGCCACGCGCATGATCCTTGAACTCTGCGGCGGCGAGGCCTCGCATGTGGTGATGGCCGGTGCTGTGCCGGACACGGCACGCAGCTTCTCGCTGCGCAAGACCCGCGTTGCCTCGCTGGCCGGCATAGACATTCCCGTCGCCCGCCAGAAGGAAATTCTCGTGGCCCTCGGCTATGGCGTTACCGAAACCGCGGACGCACTCACCTGCGCGGTGCCCTCGTGGCGGCCGGACGTCGATGGCGAGGCGGACCTCGTCGAGGAAGTCTGCCGCATCTGGGGCCTCGACAACATCCCGGCCCAGCCCATGTCGCGCGCCAGCGCCATCGCCAGGCCGGTGCTGAATTCGCTACAGAAGCGCATGCTCGGCGCCCGCCGCGCGCTCGCCTCGCGTGGTTTCAACGAGGCCATCACCTGGGCCTTCCTTCCGGAAGAGCACGCCAAGCTCTTCGGCGGCGGCCAGCCGGAGCTGAAGCTTGCCAATCCCATCTCGTCGGAACTCTCCGACATGCGCCCCTCGCTGCTGGCGAACCTGATTGCCGCAGCGGGCCGCAACATGGACCGCGGCTTCACCGACATGATGCTCTCCGAAGTGGGCCACGCCTATGCAGGTGACCGACCGCAGGACGAGACGCTGCGCGCCGCCGGCATTCGGCGTGGCGCCTTCACCGGCCGCAACGTGCAGGGCGGTGCCCGCGCCGTCGATGCCTTCGACGCCAAGGCCGATGCCCTGGCCGTGCTGGAAGCCGCAGGCGCGCCCGTGGCCACGCTGCAGGTCGTCGCCGGCGCGCCCTCATGGTTCCACCCGGGCCGCTCGGGCACCATCCAGATGGGCCCGCAGAACAAGCTCGGCTTCTTCGGCGAAATCCACCCGCGCGTGCTTGCCGCCATGGACGTGAAGGGCCCGCTCGTCGCCTTCGAGCTCATCCTCAACGCCATCCCCGGTTCCAAGTCCAAGGGTGCCACGCGCGCGGCACTTGTCATCTCCGACCTCATGCCGCTGTCGCGCGACTTCGCCTTCGTGGTCGACGATGCGGTGGAGGCCGACAAACTGGTGAAGGCCGCGAAGGGTGCCGACAAGGCGCTGATTGCCGATGTCACCGTCTTCGACCTCTACAAGCTCGAGGGGGCCAAGAAGTCGCTCGCCATCGAGGTGACGCTGCAACCCAGGGACAAGACGCTGACCGAGCCGGAGATCGAAGCCGTCTCGCAGAAGATCGTGCAGGCCGTGACCAAGGCCACCGGCGGAACCCTGAGGAGCTGACATGGCCAAGGCCGACAGCCGCAAAGTGCTTGCCGACCTGAAGGCCCATTACAGGAAGGGCGCGCCCACCGACATGCGGCGCGCCTTCGAGCGTGATCCCAGCCGCTTCGCGGAGTTTTCCGCCAAGACGGACGAGATGCTGCTCGACTATTCGAAGTGCGCGGTCAACAGCCGCACCATGAAGCTGCTGGCAGCGCTCGCCAAGGCCTGCGACGTCGAAGCCAAGCGCGACGACATGTTTGCGGGCGCCATCATCAACACCACCGAGCAGCGCGCCGTGCTGCACACGGCACTTCGCAACCGCGCCAACACGCCCGTTCTGGTCGCCGGCAAGGACGTGATGCCGGACGTCAACGCCGTTCTTGCCGCCATGGCGGGTTTCGCCCGCAGTGTCCGCAAGTCGAACATCACCGATGTCGTCAACATCGGCATCGGCGGCTCCGACCTCGGCCCCGCCATGACCACGCTGGCGCTCGCGCCCTATCACGACGGCCCGCGGCTGCATTACGTCTCCAACGTCGACGGCGCACACATCGCTGACACGCTCAGGCTGCTGAAGCCGGAGACCACGCTCTTCCTCATCGCGTCCAAGACCTTCACGACGATCGAGACCATGACCAATGCGCAGACGGCGCGGAAATGGATCGCGAAGGCGCTGGGCGAAGCGAAGGTCGGCGAGCACTTCGCCGCCATCTCCACCGCCATTCCCAAGGTCAAGGCCTTCGGCATTCCCGAGGATCGCATCTTCGGCTTCTGGGACTGGGTAGGTGGTCGCTATTCCATCTGGTCGGCCATCGGCCTGCCGCTGATGATCGCCATCAGCCCCGAACGCTTCATCGAATTCCTCGCGGGCGGCCATGCCATGGACCGCCACTTCCGCGAAGCGCCCGTGCTGCAGAACCTGCCCATGCTGATGGGTCTGCTCGGCGTCTGGCACAGGAACATCTGCGGCTATCCTTCGCGCGCCATCATCCCTTACGACCAGCGCCTGTCGCGCTTGCCGGCCTATCTCCAGCAGCTCGACATGGAATCGAACGGCAAGCGCGTGACGAAATCGGGCAAGCCCGTGAAGGGTGGCACGGGACCAATCGTCTGGGGCGAGCCCGGCACCAATGGCCAGCACGCCTTCTTCCAGCTCCTCCACCAGGGCACCGGCATCATCCCGGTCGAGTTCCTCATCGCGGCGGACCCGCACGAGAACGTGAACATGCGCGAGCATCACGCGCTGCTCGAGGCCAACTGCCTCGCCCAGTCACAGGCGCTGATGCGCGGCCGCACCGAGAAGGAAGCGCTTGAACAGCTCATCGCCGCGGGAAAGAGCAGGGCCGAGGCGAAGGCGCTGGCGCCGCACCGCGTCTTCACCGGCAACCGCCCCTCGGTGACGCTGGCCTACAAGCGCCTCGACCCCTTCACGCTCGGCCGGCTGATCGCGCTCTATGAACACCGCGTCTTCGTCGAGGCCGCCATCTGGAACATCAACGCCTTCGACCAGTGGGGCGTGGAGCTCGGCAAGGAACTCGCCACCGGCCTGCAGCCAGTCGTCGAAGGCAAGAAGAGCCCCGCGGGCCTGGATTCATCGACGGCGGGGCTGGTGACGTTCCTGCAGAAGCTGCAGTAGTCTGCCCCCCTCCTTACTCCCTCACCTTGCCCCGGCTTGACCGGGGCATCCTTTTCGCGGCCGCCAAAAAGATCGCCGGGTCAAGCCCGGCGATGATGAATCGGTAGACATGGCGAGGCACGTCAGAACATCGCCTCGTCCATCTCCATCACCGGCCCAGCGCCAGCGAGAATCTTCGCATGCAATGAAGCCGTATCCGGCAGCACGCGCTGCATGAAGAAGCGCGCGGTGGCCAGCTTGGCGCGGTGGAAATCAGCATTGCTCTTCGGGAGCGAGACCTCTGCGGCGCGCGTAAACAGGTAACCCACCGCGGTGAGCGCAAACAGCCGCATGTAATCCACCGCCGCGGCCCCGGCTTCCTCCGGACGGGCCCCGGTGCGCTCGCGGATCACGCGTGTCGCATCCTCGAGCAGATCATAGGAGGCCGCCAGCGGCTCGACGAATTCCGCCATGCGCTCGTCGCCCTCGTGCCGTTCCACATAAGCCTCCACCGGCGCCCCGAAGCTCCCGAACAGATCGAGGTGCAGCACCTTGCGGCCCAGCAGGTCCATCGACTGGATGCCGTTGGTGCCTTCGTAGATCGGCGTGATGCGCACGTCGCGGGCATATTGCTCCTGGCCATTGGCGCGGATGAAGCCGTGGCCGCCCAGCACCTGCACGCCGATGTTGGCCACCTCCACCCCGCTGTCGGTGAGGAAGGCCTTCACCACCGGCGTCATCAGCGCCACCATGTCGTCCGCCTGCTTGGCGACAGCAGGATCGGGATGACGCTCGGACACATCCAGCGCCTGCGCCGTCCACAGCGCCAGCATGCGGCAGCCTTCGGTGAGAGCGCGCTGCGTCATCAGCATGCGGCGCACGTCGGGATGGACGATGATCGGGTCGGCGGGCTTTGCGGTGTCGCGCGCACCCGATGGTGCGCGGCCCTGCAAGCGATCACGCGCATAGGCCACGGCATTCTCGTAGGAGGCCTCGGCAATCGCGAGGCCATGGATGCCCACTGCGATGCGCTCTGTATTCATCATGGCGAACATTGCCTTGAGACCCTGATTGGGCTCGCCCATCAGCCAGCCGGTGGCGCCGTCGAAATTCATGACGCAGGTGGGGCAGCCATGGATGCCCATCTTGTGCTCGACAGACCCGCAGGACACGCCATTGCGCGCACCCAATGAGCCATCGGCGTTCACCAGCACCTTCGGCACGAGGAACAGGCTGATGCCCTTCGAGCCCTTCGGCGCATCCGGCAAGCGCGCCAGCACGAGGTAGATGATGTTCGGCGTCAGGTCGTGCTCGCCTGCAGAGATGAAAATCTTGGTGCCGGTGAGCGCGTATGATCCGTCGCCATTCGGCATGGCCTGCGTCTTGAGGAGACCGAGGTCGGTGCCGCAATGGGCTTCGGTCAGACACATCGAGCCCGCCCATTCGCCGCTGGCGAGCTTCGCCGCATAAAGCGCCTGTTGTTCCGCGTTGCCGTGCTGGGCCAATGCCACATAGGCGCCGCGCGTCAGGCCGGGAAACAGGCCGAAGGAGAGGTTCGCACCATTGATCATTTCCTCGAACAGGAAGTTCACCATGTGCGGCATACCCTGCCCGCCATGTTCGGGTGCGGCGGTGAGCGCCGGCCAGCCGCCCTCCACCAATTGCGCATAGGCCTCGCGGAACCCCTTCGGCGTTCTCACCATGCCATTCTCGAAATGCACGCCCTCCTCGTCCGCGCTGCGGTGCAGGGGGTAGAGCACTTCCGACGAAAAGCGTGCGGATTGCTCCAGCACGGCCTCGATCACGTCGCGCGTACAGTGCTGGAAGCCGGGCAGCTTTTTGTGCTGCTCGAAACCGAGAAGGTCATAGAGGGTGTAGAGGTGGTCGGCGATCGGCGGGGCAAAGACTGGCATGCCCCGGAGTTCAGCACTCCACCACGTTCACTGCAAGGCCGCCGGTGGAGGTCTCCTTGTAGCGCTCGCTCATGTCGAGGCCCGTCTGCCGCATGGTTTCCACACAGGTGTCGAGCGGCACGAAATGCGTGCCATCGCCGCGCAGTGCGAGCGAGGCCGCCGTCACCGCCTTCACCGCGCCGAAGGCATTGCGTTCGATGCAGGGCACCTGCACGAGGCCGCCCACGGGATCACATGTCATGCCAAGGTGGTGCTCGAGCGCGATCTCTGCGGCATTTTCCACCTGCTCGTTCGTCCCGCCCAGTGCGGCACAGAGCCCGGCGGAGGCCATGGCGGAAGCCGAGCCCACTTCGCCCTGGCAGCCCACCTCGGCGCCCGAGATCGAGGCATTGTGCTTGATCAGCCCGCCGATGGCGGCAGCTGCCAGCAGGAAGGTGCGGATGCCCTGCTGATCGGCGCCGAGGCAATGGTCGAGGTAATAGCGAATGGTGGCGGGGATGACGCCCGCCGCACCGTTGGTGGGCGCGGTGACGACCTTGCTTCCGGCCGCATTCTCCTCGTTCACCGCCATGGCATAGACCGAGAGCCAGTCCATCAGCTGGTGCGGCTGGATGGCGTTGTTGCCCTTCTCTTCCTTGAGCTTCGCATAGATCTCCGCCGCCCGGCGCTTCACCTTGAGGCCACCCGGCAGCGTGCCGGTCTGGCGGAGCCCACGGTTCATGCAGTCGCGCATCGCCGCCCAGATATGGTCGAGATTGGCGTCGAGCTGTTCATTGGTCTGCGACACTACTTCATTGGCGCGCTTCATCTCGACGATGGTGAGGCCGGAACGCTTGCCCATCTCCAGCATCTCGGCGGCGGTGCGGAACGGGTATGGCACGTTCACCGAGGGCTTCTCGGTCTTGCTGGCGGCAACGCTCGCCGCGCGCTCGGCCTCGGTCTGCACGAAGCCGCCACCGATCGAGAAATAGGTTTCGGCAAGCAGCGTGTTGCTGTCGTCGTCGAGGATGCGGAACACCATGCCATTGGCATGGCCCTTCAGTGCGGGCCCGAAGTCGAAGATCACGTCGCGCGCCGGGTTGAAGGCCACGGCGAAGTCGTCGGCAATCTGCACGCTGCCGCGCTCCGCCATCTGGCGCAGCACCTCGTCCACCCGGTCCGGGTCCATGGTCTGGGGCTTCTCGCCCGCGAGCCCGAGGATCACCGCGCGGTCGGTGCCGTGGCCCTTGCCGGTGAAGGCCAGCGAGCCATGCAGCGTCACGGTCAGGTGACCGGTGCGCGGCAGGGAAGCCGCTGCGGCGGTCGCAAGGAAGCGCTGGGCGGCCACCATCGGTCCCACCGTGTGGGAGGAGGACGGGCCGATGCCGATCTTGAAGATGTCGAAGACGGACAGGAACATGGTGGCTTCCAAGCATGGGTGGAGCCTCTTCGCATAGCCCAGTCCGCCGTCTTTTGCGCTGTAAATGTC
>JBEARP010000070.1:0-6061 GCA_041163105.1 Pseudomonadota bacterium
CCGAGGAAGAGCGCCTCAAGGTGCTGCACCCGCCCGAAAAGACGCCCGAACTGTTCGAGCGCTACCTTCCTTACGCGCTGGCGCTTGACT
The DNA here is from genome assembly GCA_041163105.1 of Pseudomonadota bacterium. Lineage (GTDB taxonomy): Bacteria > Pseudomonadota > Alphaproteobacteria > Rhizobiales > Aestuariivirgaceae > Aestuariivirga. Next base: position 91 of record JBEARP010000070.1, read on the forward strand.
GCGAGAATGAGTGGAACGCCAAGTTCGCCACGGTGCTGCCATTGTCCCAGCGGCTGCCGGAATACCACAGCGGTGCCGCGGCTCCGGCCGCCGCCGCAGCGGCCAGCACCGTGGCGAACTTGGCGTTCCACTCGTTCTCGCAGTCGAGTGCCAGCGCGTAGGGAAGGTAGCGCTCGAACAGTTCGGGCGTCTTCTCCGGCGGGTGCAGCACCTTGAGGCGCTCTTCCTCGGCGGTGGAAAGATAGAGGCGGAAGCCCTCGATCTGGTCCATCAACTGCCGGCCTGATTGCGTGGGCGCGCGCAGCAGGTGGTAGAAGACCACGTTGATGAGGCCCAGCAGCACCGCCGTGCCCACCAGCGCATAGAGGCCGGGCGAGCCTCCTCCCTGCGCGAAGATCAGCCCCGGGGCGATGATGCCGCCGCCTGCGAAGGGAATGAGGAAAAGCAGCGCGCCGAGCGAGGTGACCTTGGCCCACAGGCCGCGCGCCGCGAACAGGCCCTTGAAGCTGGCCCAGCCCACCGCCAGCACGACACCCCACCAGATGCCCATCCAGCCGAAGGCGAAGAGGCCCATCACGCCCTCGCCACCGGGCAACAGGAAGGCCCCGGTGATCAGGCAGATGACGGAGATGGCGAGGCCCACCGCAAACCAGCCAAGGTTCTTCAGGAACGCCGTGCCCTCGAACTCGTTCTTCAGCGCGCGGTCCAGCGCGCTGCGCGCCGCACTGATGGACGCATGGTTGGCCTGCTTCAGCTCCGTGCTGCCAGAGGGAAGGGCGGCGTAGAGCGCGCTCTCGGCCGGCGTCAGCGGCTCCTTGCCCGTGCCGGCCAGCTTGGTGATGGTGAAGGTCCGGTCATCGTCCTCGATGCGGAGCCTGCCCTTCACCGCCAGCCCCACCATGGCGGCGGCGAAGGCCTTGTCGTCCGCGCCATAGCGGCTGACGAAGCGCACGGCGGAGGGGCCAAGGCCCTTGGGCGGCGCGAACAGCGGAATGATGGTGCCCTTGGGCGGATCACGCCCCACCTTGTTCCAGGCGAACAGGAAATAGAGGGCGGAAGCCAGAAGCCCCAGCGCCAGCGTGAAGAAGCCGGCATTGTCGGAGGCCCACCAGCCCCATTTCTGCGCTTCCGAGGGCGGCGTCACCATCCCCTTCTGCCAGGCCACGGCAACGGTGAAGCCCTGCTGGGGGTTGAGCGCCACGGTGGTCTCCGCCTCGAAGACATTGCCCTCGGCGGAGAGCACCCTGCTGTAATTCTCGGTGGAGCGATAGCCGCCGGTGAACTCATCATGCTGGATGATGCTGGCACCGGGCGGCAGGGTGATGGTCACGCGCGCCCTGTCGATCGGAAAGTCCCAGCCATTGCCGGTAACGTTCCAGTAGAGCTCGTCGAATTTTTCGAAGAAGCCGATCTGCCGCGTGGTGCGATAGCGGATCTCGTAGCGATGCGGCGCGTTCTCCAGCCAGACGTCCTTGTCGCCGATCTTGATGCGCACCCCGTTGCTGAGGGACTCGAGCACATAGGGCTCGGGCCGCCCGTCGCGCGTCACGCCCGTGACGTCGAAGCCGACGATCACCCGCTGGCCGTGGCCGTCCGTATAGGTCGTCGGAAAATCACGGAAGATGCCGTGGTTGATCTGGCGGCCTTCGGAATTGATGGTGATCGTCTCGGTCACGTCGATCGAGGCATCGGCATTCACCGTCACCTCGCTGACGAAGCTTCTGATGCGCTCCTCGGCCAGCGCCGGCGTGGCCAGCGCCAGAACGACAACAAGAAGGGCGAGAAGCCGGCGCATCTCAGCGCGTCTTGAAGTCGACCTTCGGCACTTCGCGCGCCGCCGCGTCGCCGATCTCGAAGAACTCCGCCGTCTCGAACTTGAACTGGCTGGCGATGATGTTGGTGGGGAAGCTCTCGATCATGGTGTTGAGGTTCCTGACCGCGCCATTGTAGTAGCGCCGCGACAGCTGGATCTCGTCTTCGATGCCGGCAAGCTTGTCCTGCAGGTCGCGGAAGTTGGCGTCGGCCTTGAGCTCAGGGTAGGCCTCGGCCACCGCGAAGAGCTTGCCCAGCGCCTGGCTCATCGCCTGGCCGACGGCGGATTGCTCGGCAACTGACCCGCCCGAGATCGACTTGGCCCTCAGCTCGGCAATGTCATGGAACAGCTTGTCCTCATGCGCGGCATAGCCCTTTACCGTCTCGATCAGGTTGGGGATCAAATCGGCGCGGCGGCGCAACTGCACATCAATGCCGCTCCAGCCTTCCTCCACGAGGTTCTTGTTCTTGACCAGCGCATTGTAGGCCCAGACCAGATAGGCGCCGATGGCGATGACCAGCCCCAGAAGACCATAACCGAACATGCCGTTGTGCTCCTTGCCAACCCGAGCGCGAACTATGAGGCCTTGGCGCTGTCGAGGCAAGCGGGCGAGAAGGTCCTGTCATGGGTGAGCGACGGAATGCGCCGTCGCGTCTCGGCTACGGTTTCGAGGTTGATCTCGGCTGTCACTACGCAAGGCTCGGTTCCGCCATCGGCCAGCACGCGGCCCCATGGGTCGACGATCAGCGAATGGCCATAGCATTCGGCACCGCCCGCCAGCGTGCCGCATTGCCCGGGCGAAATCACATAGGCGCCGTTCTCGATGGCGCGGGCCCGCTGCAGCACATGCCAGTGCGCCTCGCCCGTCACGCGCGTGAAGGCGGCAGGCGCCGCCAGCATCTCCGCGCCCGCTTGCGCATAGGCGCGATAGAGATGGGGGAAGCGGATGTCATAGCAGATCGAAAGCCCGATCATGCCTTCGGTGCAGGGTGCGATCACCGCGCTTCTGCCAGCCTCGATGGTGGCGGACTCGTGATAGGTGCGGCCTTCGCCGAGGTCGATGTCGAAAAGGTGGATCTTGTCATAGCGCGCGGCAATCGTACCTGCAGGCGATATCATGAAGCTGCGATTGAAGATCTTGCCGTCAGGTGCCTTGACCCCGATGGAGCCGATGAGCAACCACACCTTCAGTTCCTTCGCCAGCGCCAGCATGACCGGCAGCACCGGGTGCTCGGCTTCCACGAAGGCCACGGGAAACATCTTGCCGCCCCTGGTGTCAAGGCCTGCGCAGTATTCCGGCGTGGCGATGAAGTGGGCACCCTTGGCCGCGGCTTCGCGGATGAAATCCGTCAGCATACGGATGTCCGCATGCACATCCGGCGTGGCGGTGGACTGGACGCAGGCAGCGATGAAACTCATGGGTTCTCCGGCGTGAAGAAGGAGCGGATGACGTGCAGCGAGCTGCGCGATTTGAGGCAGATCATCCACTCCTCCATCTCGGTCGTCCAGTCCGGAATGGCGAGTGCCGCAAGGCGTCCATCAGGCACCAGCTCGCCTTGCGACATGATGGCAAGCCCTAGCCCCTGTGCGGCTGCCTCGCGCGCCGCCTCACGGCTCTCGATCTCGATCGAGCCCGACAGCGTCAAGCCGCGCTTCTGCGCTTCCTCCAGCAGCAGCGTGCGGGTCATCGAGCCTTCCTCGCGCAGGATCAGCGGCAGCTTGAGAAGCTGCGCGAAGGGCAAGTCCTTCAGCTTGGCGAGGCGTGAGCTCCGCTGCACCACTGCCACCAGCCGGTCGCTCCTCAGCTTGCGGGCGAGGAAGCCCGGTTCCGGTGGCCGCTCGGCGGTGATCGCGATGTCGATGGAGAAATCCTCCAGCCGCTTCACCAGCTGGGCCGAATTGCCGCTGACAAGGCGCACCGACAGCTTCGGGTGCCTCAACCGGAAGCGGACAAGCTCCGGCAGAATGTGCACGGCGGCGTCGGCTCCGATGGTCAGCTGCCCTTCCTCCAGCGTCCGGCCTCGGGAGAGGAGTTCCATGGCCTCGGTCTCGGCCTCGAACTGTCGCTCGGCGATGGCGAAGAGCTTGCGGCCCATGTCGGTCAGCGCCACGCCCGAAGGAGCCCTCGTGAACAACTGCACGCCATAGGTCTCCTCGAGCTTCCGCACGTGGTCGGAAACCGCAGGCTGGGTCAGCCCCAGAGCCTCGGCGGCGCGGGAGAATCCGGTGTGCACGGCAACGGCATGGAAGGCTTTCAGCTGGGCGTGTCGCATATCGTTCAAACTTATGTGGCACATAAGAACATACGATTTGACTGATAGGGGTCAAGCCCCCATTTTCGCGGCAGAAATCGACGAGGATCCCCCCATGGACAAGCAGCTCCACCGTTTCCCCGGCCCGCCCGGCCAGGAGGACATGCCCTATCTCCTCACCCCCGGCCCGCTCACCACCTCGCGCGGCGTCAAATCCGCCATGCTGGCCGACTGGGGCTCGCGTGATGTCGAGTTCCGCCGCGTGGTCTCGGAGATCCGCAAGGGTCTCCTCGGGCTCGCGGGCTGCGACGAGAGCTATGAATGCGTCATCATGCAGGGCTCCGGCACCTTCGCCATCGAGGCCGCACTCGGCGCCTTCTGCCCCAAGGCCGAAGCGAAGACACTGGTCGTCGCCAACGGCGCCTATGGCGACCGTGCGGCGGTGATCCTTACCAAGCTCGGCCGCCCGGTGGTCAAGATCGACAAGGGCGACAGCGCCGCACCGACCGTCGAGGACGTGACCAAGGCGCTCGATGCCGATCCGTCGATCAGCCACGTCTGGATCATCCACTGCGAAACGACGTCGGGCATCGTCAACCCGATCAACGAGATTGCCCGTGCGGTCAAGGCGCGCGGCAAGGCCTACATGGTCGATGCCATGTCTTCCTTCGGCGCGGTGGCGCTCGACATGGGCGTGGGCATGGACGTGATGGTCTCCTCCTCCAACAAGTGCATCGAGGGCGTGCCCGGCTTCTCCTACGTGCTGGTGAAGCGCGCCATGCTCGAAGCCTCGAAGGGCATGAGCCACTCGGTGGTGCTCGATCTCTTCGAACAGTGGAAGGGGCTGGAGGCCAACGGCCAGTTCCGCTTCACGCCGCCCACCCACGCGCTCGTCGCCTTCCACCAGGCGATGAAGGAACATGCGGAGGAGGGTGGTGTCGCCGCCCGTGGCGCCCGCTACCGGAAGAATGCGCAGATCCTCATCAAGGGCATGCGCGACATGGGCTTCTCCACGCTGCTGTCGGACAATGAGGCCGGCCCCATCATCCAGACCTTCCTCACGCCGCGTGATCCCAATTTTGATTTCGAGCGCTTCTACGAAGACCTGCGCGCCCGCGGCTTCGCCATCTATCCCGGCAAGCTGACGAAGCGCCCGTCCTTCCGCATCGGCACCATCGGCAAGGTGGACGAGGCGGTGATGAAGGGCGTGCTCAAGGCCATCCGCGAAGTGCTGGCCGATATGAACGTCACCGACATGGCACCGCTGGAAGGCTGATATGGACAGGCATGGAATGAAAACCGTCACCGCCAACGGCCGCAGCTACAACTGGCCTTCGGCCCCGCTCGTCGTCATCTGCTGTGATGGCAGCGAGCCTGACTACATGGAAATCGCCATGGAGCAGGGCCTCATGCCAAACCTCAAGCGCATTATCGCCAAGGGCGAGAACCGCCGGGGGGCTTCGGTGATCCCGAGCTTCACCAATCCGAACAACCTGTCCATCGTCACCGGCCGCCCGCCGGCAGTGCACGGCATCTGCGGCAACTACCTCATCGATCCCGCCACCGGGCAGGAGACGATGATGAATGACCCCAAGTGGCTGCGCGCGCCGACGATATTCGAGGCCTTCCAGAAGGCCGGTGCGAAGATCGCCATGGTGACGGCCAAGGACAAGCTGCGGCTCCTCCTCGGCAAGGGCCTCGCCTTCGACGGCACGGCGGTGGCTTTCTCTTCCGAGAAGGCCGACAAGGTGAACCTGAAGGACAACGGCATCGAAGACGTCTGCGCCATGGTCGGCATGGGCGTGCCGGATGTCTATTCGGCGGAGCTCTCGGAATTCGTCTTCGCGGCGGGCGTCAAGCTGCTCAAGTCGATGAAGCCGGACCTCATGTATCTCTCCACCACCGA
>JBEARP010000071.1:0-7075 GCA_041163105.1 Pseudomonadota bacterium
CGGCAGGGTGGTCGGACCGCAGTCTGTGACACCTGTCCAGCCGTCTCGAAGGATATAACCCAGACCATCCGGGCCAAGGACGAAATCGAACAGGAGGGCGTGGCTGTCTGCTATCTTCGCAAGCTTGGCAATCTGCGTGGTGTCTGGAGTTTCCGTCGTCGGGGGTGTCGATAGGTTCTCCTGCATGTCCTTGCACCTCTCAGCCATGGCGTGGCGGACGGACTGTCCCAAGGCTGACTGGATGCCGTATCCAAGGGTGCGTGTCTGGTCTCCTTTGCTCAATCCCGTGAGAAGAGATAGCGCACTCTCAGCGGCCAAGCAGAACATGGCTTCAACGATGCCGTCAGCCTCATGGGCGCGGTCGGTCTGATCGACGATTACCCAGCGGAACTGTGCCGGCCCCCGCACTGCAGGCGAGAGTTGTCGTGCAGGGTCAGGTCCGGCGTTACAGGCAGCGCCGCTTATGGTGTCACTGCAGTGAGATGCCGGCGCGCTGCAGGAGCAGGGCATCAAGCCGCTTCAGAAATGCCTGCTGGGCATCCTGCGGATAGTCCAGGTCGGGTGGTGCGTTGGACAGGAGCAGCATCGTCGCATTGGACTCGAAGAATACCACGCGTCCCTCGTCGTCGACGTCGAAGTCCATGCCGAACACGTCGAGCGGAATGCGGCGACCGACTTCGGCCAGCGTGTTCCATGCTGCTTCTCCGATGCGCTGCGGTTGCTGGACGATGGCGTTGGCATCATCGAACAACGCACGGTCACGCCGATAGTGGTCGAGGATGCGTTCGAACTTGCGGCCACGCACCATCCACTGGTCGTCGTAGTCGCCGCGGATGAGGGTGGGGGTTCCCTCCACGAATGCGGCACGGATCCTCCGGTAGTAGCCATTGTCATGTTTCACCCCGGCATATTCGATCACGTAGAAGTCCTTGTTGCCAAGGGTCAGCAACTCGGTGATCGCCTGGCCGAGTTCGGCGGTATTGGTGGCAAGATGAATGTTGGCGCCCTCCTGCTCTCCCACCGACCGCAGGATGACTGGGAAGGTGAAAATCTCGCTTATGCCCTTGCGCAGCGAGGCGAGAAGTTGGGGCTCGAGGCGGAACCGCATTACTTTTGGCACGATCAGGTTCGGAATGCCGCGCAGCAGGTCCGCCGTCTCGACGCGCGTGCAGTGCACGGCTTTTGCGGCATCGTTCACCACGGGCAGACCCAGCGCCATTTCATGTGCCTCGGCCTTCGCCAACTGGCCGCGCTTCAGGTCCTCGCCATTGACACAATTGTTGAGGGTGACCGCCACTTCGTGCTGGTCCAGCACGGCGTTGGCCGACGTCGGCGGGCTCCCGGCAAACACCGAATGGATGCGGTAACGGTCACCGCAGGCCTTGTGTAACTGGCTCGGAAAATTGCCTCCGAAGTGCTGGGTGCTGCCTGAGTCCCTGAGTGATTTCCACTTCGGATTGGGCGTGATCAGAACGACCGACAGGATCTGCGTGGGCAAGCGGGCAGCGCTGTAGGGCGGGCTCTTGGCCAGGTACTCGTCGTAGAGCTGGTTACTTGCAGATGGGCGTCCAAGCGCGTCGGCTGCGACGCAGGCGGAGGCAATCACCTCGGGCTTGTCACGCCAGCGATATCCGGGCGCATTGAAGCGGTCGAGGATTGCCTCGTTCATCTCTGCAGCCTCGGCCGCCCTCAACCAGAGATGCTCGAGTTTCCATGTTGCGCCGGGCCAGTCGAGCGCGGGCAGGAGGTAGGCGGCGACGAAGTCATGTTTGCCGGCCATCAAGAGCGGAGCGCAGAGATTCTCGAGGTCTATGGAATCCACGTCGTCACCGGCAAGCGAATCAAGCTTAGGGAGGTCCATGTCCGGCAGTGCGGAGATGTCCTGGTACCGCTCGCTGCGGGCGAGCAGTCTTGCAAGGTTGCCGGCATGCTTGATGCGCTGGGCAGGAGTGGTCGCGTGGAGGACCGCAAGTCGTGCGCATTCAGCGGCCTCATCCAGCTTGCCGCCAACGGCCATTGCCAGGCCTTTCAGCCCGAGCAGTTCGGAATTGCCCGGTTCTGCCGCCAGCAGCCGTTCAATGTCTGCGAGGGCTGAGGCGCGATCGCCACCCCGCAGGGCGGCAACGATCTTGGCGTGGTCTTGCATCTGTCTTCCCGTTGGCGCTGAGGACTGTGGTGATGTCATTAGCCTTCTCCCGCAGCGCAATTCAACCCGCTTGCCGGGGTGGGTCTGCATGCTTGCCGGCTGAGGCGGGCGCGGTGTGCGTTGGTTGTCTAGTTGCCGCCGTGATAAACCACGCCAGCACGGGTGTAGCCCGACCACGACACGGAGCCGCCGCCCGCGGCATCGGTAGCTGGCAGGATGCGGATGGTGGTCGCGGTTGGCCCCATGCGGATCTTGTCTCCGGCCGAGAGGGGAAGGCCCGGAACCTCGGGCTGCTGCGTCTTGGAGGTGACCATCAGTTGCGCGCCCGGTGGCAGGGCAGGTGCCGCGCTGGCGGCGAGTTCGTCGATATTCAGGGCATCAGGAGTGCTGGAACCACCAGCCCACGCAGGCAAAAGCGTGGCACTCAGTGCCACGCCGCTCAACATGATCATCCTGGAGAAACGCATTCCGAAACTCCCGCATCACGCCTGCAAGGTGCCACAAAATAGCAGTGCCGCAGGGGCGGGTTCAATGAATTTTCAGATAGCTGGCGGCTTGGGAGCGGTCGACAGCGTGGCTGCGAAGGGGTTGCTGGGCCGCGTGGGGCGGGGCTTGGGCTTCGGCATGGGAATCAGGCCCTCGCGCTGCGCCTTCTTGCGCGCCAGCTTGCGGGCGCGGCGGATTGCTTCTGCCTTTTCGCGCACGCGCTTCTCAGAGGGCTTCTCATAGAAGCTGTGGGCCTTCATTTCACGCAGCAGACCTTCGCGCTGCATCTTCTTCTTGAGGAAGCGAAGCGCCTGGTCGACGTTGTTGTCCTTGACGAAAATCCTCACGGAACCTCCCTGGTCTCACAAAAAGAATGCGCCGGTGCGGACACCGGCGCTCCTCGACTCCTCCGACCCGCCACCAGTACATCCGTGGCTCGCGGGAAGAAGGCTCTGGATAATGATCAGGCCGCCTGGAGGCGGTCTGCGGACGACTTGCCGTTACGCTTGTCGGTCACGATCTCGTAGGAGACCTTCTGGCCTTCATTGAGACCGGTCCAGCCGGCGCGCTCGACTGCGCTGATGTGAACGAACACGTCGCTCCCGCCAGCCGTCGGTTCGATGAAGCCGAAGCCCTTCTGGGCATTGAACCACTTAACAGTACCTGTTTGCACAGTAGATCCTCAGTATAGATAGATAGACAAGAACGAACCGCGGTATTGCATGTTCGGTCACCGATGTTCTGGAAGAGAGGGGAAGTATCGCTGCGTCAAACGCGCGAGGCTGAGCCATCAGGCCAAAATTCGATGAGGCGGATATAGGTAATCCTGCTGAGCAATGCAAGACATTTCGTCAGGGCGCTGAAAATTGCCGTCCCGCCTCATTCCTCGCCATGCGCCACCATGAGTGCGTGCCGCAATGCGGCGTGTTGGAAGCCGTCCCCAGCACCCGGTGAAGATGGCGCAAGCCCGGCCTTCTTCTGCGCCCGTCCCGAGGGCAGCACCTGGCCCTCCATCACCGTGCCCCACACCGCAATGTCCTTGACTGCCATCGGATCGGCAGTGAGAGGATTTTCCGCCAGCACCGTGAAGTTGGCGCGCTTGCCGGGGCTGATCGTTCCCACCTCGTCTTCGAGCCTCAGCGAATAGGCGGCCTCGATGGTGATGCCGCGCAGCGCCTGCTCCACGCTCACCCGCTGTTCGGGTGCGGCCACGCGGCCAGACGTGGTGCGACGGTTGACGGCGCACCACATCAGGAACAGCGGATCAGCAGGCGCCATCGGCATGTCGGAATGCAGCGACCACGAGATCCCGGCGCGTGAGAGATCGCCCAGGCGCACCATTTCATCAGCACGCTCCGGGCCGAGGCCCACCTTGCCATACTGGTCGGCCAGAGCGGTGACATAGTAGGGATTGCCGCTGACAATGGCACCCAGTCCCTTGATGCGCGTCACCTGGTCCGGGCTGCTCACGGCGAAATGAACGAGCACGGTGCGATGGTCGTAGCGCGGGTTGCGGCGCAGATTGGCTTCAAGTGCATCGAGCACGCGATCAAGGCCGGCATCGCCGTTGACATGGACGTGGATCTGGTAGCCCGCGTCCCAGTAGACGCGGAAAGCACGCTCGAAGGCGGGCTCGTCCATCATCCACTCGCCCTTGTGGCCATCGAGATAGGCCTCGCGCACCTGCATGAGCTGTGAATAGATTGCGCCATCGGCAAAGAGTTTGGCCTGCATCGGCGCAAGGCTTGTCATGCCGCCATACCACTCTGCCAGCTTCTGCGACTGGGCGATCACTTGCTGGTCGTCCGGGTAGCGCGCCACCATGCTCTTGGCATCCACCATGAAAGACCAGCGGAATGGCATGGAGGGGCTGGAGAACACGGCGTTGACACCATCCTGCACCTGCTTCGAGAGAATGCCCCCCGGCTCGTTGCCAATTGTGATGCCCTTGGCGTGCATGTAGTCACGCGTCAGTTCCAGCCCGGCCCTCATGCGCTGGGGTGATGCGGCGAAGTTCGCGATGTGTGGCAGCACCGCGAACAGCCCCTGTTCCCAGAAATGCCCGTCCGCCATGTTTGACTGTTCCCTGGCAGTTGATGGGAAAGCCCCGAACACCGCATCGGTGATCCCGGCGCGTTGCATGGTTGCCGTGTTGAAGACCATCTCGTGGCAGGAGCGGCCCCACACGATGATCGGCTTGTCGCTGCTGATGCCGTCAAGTTCCGCCTTGGTCAGCGGGCCGAAGAATGCGGGATGATAGCCCCAGGTCACCACGGCCTGGTCCGAAGGTGGTGCGGCCTTCACCGCGCTGCCCAGGCGCTGAAGGAAGTCCTGCTTGTCCTTCACCGCGGGCACGACACCGCTGGGCAGCACCCAGTCTTCGATGGAGAGGATCTCGGAGGACATGGTCAGCGCAGCCAGCACCGGGTGATCGTGTTGGGCGATAAAGCCTGGAACCAGCACTTGGTCTGCGAAGCTCGAGTCGATATTGTAAGGCTGCTTGCCCAGGATGCCGATCACCTCGTCGCGGCTTCCCACCCATAGAATGCGCCCGTTCACTACCGCCACGGCCTCTGCGCTGGGCCGCGCCGGATCGAGCGTCACGATCTCGCGGGCGAGAAGAACCGTCGCAGGCGGCTGTGCCAGAAGCGATGCCCCGAGTTCGGTAAGGGTTTCGGAAAGGGCAAGGGCACCGCGCGGCGCGGCCGCTCCTGCCAGTCCTGCCGCACCGGCGGCCAAGACAAACCTGCGGGTAATGCCGTCCATCTGCTTGCCCCCATATGGTGGAGATTTGCTCGGGCGATTGGGCAATCTTAGCGGGAATTTTGCGCGGCGCAATCAGTCAGGTTAGGCAGGCGCTCTATCCGCAACACTTCTTACAGGTGCCGGCATCGGCACGAATCGTCATCAACCTGCCGTGCTTGATCAGGACGCGGACCGTATCCGTGTGAGCGCCGCTCGATCCGGGGTCAGGCGATTGGTGAACTGAGTGTCTGTTCCAGGCAGCAGAACGCCCGGCAGGATTGCTCCTGCCGGGCGTTCAAAAGTTCTGATGCCGATGCTTGAGTTCAGTCGTCGACCAGTTCCCAGTTGTCGCCGGGGTTGAAGGTCAGGATCTTCGGCGCGATGTTGTCAGTTTCGGTTCCGAAGTCGCGCTCATAGATCACGCCGGCCTGGTTGATGGCGAAGGTGGAAACGCCGGTCTCGCCATACTTCGCCGGCCACGCGATCAGCGCGAAACCGTTGATCATATTGCCGTTGACCACATAGTCATGGGCGCCGCCGGCCACATTGTCGCCCTGGCGCTTGAGAATGCGGAACTTGTAGCCGAAGTAGCCGTCACCGGCCTTTGCTTTTTCGAAGGCCGCCGCATCGAGATTGGCGCCGACGGGGCTTTCCCCGTCGCCTTGCTCAACTGGCCAGTACAGGCCGTCAGTCTGGCCATCGCTGCTGATCAGCTTCTGCGCAAATTCGAGCACGCCGTCTTCGTCATGGTCCACGACGGCATATTCTTCCTGCGCAAGCACGTAGAGCCGCATCGTTTCGATGGCCTGGAGTTCGTTTTCGCCAATGCGGCGGTTCACGATCTCCTCGAGCCCGGCGACGGTGTCGAACGCCCACTTGCCATCTTCGCCCTTCACGATCGGGAAGGGGAAGGGCCACAGCTGCTTGCCGAGGTCGAGAACGCGCTGGTCCTCCTCTTCCTCGACCGAGATGCCCTCGGAGGCGGCTTCCTGGATTTCCTTCACGGTGTCGCCGATGCCGTCGGCCTTGCCAACCTGTTCGGCATTGAGGCCGAGCAAGGTGGAGATCGCGTTGATGTCACCCTTCGCCATCACATCCTTGAAGGCGGCGATGGCCGCTTCAGGCGTGTCGAACAGCGTGGGTTCGGGACCGAGGTAGCTTCCCACTTCATCGGTCATTGCCACGGCCGGCGAAGAGGCGGCCCACGGGGCAAACACCAGTGCAGCGCCGAGCAGCAGTGCGGAAACGAAATGCTTGTTGATCATGATACTGTCCTCTCTGCTCGATTGCTTAGCGTCGGCCACGGCCACCGCCGCCGCCACCCTTGCCCTTCGGCACGAACTTCTTCTTGCTGGCGCCGCCGCCACCGCCGATCTTGTCGCCGCCACCCTGCGGACGGCTGATGCCGCCACCGCCCATCGACTTGTTGCCGCGGTTCGACTGCGCCTTGGCGTCGCGGCCGCGCGTCACCTCGCCCATCGGCGAAGGCGTCTTGGGCCGGTTGTCCGCGGTCGCGCCGGGGCGCGGCTTGCCAACCGGGCGGTCGAGGTTCGGCTTCGCCATCTTGTCGTTGGGGCGCGACGCGTTGCCGAGATTGCCGTCACCGTTGCCGGGGCGGGCCACCTTGTCGGTGGGCTTGAAGCCCTGGGTGGGCTTCTTGTTGAGGCCCTCAAGCGTGCTCTTGCGAATGTCCTTGGT
>JBEARP010000072.1:0-24422 GCA_041163105.1 Pseudomonadota bacterium
GCTATCGGCCCGTGCGAAATCAGTAGCCCCGTCGCCGGTGAAATCTCCCAGCCCGGTGATGTTATCGGACTCCGGAAGCCTGCCGGCCGTCCTTGAACTGTTGAAAGGCAAAAGTGCAAAATCACTGACCTTCGGCGTGCCGTCGGCAAGCCGAAGCCTGCCGCCGATGCAGATATAGGCAGGGATCGGGGGGTCGGTGCGGCCCTTCCGATTGGGCGGTGACGGGATCGTTGCGCCAATGCACTCCTTGGGGAGGTAATGATCGGTGGCCCAGCCATCGCCGTTGAAATCGCCGACGAGCTCCGCCGTCTGCGGATATTGTGCGAGAATCCCGAACGGACCGTTGTCATTCGGCGGCTTGATGGCCGAGATGCCTGGGCCTGACCAGTCCTCTCGCCGCGTGAAGGCGGGGCGCCCCGCCGCATCGCCGTTGTTGGTATAGCTCATGCGATAGGGTGGAAGGGACGTCGCCCCGCTGACGACACCGTTTGAGATGGACGCGTCCGAGCCATACCGCCGGACCTCGACGAGGCGTGACAGACCTGTCGAAGCTGAGACGTCATAGGCAAACGCATAGGCCCCGCGCAGACGTCCGGCGCTGCGGATTTCCATCGCAATGATGCGCTTGGTCATGGTCCGCAGGGAGCGCCCCGTGCCATAGGTGATGCGGTCCGGGCGATCCTGGGTGTGGAAGACGAGCTCGCTGGCAGGCGCACCCGAGCCGAGACTGAAGGCCCGAATGCTGGCGATGGAGCAATGGGCGAATTCGCAGGACCAGCCATAGTCTAGCCGGTTGCCACGGCGGTCCGTTACCGAAGCCAGGTGCCACCGGTATGTCTGTTCCGCCGGCAGATCCTCAAGCGAGGTGTAGACAGACCGAACACCGTCCCGCCCCGTGACTTCCCAACTGTTGGCGGCCGGGATCTGCCGGATGCGCAGATAAGTCTCGGCGCGGCTCGTCCACGCACCCGGGCCACCACCCGCGGCACAGGACGGCGTCGACCCCGGATCAGCGACCTGGCTGCAGGGCACCAGTTCGGTTCCATCCAGCACGAAGCTGTCTGCCGGGAATCCATCTGCGCCATAGGCCGGAGCCCCTCGCCCACTCGCCTGCTTGTTCTGTCCAGCGGCCGGCGGTGCCGTGCCCGAAACGCGCTGAATGGCTGACACGCCCCGCAGCGTCCACCCCACCCCCAGCTCTCCGCCTGCAGGCGGCAGGTTCCTCAGTCCCGTTGATGAGTCGTACGTCAGCCGCAGGTTGGGCTCGAGGCCGCGGAAGGCTGGGACATCAAGGGGTATGACCCGTGTAAACGCACCGTTGCCACCGGAAATCGGGAGTCGCGATGGCTTCGAGTCAGCTTCCATATCCTCCGCGAGCGCCTGCGTTGTAAGCGCACCAAACACCAACAAGGCATACAGTGTGCGCATCTTTCCCTCCCGCAAGGTGATGCAGGATCGGAGTTATTTCTACCTGCATCAGAAAACTCTATTAGGTAAAAATTCTACTTGTAAAGATAAATTATAATGAAATCGTTTGCTTTACTTTCTGCCCACAGGATCGCTGTCCAGACTTGATCCTATCAACCTTCGCGCTGGCTTGCAGGGTGGTCTCCTGCACTCACACACTCTGACTTCATTGCGCTTGGGAGGCTTGTGACTCAGAATGCGCCAGCCGCGCGGGCCCACAATACCATGACATCGCAATCCTCGAATCCGTGGCTCCGTTCTGGTCCTGGTCATCTCGCTTTTTGGGATCATGGTTGCCTTCGCTGCATCAATAACTATCTCTGTTCGCAGCCAGGCGCTCTACGCGCGCAAGGTGATGTCCGGCAGTCACGCGAGAGGTTTTGCAGACAGATTGGTTCCATCGACCTCGCTCAAGCTCATCGGACCAGATGTCCCGCAGACTGTCGATGGCAGATCGCACGGCTTCACCCCGGTCGAGAGATGGCGATGATGATCCGCGATCAAACGCTGTCGTCTCGAACAATTTTCTGCTTCACGAGAAGCATGGTACCGTCCATCAGCTGAAATGCCCGTTCGAATGGGGCTGTCAGTGCACCTCGTTCTCGGATAGCCTGCCTCTAGAGGCATAACTCACCACGCCCTTTCGTCTGCATGCGCGGGCGCGAGGAACCGAGCAGGCACATCAATGAACTGGACCATCGTCTCGCCCCTCCGCGACCGCCTTGCCGAAAGCCCCATGTGGCACGAGGGGGAGGAGGCGCTGTACTGGACCGACTGGTATGGCCCCACCATCCATCGCAAACGCTGGGGGCAGGAAAGGGTCGAGAGCTGGACCATCCCGCATGAAACCGTGCTCGGCTCCTTCGTCTTTGCACGCGGAGGCCGCCTGCTGCTGGCCGTCGACTCCGGCCTTGTGCTCTTCGATCCCGGTTCGGGCGAGACCACGCCCTTCGCCAACCCGGATGGCGGGCGCGAGGGCATGGTTTACAATGACGGCAAGCTGGACCGCTTCGGGCGCCTCTGGGTCGGCACGTATGAGCTCACCGAGCAGGACCCGCGCGGCATCCTCTATTGCGTGACGCCGGACGGCATCGCCACCGTTGCCGATTCCGGCTTTCCTTCCTGTAACGGACCGGCCTTCTCACCCGATGGGCGCACCATGTACTTCAGCGACTCGGTGGGCCGCCGCATCCTTGCATATGACGTGTCGCCCACGACGCGAAAGCTTGCCAACCGCTGTGTCTTCGCCGACTTCACGCCAGACGAAGGCCTGCCAGACGGCCTCACCGTCGACAGCGAAGGCGGGTTGTGGTGCGCACTCTATGGCGGAGCCAGCGTCATGCGCTTCCTGCCGGATGGCACGCTGCACAGCCGCTACGATCTGCCCTGTCCCATCACGGCCGCACCGGGCTTTGGCGGTCCGGACATGAACATCCTTTTCGTTGCCACTGGCTGGAGCCCCGGCGTCACCCGGGCTGAAGACGAGCCTCATAATGGCGGCGCCCTCTTCGCGATGGAGACCCGCTTCCGCGGCCTTCCGGAGCCGATCTTCGCGGCGAAAGCCGAAGGCTCCCCTTTCACGTCACCCGAGTAGATCACCTTGCCGGGCTTGAACTGGCTGGTGACGTCGCCGGAAAGCGATATGTTATCCGGGTCGAGCAGCATGACGGGGCTTCCCTCAGCCAGGTCGAACTTCTGCAGTTCGGTCCAGATGACATTGGGGGCCGTGGTGAACTCGAAGAAATGGGTGCGGTTGGTCAGGTCCATCGCGGTGCGGTATTCGGTGTTGTAGAGACTGCCCCCACAGCGCGGCCTGCAGCCCCTTCATGGCCGGATCGCGCGCACCGAACTCCGCCGGAATGAAATACAGAAGGAGCATGCCCACGGCCTTCTCGTTCAGCCCGTCCGCCGTGCCCACGCCAAAGACGGAGGTGACGATGCTGCCGTACTTGGACGTCCAGCGCGCCGGGTTCACGGCGTCGACCCGCTCACCGGCGAAGATGCCGCCGTCGCGCACCATGCCGCGCGGCAGCTGATCGGCATGAGGGTTCCCCCTCAGGTGAATACAGGCCGGAGCACAACACCTTGGCGGGCATATTGCAACATCGCCCGCCCCCCGCCTTGAAGCCGTCGATCGAAGGAACAAGTCAAGGGGCGGCGCTGCGCACCCGCGTCAACTCTGCCAGCGCATAGTCGAGCAACGTCTTGCCCATGTCGCTGGCGGTCACGATCAGCGTGGGATCGATGCGCTGGTTGTTGAGGTAGTGCAACCGCAGCAGGTCACCGTCGGGGTGCTTTTCCGGGTAGACACCGCAGAAGCTGAAGCCGAGCGCTTCGAGTTCCGGCACCAGCTGCCGTGCGGCCGCTGCGCTCAGCCCGATGTCGAGATAGATCACGTCGATCTTGCCGAACTTCAATTCGTCGAGTTGCGCCCGCACCAGCTTCGCGAGGTCGCGGCCGAGCGAGCGCACGCTGATCACCGCCTGGCCATAGGCAGGCATTACATCCACGTCGATCTCGGCACCGGCTGCGAGCGTGTCCATTGCGCGCGGGTCGGGTGCGGAGGTGCTGCGGTCGATCCCTGCATGGGCATAGATTTTCTCGATCATCTCCCGATGACGATCGGGCAGGTGGACACTGCGATGCGGGTGGGTGTTGATCGGATTGTAGTAGAGAACCGCCGTCTGGCGTTCGTCGCCCAGGGCCGCGCCATTCTTCATGCTTTTGAATTCGAAGCCGCGCGGCACGTGAGCCAGCAGCATGCCGGTCTCGCGGCCGCCCGCCTTGATGTTGGCGCGCTGCGAGAAGGGGTGAAGGCTCACCGCCTCGCTGTGAACGCCAAGCAACCCTTGGGCGCGCAGCGTGGCCACTGCCATCTCCTTCAACTGCTCGAACAGCTTGCGGCCGCGGAAGCGCGGATCAACGGCACCCATGCAGCTGTTGGCCACGCGTGCTTCGGCCGATGCCTTCTTCACGCCCTGGTGGCCCACCACCTCGCCATCCTGCGTGACGGCCACGAAGCTCATCAGCAGGCCCTGCTCGATCAGGCTCTTCACGCGCTCCGGGAAATACACCGCCTCGACGTAGCTATAGCCATAGACGGAATACATGCAGCGGGCGAAGGCCACGCCGTCGCGCGCGGGGTCTGCGGCCCTCAGATCGATCGGCGTGTCGAGCGGCGCCATCGGCACGGCATCGGCATCCTCGTCGCCGGTGCCGTCCTTGAATGAGGATTCGAGCCAATCGCTCGATTGCCGGATCACGAATTCGAGGCGCTTGCCCGCCTTGCCGCGGTTCACCATGCGCAACTCATCGGCAAAGCCGCTCAGCAACGCAACCGAATGGCGCGAACTCTCCGACTGTGCCGCCTTGCCCCATTCAAAGGGCGCCCCCTTGTCCTCGAAAGCGGCGATGAAGCGCCCATCCTGATACTCACAAACGATATCAAACGTGCCGGACAACTGGCCGTGGAAGGACTGGTCGATGATCAGAAGTCCCGCCTCCTCGGTGGCGAGTTCGAGGTTCACGGCCGCCCGCTCCGGCAGGCCCGCGGCAGCGGCCATCTCCTTCACGAACAGCGATGCCGCCCTCAGGAAGCGCGGGTCCGTCGCCAGCGTTAGACGCGCAATATGCTTCTCGTTCATGCCCCGTTCCCCCGATTGCAGACGCTCATCCTATAGTTGCCGGGCAAGTCACCGTCCAGATCACCGCCCCCTTGCCAATCCCGCCGTTCGCGGGCATTCCGCTCGCATCCGCTTCGAAAGGTGCACCATGCTCTCCACCGTCCCCGGCCTGATGGATGCCGTCCGTGCCCGCTTCGCGCATGTGGATGCCTGCCCCTTCTCGGGCCCGCGCGTGTTCTTCGAGAATGCCGGCGGCGCGCTCACCTTGAAGTCGGTGGTGGAAACGTCCGGCATCTACGCCGCGATCCCTGACAACCAGGGGCGTGACAACCCGGCGTCCAAGGCCCTGATGGCCGCAATCGACAGGGCCAAGGCCGATATCCGGCTGTTCTTCAATGCGCCGTCAGGCCAGGTCTTCGTTGGCGAAAGCGGCACCGAAGTGCTGTTCCGCCTCGTCCGCACCGCGGCCCTTGGCGCTGAACCCGGCGGCATCCTGCTGTCCACCACGCTTGAGCACCCTGCCTCCCGTAGCGCCATGGCGCGCTGGGCAGAGGTCACAGGTCGTACCCACGTGCTGGTCCCGCATGACGATGCGACGGGCTGCGTCACCGCCGAGGCCTATCTGCCGTTCATCACGCCCGATGTGCGGGTTGCCACCATCGTCCACACCTCACCGGTCACCGGCATGGCGGTGGATGTCGGCGCCATCGCCGCCGCGATCCGCAAGGTGTCGCCAGCCTGCTTCATCATCATCGACGGCATCCAGCACGCCAGCCATGGTGCGGTAGACATTTCGGCTCTCGGCATCGATGGTTACGCCATTTCGCCCTACAAGGTGTTCTCCCGCCACGGCTATGGCGTGGGCTGGGCCTCCGACCGCCTCACCGCCTGCACCAAGGAAACCGTTATCGGTGGTCCCGCCACCAGTTGGGAAATGGGCACGCGCGACACGGGTGCCTACGCCACCTTCTCCGACGTGGTCGACTATCTGGTCTGGCTCGGTGGCAGCTTCACGACATCAGATGACCGCCGCATCCGCCTGGAAGCTGCGGCCAGGGCCATCCACAATCATGAGCACGCGCTGGCAGACGCCATGGTCAACGGCACCGGCAACCTGCGCGGCCTGAAGGACATTCCCGGCCTCCACATCATCGGCGGGGCAGACAACGCCCGGCGCGAGGGCGTTGTCTCCGTCTGGCTGGACAGCCGTCCTAGCGAGGAGGTCGTCAGCTACCTGAATGACCGCGGCATCCGCACCCATACCCGCAAGGCCGACCATTACAGCGGCAATGTCCTGGCGCCGCTCGGTCTCAAGGACTGCGTCCGCGTGTCCTTCAGTCACTACAACTCACTGGCCGAGGTGGCCCAGTTCCTCACCGCCATGAACGAGTTCACCTCCGCCCAATGATGGGCTAGCCTGACCGGACAAACGGGACGGAGCGCCATGATCGATTTCCCCATCACCGACACCCACGTCCACCTTCTGGACACCTCCAAGTTCAAGTATGGCTGGGCGTCAGGCGCCCCCAAGCTGGGTCGCGATTGGACCGTTCATGACCTCGAGGTGGCGGCAAAGCCCTACGTCATCGAGAACATGGTCTTCGTCGAAGTCGACGTCGACTACCCGCAGCACATGGACGAGGCCGAGTGGGTGCAGCAGCTGGCCGCCAGCGACTCGCGTCTCAAGGGGTGTGTCGCCTCGCTGCCGCTCGAACAGGGTGCGAAGCTCGAGGCCGACCTTGAAAAGCTTTCCAGCTTCCCCGTCGTGCGCGGAATCCGACGCCTCATCCAGAACAAGACCGACCCCGAATTCGTGTTGCGACCGGACTTCATTGCCGCAACCAGATTGCTACCGAAGTACAACTTTTCCTTCGATGTGTGCATCTACCATCACCAGTTCGGCAACGTCATCGAGTTCGTGCGCAGGTGCCCCGAGGTGTCATTCATCCTCGACCACATCGGCAAGCCGGGCATCAAGGATAACTTGATGCAGCCGTGGAAGCGGCACATCCGCGAACTTTCGGAGCTTCCCAACGTGATGTGCAAGCTCTCGGGCGTAACCACCGAAGCAGACCATGAAAACTGGACGCGCGAACAGCTGCGGCCCTACATCGACCACGTCATCGAAAGCTTCGGCTTCAACCGGATCATGTATGGCGGCGACTGGCCGGTGGCGGAGCTTGCCGGAAAATACACCGACTGGATCGGCGTGCTCGACTGGGCAACAGCGGACTGCACCCCGGAGGAGAAGCGCAAGCTGTTCCGTGACAACGGAATTCAGGCTTACCGGCTGTAGCTCAGTTGACTGGCGGCGGTGACTGCAGGGTTACCTGCTTGCCGGTGCAGATGGGTGGCAAGTCCTTGTCGCCGAACCAGATTTCGAAGGTGTTCGGGCGCACCTTCTTGGCGCCGGACCAGCGGTTGGTGAGGTTCACCACCTCGATGTCGAAGCCGATGCTGCGCAGCCAGTTGGCGATCGCCTCGGCCTTCGGCACGTCGTCATCCTTCATGGCGCGGATTTCATTCACCTTGCCGTCCCACTTCGCGAGCGCGATCGAGGGCACGGTGATGGCAGCGCCATCGGTGTCCTTGAGGCCGGTGAGCAGCTTCGAGAAGCAGGCCCGCTGCTGCTCGTTCAGCACCGTGACGAACACCCGCGACGGCAATCGTTCTACCGCTTCCTTGAACACGGCCTGGACGTTGGTGTTGGTCTGCGCGGCGGCCGTCAGCGCGCGTTCCATAGCGCCCAGCAGCTGCGGGTCGGAGGAATTGTTGGCGTAGTCGAGCTGGGCGGCCACGAACTCAACCGGCACCTTGTCGTTCTTCAACAGGTACTCGAACATGGCCACGCCATACTTCTGGCGCTCCGGCCGCTCGTCGCTGACGAGGTCGATCATCGTCTTGAGATCGTTCACGTTCTGCTGCCAGCGCGTGTAGTAGAGGCCCATGCCCGCAATGGTCAGCGGGATCATGATGGTGGCGGTCATCTGGAGCATGATGTCGCGCCAGGCGCGACCGCGCTCGCGGATTTCGGATGCCTTCTGCGATTCAGCCATGGTGGTTCCTGATGTTCACGCCCGCCGTAACACCAAGTCATTGCAGCGAAAACGTGACGGAGCCCCGAGAACCGAGGCTCCACCAGAGAGTTACACCGTCTGGGGGCGCATGTCCTTGGGGTCGATCCCGGCCACGGCAACCGGCTTCTTCATGGCATCGCGGCGGAAGGGCTCGCCCAGTTCCTGGTTGATCATGGCCTCGATGAGCGTGGTCTTGCCATGCTTCATCTGGTCCTCGATCGCCTTGGCCAGGGCATCGCGCAGCTCGTCCATGGTGTAGGCGACAACGCCTTGCAGGCCGCAAGCCTTTGCGATGCCGGCGTAGCTCACCTGGGTGTCAAGTTCGGTGCCCACGAAGTTGTCGTCATACCAGAGCGTGGAGTTGCGCTTTTCGGCACCCCACTGGTAGTTGCGGAACACGACCTGGGTGACGGCCGGCCATTCCTTGCGGCCGATGGCGGTGAGCTCCGTCACCGCGATGCCGAATGCGCCGTCGCCCGAGAAGCCGACCACCGGCACGTCGGGACAGGCGATCTTGGCGCCGACCACGGAGGGCAGGCCATAGCCGCAGGGGCCGAACAGGCCGGGGGCAAGGTACTTCCGGCCCGCCTCGAAGGTCGGGTAGGCGTTGCCGATGGCGCAGTTGTTGCCGATGTCGGAGGAAATGATCGCCTCCTTCGGAAGCGCTGCCTGAATGGCACGCCAGGCCATGCGGGGGCTCATCCAGTCAGGCTTTGCCTTGCGGGCGCGCTCGTTCCAGGTGGTGCCCGGATCATCGTCCTCGTGGTCCATGGAGGAGAGCTGCTGGGCCCAGCGCGACTTTGTCTGGGCGATCAGGTTCTTGCGGTCCTCGCGGCCCTGGTCACCCGCCGACGGCGACAGCTTGGCGAGGATGCCCTCGGCCACCTTTTTCGCATCGCCGACGATGCCGACGGTGACCTTCTTGGTGAGGCCGATGCGGTTGGGGTTGATGTCGACCTGGATGACCTTGGCCTCCTTCGGCCAGTAATCGAGGCCATAGCCCGGCAACGTCGAGAAGGGGTTGAGGCGGGTGCCGAGGGCCAGCACCACGTCGGCCTGCTTGATCAGCTCCATG
Organism: Pseudomonadota bacterium; assembly: GCA_041163105.1. GTDB lineage: Bacteria > Pseudomonadota > Alphaproteobacteria > Rhizobiales > Aestuariivirgaceae > Aestuariivirga. The sequence continues at coordinate 9,243 of JBEARP010000072.1, forward strand.
GCGGCCTTGGAACCATTGTAGCCCAGGGGGCCCGCAAACAGGGCTTGCGAGCCGGGGAAGGCGTCATTGTGCTGGTAGCCGACGCAGACCGGGGCAGTGAGACGTTCGGCCAGCGCCTTGGAGGCGGGAATGGCGCCACCGAGAACGACGCCAGCACCGTTGAGGATGACCGGAAACTTGGCCTCGGAGAGCAGCTTGGCGGCGGCGGCGATCGCATCCTCGCCTCCGCTCGGGCGCTCGAAGGCAACAACGGCGGGCAGTTCGATGTCGATGACCTGGGTCCAGAAATCGCGCGGCATGTTGATCTGGGCCGGGGCCGAGAGGCGCTTGGCGTTCATGATGACGCGGTTGAGCACTTCCGCCACGCGGGAGGCGTCGCGCACCTCTTCCTGGTAGGCGACCATGTCCTTGAACAGGTCCATTTGCTCGACTTCCTGGAAACCGCCCTGGCCGATGGTCTTGTTGGCGGCCTGGGGGGTGATGAGGAGGAGCGGCGTGTGGTTCCAGTAGGCGGTTTTCACGGCGGTGACGAAGTTGGTGATGCCCGGGCCGTTCTGGGCGATCATCATGCACATCTTGCCGGACGCCCGGGTGAAGCCGTCGGCCATCATGCCGCCCGAGCCCTCGTGGGCGCAGTCCCAGAAGGTGATTCCGGCCTTGGGGAAGTTGTCGGAAATCGGCATGAAGGCCGAGCCGATGATGCCGAAAGCATGCTCGATGCCGTGCATCTGGAGAACCTTGATGAAAGCCTCTTCGGTGGTCATGCGCATGGGGGTCTGTCCTCGCGTAAATCTGTTGGCCTGGGGCGTTGGTCCGGTTTCTAGCGCCCCGCCCGCCGGGGGCCTAGAACCAGAGGGGTGGGACACCGCGGTCCACAACCGGGGGCTTGGGGGAAAGCGGAAAGGGGTGGCTGATGGTGCAAATGCGCTGCCGCATGTTGCGGGGCGGATGCTTTTTGGATGCAAAAGCGTTGTTGCCGTTGACACGGGCAAGGCGGGAGACGTGCAACCGACAGAAGTTGCGAAATTTTATTGCGCAACGGAAATGTGTTCAAGTGGCGGCAGGGCGGTGATTGTGTGGCTGCAACCGCTGGATTTGCGCGAAGACGCTGGGCCCCGGCTTTCGCCGGGGTGACGACGGGTTTTGGGGGGATGAGGGGGGATAATCGGAGCTATTGCCCTGCCCTGCACCCTGACGTAGAGGTGGGATAGATCGACACCCCGAACCGGGCCTTCAGGGCCGGCGCGGTCTTGCAAAGGAGCTATCCATGAAGTTCGACCTTCGCGCCGGCATTCTGGCCCTCGGCATTCTGGGCGCCGCCAGCGGTGCGGCCTGGGCGGATGCCTATCAGGACGGCATCAAGGCCTTCCACGGCGAGGACTATGCCAAGGCCCTGAGCCTGCTGCTGCCCTATGCAAAGGATGGCAATGCGGAGGCGGCCTATCTCATCGGCGAGATGTATGGCCCGCGCAGCTGGGGCCAGAAGGGCGAGAACCGCAACGGCGTCGAACTGGACAACAAGGAAGCCATCTTCTGGTGGGGCGAAGCCGCCAAGCTCGGCAACTCGGACGCGCAGCTGAAGCTCGGCTGGTGGCTGATGAAGGGCAAGGACGTGGTCAAGCAGGACCAGGCCGCCGGCATGAACTGGCTGCTGATGGCGGCCAACCAGGGCGAGCCGCAGGCCCAGTATGAAGTTGGCCTTGGCTACTGGAAGGGCCGCGGCGTGAAGGCAGACCCGATTGCCGCCTACATGTGGCTGGACCTGTGCTCGGGCGAACCGGGCTTCGACAATGCGGCCAATTACCGTGACGAGATCGCCAAGGCCATGACGCCCGACCAGGTGAAGCAGGCCCAGCTGATGGTGCAGGCCTTCACCCCAAGGAAGAAGTAAGGCGCACCGCAATGATGATGCATCAATTCACGGCCAAGCACTGGGTGATCACCTGCATCATCATCCTGGTGGCCGTGGGCGCCTTCGCGGCCAGCTGGTCCTGAGCCTCAGGGCAGCGCACCCGTCTGGTAGAGCGTCACCTTCAGTCCGCCATGCAGCACCGGTGGTGCTGGCTTGAGGAACGGCAGTTCGGTGGCCCGCGCCAGCGACCTGTCGGTGGTGACGAGGCCCACCCGCCAACCTGAAAACCGCGCCTTCAGCACCTGACCCAGCGCGCCATACAGCGCGAAGAGCGGCTTCTTGTCGCCGATGCGCGTGCCATAGGGCGGATTGACGATCACCAGCCCCGGCTTGCCCTCAGGCGGCACGAGTTCACTGACCGACTGCTGGGTGAATGAGGTGAAGGCGGACACGCCGGCGCGTTCGGCATTCTGCTTCGCCATGCGGATTGCCCCCGCATCACGGTCGCTGCCGACAAAGGCGTTGGCAGGCACGCGCTGCGGCGTGGCGGCCTTCATCGCCTCCCACACTGCCGCATCGAAGGTGGCGAGCTTCTCGAAGGCGAAATGACGCGTGCGGCCGGGATTGAGACCTGCTGCCATTTCCGCCGCCTCGATGACGAAGGTGCCGGAGCCGCACATCGGGTCAACGACGGGCTCATCACCGGTGAAGCCGCACTGGCGCAGAAACAGCGCGGCCAGCGTTTCGCGCAGCGGGGCCTTGCCGATGCCCTGCTTGTGGCCGCGCTTGTGCAGCGACTCGCCGGAGCTGTCGATGCTGAGGGTGCAGAGATCATCCTCGATGCGTGCCTTGACGATGACCTCCGCCTCATCGGCGAGGGTGGCGCCGAACTCCTCCTGAATGGCGCGCGCGATGCGCTGGGCGGCGGCACCGGAGTGATAGATGCGCGAGTGGGTGCAGCTTGCCTCGACACGGAAGGGCACGTCCTTCCTGAGCACGCCGGCCCACGGAAACTCACGCGCCTGCTTGTCCAGCTGGGCCAGATGCATGACACGGAAAGACCCGATGCGCGCCAGCACATGGCCGCAGCCCCTGAGTTCCAGATTGGCGCGCCACACATCCTTCCAGGTGCCCTTGGCCATGACACCGCCCGCCACCTGCTTCACCGCCTTGAAGCGGCGGGAGCGCACCTCTTCATGAAGAGCTGTTTCGAGGCCCGGCGGGGCCATGAAGAAGATGTCGAAATCGGGGGGTGTGGCCATCACGTCCGCATATCGCGAAAGGCACGGCGGGGCGACAAGTTTCCGGACCCCACGGTCCGGGGAGGCAGCCGCGCGCGGAAACGGCATGTCCCGCTCGTGCAGCGTGAGGCGGGCCCGCGCCGGCACGTAGGACGAAATACGAATTTTATCCCTGCCGACATGTCCTGTAAGTTCCCGGGCGAGGACCTTGCTACGCATGACGGATGACCAGTCGAGCCATACGCCACCGCCGCTGAGCCGTCGCGCCTTCATGGCGCTTGGAGCGGCCGCGGGGGTGGGCGCATTTGCAGTGCCCACCGCGCGGGCCGAAGCGCCGCTGTCGCGCTACACCTACAAGGACACGCGGAACCTGGTGGCGCTGGTCGAAGATGCGGCGGGACTGATCGAAGCCAAGGGCGAGGCCGCCTTCACGGAGTTCGGTATCGAGGGCACGCGCTGGTTCAACGGCAGCACCTATCTGTTCGTCTACGACGTGGACGGCAACACGGTGTTCCACCCCATTTCGCCCGAACTGTTGGGCAGGAACGTCGCCGACCTCAAGGACATCGACGGCAAGCCGGTGGTGCAGGAGGTGATCGACGTCGCCAAGCTGCCGGAGCGTGCAGCGAGCGGCTGGGTGTTCTACCGCTGGCAGGACCAGCGGCAGCTGTCGCCGATCTGGAAGAGTTCGTATGTGCGCAAGGCGGTGACGCCGCAGGGCAAGACCTATGTCGTTGGCTCCGGCATCTATGACATCAAGGTCGAGAAGATCTTCGTCGAGGATCGCGTCAACCTCGCCTGCGACCTGCTGATGAAGGATGGCAAGGACAAGGCCTTCGCCTTGTTCAAGGACAGCGCCTCGCGCTTTGTCTTCCTCGACACCTACATCTTCGTGCTGACCGGCACAGGCGACACGCTGGTCGACCCCGCCTTCCCGACACATGGCGGCCGCCACATGATGGACTTCAAGGATTTCACCGGCTTCAAGCCAATCCGGGAACTGATCAGCAAACTCAGGACGCAGGACAGTGCCTGGGTTCAGTTCCTGTGGCCGAAACCGGGCGCCACGCTGCCCTCCCGCAAGCTGATCTACGGCCGCAAGCTGATCATCGATGGCGAGACCCTCATCGTGGGCGCCGATCTCTATCTCGCAACCCCGATCTGGATGAAAGTCGAGAACACCGCACCATGGCCACCAAGCCTGCCAGCCTGATCTATGGCGTCGACGACAGCGTTCCGCCGGGCGCGCTGGCGCTGCTGGCCGTTCAGCACATCTTCCTGATGTCGAGCAGCATCGTGCTGCCCATCGTGCTGGTGAACGAGATCGGCGGCAGCTTCCTGGAAGTGCGCTCCGTGGTGGCCCTCACCATGATCGCCTGCGGCATCGGCACCATTTTGCAGGCCCTGCGGCTGCCGGGGCTGGGCTCCGGCTTCCTGTGCCCCAATCTCTGCGGGCCGAACTTCTTTGCCGCCTCGATGACCGCCGCCTGGCTGGGCGGCATTCCGCTGATGCGCGGCATGACGATCTTCGCGGGGCTGGTGGAGATCGTGTTCGCGCGCTTCATACACCGGCTGGCCTTCCTGTTCCCGCCCGAGGTGACGGGCCTCGTGGTCTTCATGGTGGGCGTCGGCCTCATTCCGGTGGGCGTTTCGCGCTTCCTCCACATCGACTTCAGCGGCGAGCCGATCGACAATATTTCGCTGATGGTGGCGGCGGCGACACTGTTCATCATGATTGCGCTCAACGTCTGGGGCGGGAAGCAGATCAAGCTCTATGCCCTGCTCATCGGCATGGCGGCGGGCTATGTGCTGTCGGCGGCGACCGGTCAGCTGACCATGGAGATGTTCGACAAGGTGTGGGATGCGCCATGGTTTGGCGTGCCGCAACTCGACAGCATGTTCGAACTGAGCTTCGACTGGTCGCTGGCACCGCTGTTCATCATCGTGTCGATCTGCGGTGCGCTGAAGTCCTACGGCAACCTCGTGCTGTGCGAGAAGGTCAACGACGAGGACTGGAAGGAGCCCGACATGCCCCGCATTGGCCGAGGCCTGACCGCCGACGGGCTGTGCGTGACGCTGTCCGGCGTGCTGGGCGGGCTGCCGTCCGACACCTCGGCCAGCAACGTGACCTTCAGCGCCGCCTCAGGCGCCACCGCGCGGGTGATCGGCTTTGCCGCGGGCGGGTTGTTCGCGGTGCTCGGCTTTTCGCCGAAGCTGAGCGCGCTTTTGTCGATCATGCCGGCGCCGGTGTCCGGCGCCATCCTCGTGTTCGTGGTGTGCTTCATGATGATGTCGGGGCTTGCCATCATGCTTGCCAACAAGCCCGACACGCGCAAGACCTTCGTGCTCGGCACGGCGCTGTGCTTCGGCCTCAGCCTCGATATCCTGCCGCAGCTCTACGCCAGCGTGGCGCCCTGGCTGCGGCCGCTGTTCGAATCATCCCTCACGCTGAGCACGGTGGTGGCCGTGATCCTGTTCCAGCTGTTGCGTTTCGGCAGCGCGGAACCGACCAAGGCCTAGGCCGGCGCGCCGGGCGGCAGCCCCAGAACGCGGCGCATGTGAGCAAGAATCAGGTCGCGCCCGCGCGCGCCTGTCGGCTCGGAGGCGTTGCGTGCGGATTGCGTGTACCAGCGCTCATCCGAAATGCGGTCCATGTCCACCGCGTCGGGGCACATGGCGAGCATCAGCGAGGTTTCGCCTTCGCCCGCATGGTCGAAGGGATATTGCCCGATCGTCTCGCGCGTCATCAGCGGGTGGATCTTGATCCAGTTGAACGGGTCGTCGCCGCCCGCCTGCTGCGCGTAATAGTCGGACATCGCGGCGTTGCCCCACCAGCCCTCACCGCGCGTCTTCTCGAGGAAGGCGAAGATCGCCTGCCTGGCGCCGAACTTGAAGGCAAGGTCGGTGGGCATGCCGGTGGCGAAGTTTTCCGTCTGGTGATGGATGAAGGCGTGGATGTTGCGGAAGCCCACCCGCAGCAGGCCGTTGAAGAGTTCGCGCGCGAAGGGGTGCAGCGCCGTCGAATCGACCTGCACCGAGCCTGTGCCCTCCGGTGGTTCCACCGCATAGCTCGCCGCGCCGTAGTAGAAGGGCGGCAGGATGACGAGTTCGGCCTCCTTCTCCAGCACGTCCAACGCGCAGGTGACGGCCAGCGTATCCATGCCCAAGGCCATGTGCTCGCCGTGGTATTCCAATACGCCCAGGGGCAGCACGACGGGGGTGTTGGCCGCGATCGCCGCGCGAATCTGGTGGGGGAGCATCATTTCATAGCGCATGGGCGGGTATCCTCACGAGGCACTCGACGGGGTGAAAAACCTGCCTAGCGCATGTTCCGATCAGGTGAAATCACCTGATCGGAACATGCGCCAGGTTAAAGCTGGAGCATGATCTTGTCGCAAAAGTGGGTTCCACTTTTGCGGATCATGCTCTAGTCTCTGCCCTCCATCAGCGGGGCGCAAGACCCCGGCAGGTTCAAGGGGGGCGTTGAGTGGCTTCGGTCGAAATCGTTGACGTGCGCAAGAGCTATGGCGACCAGGCGGTCATCCACGGCGTGTCGATCCCCATTGCCAATGGCGAGTTCGTGGCTCTCGTCGGCCCTTCGGGCTGCGGAAAGTCAACCCTGCTGCGCATGATCGCGGGGCTGGAAGAGATCACCGGCGGCGACATCAAGATCGGCGACAAGGTGGTGAACGGCCTGCCGCCGAAGGACCGCGACATCGCCATGGTGTTCCAGAACTATGCGCTCTATCCGCACAAGACGGTGGCCGAGAACATGGGCTTCGCACTGAAGCTCAGGAAGACGCCCAAGGCCGAGATCGAACAGCGGGTGAAGCGCGCGGCCGAGATCCTCGACCTCATGCCCTATCTCAACCGCTATCCGCGCCAGCTTTCGGGCGGCCAGCGCCAGCGCGTGGCCATGGGCCGCGCCATCGTGCGGGCGCCGCAGGTGTTCCTGTTCGACGAGCCCTTGTCCAACCTCGATGCCAAGCTGCGCGTGCAGATGCGCGCCGAAATCAAGGAACTGCACCAGCGGCTGAAGACGACGACCGTCTACGTCACCCACGACCAGGTGGAGGCCATGACCATGGCCGACCGCATCGTGGTGCTGCATGACGGCATCGTGGAGCAGATCGGCACGCCGCTGGAACTCTATGACCGGCCCAACAACCTGTTCGTCGCGGGCTTCATCGGCTCGCCCGCCATGAACATGTTCAAGGGCACGATCCGCGCGGGCGCTGCGCCGCACTTCGAGGCCGCCGACGGCACCAAGCTGCCGCTGGCCTCCGCGCCCGCCGGCTCCGACGGGCTTGCGGCCATCTATGGCATCCGGCCCGAGCACCTGACGCTGGGGGGCGACCTCAAGCCGCAGGTGACGGTGATCGAGCCCACGGGCTCGGAAACGCAGGTCATCGCCAAGCTGGCCGGCGAGAAGATCATCGGCGTGTTCCGCGAGCGGGTGAACGTGAAGCCGGGCGAGACCGTGGCCATGTCGCCTGATCTTTCGCTCGTCCATCTGTTTGATGCAAAAACCGGCAATCGCATTTCCTAGCAAGGGATTTTGTGCAGCGCACATGTTGCGATGCACGACAAGTTGTCGACGGCACCGGGGTTTCGCCGCTCCGCTTCGTTGACATTGCCCAATGGTGTTGCATAGTCGGCGCAGCGTTCAACGACGACTCCGCCAGCCTCCGTAAAAAAGCGAGGCGGCAGGGACACATACCGCAACAACACGCAACGGACGCTCTGAGGGAGGACCCAAGTCTATGAAGCTCGAACTCTACAACATGATGATGAGCCGCCGCAGCATGCTGAAGGGCGCTGCCGGTGCGGCCGCCATGGCTGCCGTCGGCGGCCCGGCGATGAACGTCTCGACCGCTTTCGCGCAGGATGACATTCGCGCCGCGATCCTGCAGATCCCGGGCGTTGGCAAGGGCCAGCCCACGGATGCCGACTGGCAGAAGGTCGGCGAGATGTGCCTCGGACCGACGAAGGCCAACGTGCAGGAAGGCGAGTTCAAGGGCGTCGAACTGTCGTTCATGGGCCTCAACAACCAGAACGTCCACAACGTGCTGTTCCGCGGCCTGTCCAAGGCCTGGGCCGACTACACGGGTGCGACGATCAACTGGATCGACCTCGCGCAGGCCGACTACAACGCCCGCCTGCAGCAGTCGATCGCCACCGGCACGGTGGACTTCGACGTGATCGAAATGGGCGCCCCCTTCGAGGGCGACGTCTGCGGCAAGGGCCTTGCCTCCGAGATGCCGGACTGGGTCAAGAAGCAGATCGACATGGACGACTATGTCGGTTACCTCAAGGCGCCGGTTGGCACGTGGGACGGCAAGACCTATCGCGTCTCGTGCGACGGCGACTGCCACAACTTCAACTTCCGCACCGACGTGTTCTCGGATGCGGCCCTTGCCGAGGAATGGAAGAAGTCCGGCGGCGAAGGCGAATGGGGCGTGCCGAAGACCTGGCAGCAGGTCAATGCCGCGACCAAGTTCCTCAAGGGAAAGAAGATCAACGGCCAGGACGCCTATGGCTACCTCGACCCGTGCAAGGGCTGGGGCGGCTTCGGCTTCTACTTCCTGGGCTCGCGCGCCACGGCTTACGTGAAGCACCCCGACAGCCGCGCCTTCCTGTTCGAGCCGGACACGATGAAGCCGATGGTCAACAATCCGGGCTGGGTGCGCGCCATCCAGGACGTTCTGGATTGCCTGCCGTCGGAACCCGCCGACCAGCTCAACGCCGACCCGGGCACCACGGGCTTCCAGCAGTTCCTCGCCGGCACGGGCTCCATGCTCTCGTGGTGGGGTGACATCGGCTCGAACGTCAAGACCAACGACACCTCCGTCATCGGCGATGTCACGGGCTTCGACATCCTGCCGGGCTCGCCGGACGTCTACAACCACGCGACCGGCAAGTGGGACACCCTCGCCTCCGGCCAGAACAACGCACCGAACATGGCCTACATCGGCTGGGGCATCTACGTGATGGCCCGTGTCGATGCCGACGCCAAGAAGCAGAAGGCGGCCTGGTCGCTCGCTGCCCACCTCGGCGGCAAGGACATCTCGCTGTGGATGGCTGCCTATCCGTCGGGCTTCCAGCCCTATCGCCAGAGCCACTTCAACATCCAGGAGTGGGTCGGTGCGGGCTATGACGAGAAGTTCATCAAGAGCTTCCTCGACAGCCAGGCCAATTCCTACAACCACCCGAATGCCGCGATCGAGCCGCGCATCCCCGGCATCTTCCAGTACTACTCGGTCGCCGAGGACGAACTGTCGAAGATCTATGCCGGCCAGATGACGGCACAGGCCGGTGCCGACAGCATCGCTGCCGCCTGGGAGAAGATCACCGACCAGCTCGGCCGCGACAACCAGATCAAGCTCTACAAGGCTTCGCTGGGTTCGTAAGACACCACGCCGGGCCGGCAGCACCACGCTGCCGGCCCTTTTTTGTTTCCTGAAGGATGCGGTTTCCGCAGCATGACGTCAGCCTCCCCCGCAGTCTCCGGCCATGTGGCCGTCACCCCCGGCGTGTCGCCCGAGCGGCACCGCCTCGGCAGCCTGCTGATCCGCGCGTCAACGCTGCTGCTGGGCCTCGTCATCCTGCTGCAGACGCTCTATGTGCTGGGCTACACCTCCTTCGGCTTCGCCAACTGGCTCCCCGTGCTCATCGCCTATGTGCTGTGGAGCGGCCTGTTGTGCTGGGGCCTGGTGCTGCGCGACGGCGAGGCCGGATGGCGCGCCGTGTTCGTGCTGCCGGCGGTGCTGTTCACCGTGGCACTCGTCATCTTCCCCACCATCTTCGGCCTGTTCATCGCCTTCAGCGACTGGAACCTGCAATCGGCCAATGGCCGCCAGTTCAACGGGCTGGCCAATCTCCGCCAGCTGTGGGCGGACCCCTATTTCTGGAACGCGCTCGGCAACATGGTGTTCTACGTCGCCACCGTGGTGGTACAATATGCCATCGCCTTTGGCCTCGCCCTGCTGCTGAACGCCGACATCAAGGCGCAGAAGTTCTTCCGCGTGTCATTCCTGCTGCCATTCATGCTCTCACCGGTGGCGGTGAGCTGGATGATCGGCAAGTCGATGCTGGAATACCGCTTCGGCCCGGTCACCAACCTGCTGCGCTGGCTGGGCTGGGAGAACCCTTCGCTGCTCACCACGCCATGGCTGGCCAAGACGACGATCGCGCTGATGGACGCCTGGGTGTGGATCCCCTTCATGATGATCATGATCCTCGCCGGCCTGCAGGCCCTCTCCAAGGAGGTGCAGGAGGCGGCCAAGGTTGACGGCGCCACCGGCTGGCAGGGCTTCTGGCAGATCACCTTCCCGCTGATGCTGCCCGTCTCCATGACCACCATCGTGCTGCGCGTCATCTTCCAGCTGAAGCTGGCCGACATCGTGATCAACACCACCTCGGGCGGACCGGGTGGCGCCACCGACACGATCTCGAGCTTCATTTTCCGCGAATACAAAGACCGCTCCAACGTGGGCTATGGCACGATGATCGCCGAGATCTACCTGATCCTGATCATCATCTTCATCGCGCTGCTGCTGTGGGCCACCAACCGATTCATGCAGAGGCACGCCTGATGCCGCGCACGCTGGGCCGAATCCTGATCTACACCGCGCTGATCCTGTGGACGATCATCGCGCTGTTCCCGATCTTCTGGACCTTCTCCACCACCTTCAAGGTGGCGAAGGACGTGCAGCTCGGCCACATCATTCCCTGGGTCGACTTCAAGCCAAGCTGGCTGGGGCTTCGCGCCATCGGGCTTTCGCCCGACACGATCTTCACCGAGTCGACACCGCGCGCCGAATTCATCAAGCGGTTCTGGAACTCGATCCAGGCCTCGATCGGCGCCTCGATCCTGGCGCTCATCCTCGGCTCGATGGCCGCCTATGGGCTGAGCCGCTACTCCTATCACTGGAAGATCTGGAAGAACCGCGACATCTCGTTCTTCTTCCTGTCGCAGCTCATCCTGCCGCCGGTCGTGCTCGCCATGCCGTTCCTCGTGCTCTACAAGGAACTCGCACTGCTCGACTCGATGATCGGCCTCATCCTCATCTACACGCTGTCGGTGCTGCCCATCGTCATCTGGATCATGAAGGACCAGTTCGACACCATCCCGCAGGAGCTGGAACAGGCGGCCCTCGTCGACGGCTGCTCGATCTGGGGCGCGTTCTTCCGCATCATCCTGCCCATCGCACTGCCGGGCATGGTGGCGGCCTTCATCCTCTCCGTCATCCTGTGCTGGAACGAGTATTTCTTCGCGGCACTTCTCACCTCGAGCTATGCCAAGACGCTGCCTGTGATGGTGGCGAGCCAGACCGGCTCGCAGGGCATCAGCTGGTGGTCGATGGCGGCGCTCTCGTCCGCCGCCATCCTGCCGCTGATCATCATCGGCATCTTCCTCGAGCGCTACATCGTGAAGGGGCTGACGACGGGCTCGGTGAAGTAACCCGCCCTATGCCTTGAAGCGCTCGTCGGGTTCCACCTGCAAGGCGTGGGCCAGCGCGTTGGTCTGGCTGGCGAGTGCCACCACGCGCAGCAGTTCGGCGTGCTGGCCCGGCGTCATGCCCCTGGCGCGCGCGGCGGCGGTGTGGGAGTGCACACAATAGCTGCAGCCATTGACGGTGGAGACCGCCACATAGATCAGCTCCTTCACCAGCGGGTCGAGCTCGCCCGGCGCCATCACGTCCTGCACACGCTGCCATGTCGACTTGAGCAGCGTGGGGTCATGCGCCAGCGCGCGCCAGAAGTTGTTGACGTAGTCGGTGTTGCGCTTGGCGCGGATGTCATCGAAGACGGCGAGGGCTTCCGCCCCCGCCGCTTCGTCACTGACCAGAGGAAGCGTCGCCATCAGAATGTGGCCATCACGCGCGCCGGGCCACCCGTGCCACCGCGGTGCTTGGGCGCGCCGACGAAGACCGTGGCGCCCTTGGCGGGCAGCATGTCCAGATTGTTGACGTTCTCGATGCCATAGCGCCCACCTGGCAGCCATGAATTGTGCACGGCAAAATCCTTGGAATTGCCGGGGTCGAGCGACAGCGTGTCAACGGCGATTGAAGCAACGCCGATTTCGGCCAGAAGGTCGGTGGCCTCTTTCGAGAAGCCCGGGAAGGCGAAATTGCCGTCGGGCAGCGTCCGGTAGGACGGGTCGGCCACCCTTGCTGCCCAGCCTGAATTCATCGCCACGCAAGCGCCCTTGGGAATGTCGCCATTGGCGGAGATCCAGGCCTCGACGTCGGCGCGCGCCACCATGGCATTGGGCTCTTCCTTCGCCTTTGCCTTGATGTCGATCACGCAGAGCGGGCAGACAAGGTTCTCCGGTGCGAGGTCGGCCACCGAGGTTCCGGCCTCGGTGAAGTGCAGGGGCGCATCGATGTGGGTTCCCGAATGCTCGAAAATGGTGAGCTTGTAGATGGTGTAGCCGTTCGTCTTGAAGTCCTCGACCTTGTCCATGGCAATGCCGGGCTTGCCGTCGAAGGTGGGGAACTTCTCGTCGAAAACGTGGGTGAGGTCGACGACCTTGCCGGAACTCTGCGCCAGCGTCTGCCGCGCGCTCACCATGCTGGCAGCCAGCGCCGCAGCACCCGCAGCGGCCGAGCGCGTGAGGAAGGACCGCCGCGACTGGGCCTCCTTCCGGACTCCTTCAATGATACAGGCATTGCACATGGGGACTTCCTCCTTGATTGACGCAAGACGCGAAAAACTAGGTCAAGCGCGGGAGAGAGGCAACAGGCACGGTGGCTAGAGAAAGGACTTCGTCGCCGGATAGAGGCCGCGAAACACTGCGTGCTGGCGGTCATACATCGGTTTCAGCTCAGGCTTCGGCGCGATGGACGAGGCCACCGGGTTCCAGCGGTCGAGGTCAGCTGCCGTCACATCGCCCAGCGCAAGTGCGGCGAGGAAGGCATCGCCATATGCCGCGCCGATGGTCTTCTGCCGCAGCACCTGGGTCATGCCGCTGATGTCGGAGGTGGCCTCCGTCCACACGCGGTTCTTGGTGCCGCCGCCCACGGCATAGATGGCGCGCGGCGCCTGGCCTGCTTCCGCATAGGTGTCGAACACGTGGCGCGTGCCGTGCGCGATGCCTTCCAGCACGGCACGGAACATGTCGGCCCGCGTGTGGGTGAGGTCGAGGCCGAAGAGGATGCCCTTGGCCTTCGTGTCGTGGATCGGCGTGCGCTCGCCGGAAAAATACGGGAGCAGCACGAGGCCCTTGGCGCCGGGCGGCGAGGCTTCTGCTTCCTTCGTCAGCGCGATCACCGCCGTCTCGGGCGGCAGTTCCCTGGCGAAGTTCTCGCGGAACCAGTGGGTGAGCGTGCCGCTGGTGGACAAGCCCGCCATGGCGCCATGCTGGCCGGGGAACAGCCATGGCGCATACCACAGCCGCCCGTCACGCACGCGCTCGGGCGTGATGAGGATGATGAAGATGGTGGAGCCATACATCAGCATCAGGTCGCCGGAATTCAGCACGCCGACGCTGACGGCCTCCGCCGCCGCATCGATGGTGCCAGCGATGACGGGCGTGCCCTCGGCAAGGCCTGTCTCGGCAGCGGACCTTGCGGTGACATGGCCTGCGATGTCGGTCGTCCACAGCAGTTCCGGCAGCTTGTCCATGGAGATAATGCCGGGGGCGAGCTCATCGCTCCAGGCCTGCCGGTCCGCCAGATAGAACGGACTGAAGTTGCCCGCCGAGTAGTGATCGATGGTGTAGCGGCCGGTCAGGCGGTGGACGAGGAAGGAGCTGGAGTTGAGGATCTTGTGGGTGCGGGCGAAGATCTCTGGCCGGTTGCGCTTCAGCCACAGGATCTTGGGGCCCACCGCCTGCGAGGTGAGCGCGTTGCCGCAGCGTTCGAGGACCGTGTCCGCGCCAATGTCGCGCGTGAGGTCGTCGATTTCCTGCGCGGCGCGGGTGTCGACGCCATAGAGCACGGCATTCATCAGCGGGTTGCCCGCTTCGTCCACCGGCAGCATGCAGGGGCCGATGCCGCTGGCGCCGATGCCGGCGATGGAGGATGGCGCGATGCCACTCTCGGCCAGCATCTTTTTCGTCACATAGACGAAGTCGCCCCACCAGTCCTGCTCGGCATCATGCTCGGCCCAGCCGGGCTGCGGCACCTGCATCTTGTGAGGGCGAGCCGCCTGCGCGACGATCTCGCCGGTGGCGGAGACGATCACGCCCTTGGTTTCGAAGGTGCCGATGTCGACGCCGAGATAGTGCTTCATTCGATGTAATCATCCCTGTCGAGCGAGAAGCGGGGGTCAATCCGCTGCAGCGCCGTGATGAGCAGCTTCGTGAGGCTTTCGAGATCGGCGAGATCGCAGACTTCAAGTGCCGAGTGCGTGTAACGGGCCGGGAAGCCCATGTCGATCGAGGCCACGCCCTTGCCCACGAGCTGCACGTAGGATGTCTCGGTGAGGGCCCCGATGTGGGCGGAGCGCTGCAGGGTGATCTTCTCTGCATCCGCCGTCTTCTGGAACAGCTGCACGAGGGCCGGATGCGGAATGCAGCCGTTGAGCGTGCCGCGACCATGGAAGCTGAACATGCTCATCACTGGCCCCGCGCCGAGGCGCACGTCGCCGCGCTGGCCCATGTCCGGCGTGTCGGTTGCCAGCGCGAGGTCGAGCTGGATGCAGATGTCGGGCTGAAGCACTTGCGCCGCCGTGACGGCACCCCGCAGGTTAAACTCCTCCAGCACGGAGAAGACGAGGTGGATGGTGGGCAGCACGTCCTTCGTCGCGCGCGCGAGTTCCAGCATCACGGCGCAGGCGGCGCGGTCATCCACCGAGGTGCCGCCGATGCGGCCGCCCGCCAGTTCGACGAAATTCGGCGCATAGACGATGGGCGTTCCGACATTGATGCCCGCGCCCAGCGCTTCCGCGGCACTCGAGAAGCCGCAGTCGATGTAGAGCTCCTGATAGGGCACCACGCGATACTTCTCATCCGGTGTGGTGGCGTGGTGGCTCTTGTTGGCGATGATGCCCGGCACGGTGCGGCCGTGGCCGACTGACAAAAGCACCTCCTGCGCGGCAAGAGCCCGCTCCGGCACGCCACCCACCCGCTCGGCCCGGATG
>JBEARP010000073.1:0-3177 GCA_041163105.1 Pseudomonadota bacterium
CATGGTGGCGCCGCCGCCGGAGCAGGTGAGACCGGCGAGGCGTTGCCCCTCGGGCACGCCCGCCACGCAGAGGAATTTCGTGGTTTCAAGCAGCTGTGCGGGGCTGCTGACGCGGATGATGCCGAGCCGGTCGAACAGCGCGTCATAAAGCTCCTCGGTGCCGGAGATCGAACCGGTGTGGCTCACCGTCAGGCTGGAGCCAAGCCGCGACGTGCCGGTCTTCAGCGCCACGATGGGCTTGCCGAGGGACAGCGCTTTCAAGGCAGCACGCTCGAAGGCTTGAACATCCTTCAGGCCTTCGATGTGAAGTCCGATGGCGCGCACCTCCGGCCTGTTCGCCAGAACATCGACGAAATCCTCAAGCCGGAGCAGCGTCTGGTTTCCGGCCGAGACCATGAAGGCGAAGGGTGCATCGCGCTGGCTCATGGTAAAGTCGGAGGACAGCATGCCGCTCTGGGTGATGATGGCCGCGCCGTATCCAGGGCAGTAGCCGCCATGGGTGAACGGCCACAGCGCCACCTTGTCCACATAGTTGATGACGCCGTAGCAGTTGGGGCCGATTACTGCGAGATCACCGGCCGCAGCAACGAGGCGCGCCTCGTCGTCAGCGCCTTCAGAACCGGTCTCGCCGAAGCCTGCCGTGTAGCAGACAACGCCACCCGCCCCCATGGCATTGAGTTTGTACAGCGCCTCGATGGCGGCCTCCTTGGGAACGGCGAGGAACACCGCGTCGGGTGCTTCCGGCAGCGCGTCAATCGATGCGAAGCAGGGATGGCCGCCGATGTGGCTGCGCTTCGGGTTCACCGGCCAGAACGGGCCGGAAAAGCCGATGCGCTTGCACTCGGCGGCGACGGTTTCCGCGTCGCGCCCGCCGATCACCGCAACGTGGCGGGGCTTCAGCAGCCGCTCGAGATTGGCGCGGCGCTTCGGGGTCATGCGCCCAGCGGCCGCAGGATGGCGCGCGATATGATGTGGCGCTGGATCTCGGAGGTGCCGTCCCAGATGCGCTCGAGGCGCGCGTCGCGCCACAGGCGCTGGACGGGCAGCTCCTCCATGAGGCCCATACCGCCATAGATCTGCACCGTGTTGTCAGCCACGCGGTTCACCATCTCGGAGCAGTAGAGCTTGACCATCGAGATGTCGGCATCGGTGAGGATGCCTTCGTTGGCGCGGCGGATGGCGTCTTCCACCAGAAGGTCGGCAGCACGCAGCTCGGTGGCCATGTCGGCGAGCTTGAAGCCGGTACCCTGAAACTTGCCGATGGCCTGGCCGAACTGCTTGCGGCTTGCCGCCCATTCGGTGGCAAGGCCCATCAGCCGCTCCGCCTTGCCGCAGCATGAGGCGCCCACGAAGATGCGGCCATAGGTGAGCCACTGGCCGGCGAGCTCCAGTCCGCGGCCCTCCTCGCCGAGGATCTGGCGCTTGTTGAGCCGCACATTGTCGAAGCTGAGCTGGAAGGTCTTGTAGCCGCGATAGCTGACGCAGTGCGTGCCGTCGCGTACGTCGAAGCCCGGGGTTCCGGTGTCGACGAGGAAGGATGTCACGCGCTTGCGCGACCCGCGCGGGCTTTCGTCCACGCCGGTTGCCGCGAAGACGATGGCGAAGTCGGGCAGCACCGGGCCGGAGATGAAATGCTTCGAGCCGTTGAGGATCCAGTCGTCGCCGTCACGCCTTGCGTTGGACTTCATGCCCATCACGTCGGACCCGGCCTCGGGCTCGGTCAGCCCGAAGAGTTCGCGTTTCTCGCCCTTTACGCATGGGATGAGGTAGCGCTCGCGCTGCTCGCCTTCGCAGGCGAGCAGCAGTTCGGTGGGGCGCGCCACCCAGCTGTGCAGCGCGTGGCTGGTCTTGCCGAACTCGCGCTCCATGATGGTCTTGGCCTCAAGGCTTAAGCCCCCGCCGCCCACCTCTTCCGGCAGGTTCGCGGCATAGAGGCCCGCCTCATGTGCGCGCTTCTCGATCTGACGGCCAAGGTCGAGCGGAACCTCGCCCAGTCTGTCGACGAGGTCCTCATGCGGGTGAAGCTCGGCCTTCATGAAGGCCTGCACGGTTTCCAGCAGCAGGCGGTTTTCGTGGGAATTGACGAGGCTCAAGGCGATTCTCCGAAAGGTTCAGGCTGCTTCCTCGCTGCGCTTGCGCGACAGGATCGCGAAGCCGACGATGAAGACGAGGGTTGTGCAGATCAGGACGACCGCCGCCGCGGCGACCGTCGGGTCGGTGTTCTCGCGCATGCCGTTCCACAACCGGCGCGGCAGGGTGAAGACGTCGAACTTGGAGATGAACAGCGTGACGACGATCTCGTCCCACGAGAGTATGAAGGCGAAAACCGCGCCGGCCAGAATGCCGGGCCGGATTACCGGCAGGATGACGCGGCGCAGCGTGGTTGGCAGCGAGGCGCCGAGGCTGCGCGAGGCCTGCTCGAGCCTCAGGTCGAAATTGGCAAGTGCCGCCGACACGGTGATCACCACCATCGGAATGGCGAGAATGGCATGGGCGAGGATGATGCCGAGATAGCTGTCGATCAGGCCGAGCGGCACCCACCAGCGATAGAAAGCCATCGCGGAGATGATCGGCGGCACCATCAGCGGCAGCAGCAGGAAGGCGCGGATCATTTCGATGAAGCGGCCCGAGAGGCGCCACAGGCCGATGGCCGCCAGCGTGCCGAGCAGGGTGGCGAGGGCTGATGCCGCAATGGCAATCAGCAAACTCTGCCCGAAGCTTGAAATCCACTCGGGGCTGGTCAGCAGGTTCCGGAAATGCTGAAGCGAAACACCTTCCCACGGCAGCGACAGATAGGTCTTGGCGGTGATCGACACCGGGAAGGAAACCAGCGAGGGCACGATCAGGATCGACAGGATCACCCATGCAGCTACGTGGCTGCTGCGGCCGCCTAGGGAGGGCTTCATCGCGGCACCCCGCCAAACACCACCGACAGCTTCATGAAGCGGTTTAGCACATACATCAGGGCCAGCACGCTGGCGATCATCAGCGTGGCCAGCATGGCGGCCACACCCCAGCGCACGGTGACCAGCAGTTGAACGGAAATATATTCGGCAATCATCTGCACCTTGCCGCCGCCGAGGATGGCGGGCGTCACATAGAAGCCGAGCGAACTGATGAATACGAGAAGCGACGCGGCGATGATGCCGGGCTTCGTGAGGGGCAGGAAAACACGGA
>JBEARP010000074.1:0-5104 GCA_041163105.1 Pseudomonadota bacterium
GTCATCAATGTGCTGGCGCTGACGGGGGCGATCTACATGCTCCAGGTCTATGACCGGGTGATACCCTCGCGCAGCATACCGACGCTGATTGGCCTGACGGTTCTGCTGGTCTTGCTGTTCGTTGCGAATGGTGTACTGGACCTTGTTCGGGCACGGATCATGAGCCGGGTTGGCCTGGGCGTGGACGAGGCGCTGCGGGATGACGTGTTTTCCGCCATGCAAACGGTTTCTCTGCAGTCGCGGGGCGAAGGTGATGGCCTGCAGCCCGTGCGCGACCTTGACAGGGTGAGGTCGTTCCTGTCCGGCATGGGGCCTGCGGCCCTGTTCGATCTTCCCTGGATTCCGATCTACCTGGTTCTGATCTTCATGCTGCATCCCTCGATGGGATGGTTTGCCGTTGGCGGAGCGCTGCTGCTGGTTGTGGTGACGATCGCAACCGAGATGCTCAGCAAGGCGCCGAGCATGCGCTCGGCCCAGAGCGGCAGCGCAAGACTGGCGGTTGCGGGTCTGTCCGCCCGGAACGCCGAGGTGTCCCGGGCCATGGGGATGGGACCCAACCTTCTTGGTCGGTGGCGTGCCCTTACCGACCGTCATCTCGATGATCAGATCAAGGCGTCCGATGCCGTTGGCGGCATGGGCGTCACCTCCAAGGCCCTGAGGCTTCTGCTGCAGTCGGGCATTCTCGGGCTTGGTGCCTATCTCGTGGTCATCGGGGAAGTCTCGGCGGGTGTCATCATCGCCGGTTCGATCGTCATGTCCCGCGCGCTGGCTCCGATCGAGACGGTCATTCAGCACTGGCGCGGCTTTGTCGACGCCCGGCAGGCCTCCTACAGGCTCGGCAACCTTCTGAAGGCCGTTCCGGATGAGAACCAGTCGCTGACGGAGCTGCCGCCGCCCGCCCGCAGCCTTTCGGTCGAGGCGATCAGCGTGGCGCCTCCCGGGCAGAAGAAGCCGACGATCGAGAACGTCACCTTCGCCCTTGAGGCCGGCGATGCGCTTGGCATCATCGGGCCGAGCGGCTCCGGCAAGTCCACGCTCGCCCGTGCCCTGGTGGGCGTGTGGCGGCCGCCGGTCGGGGCCGGCACGATCCGCCTTGACGGCGCATCGCTCGAACAGTGGTCGCCGGCACGGCTCGGCCGGCACATTGGCTATCTTCCGCAGGACATTCAGCTTTTCGAGGGAACGGTTGCCGAGAACATTGCGCGGCTCGATCCTGAGGCGACTGATGAGGCGATCATCGCCGCCGCAAAGGTTGCCGGTGCGCATGAACTCATTGTCGGCCTGCGCGACGGCTACCAGACACGCATTGGCGACAATGGCGGAGGCCTGTCGGCCGGTCAGCGCCAGCGCATCGCATTCGCCCGCGCGCTCTATGGCAATCCCTTCTTGCTGGTCCTCGACGAACCCAACTCCAATCTCGACTCGGCGGGTGACACAGCCCTCTCGGGCGCCATCAAGGAAGTCAGGGATCGCGGCGGCATCGTGATCGTGATCGCCCATCGCCCCTCTGCCCTCGCGAATGTCGACAAGGTCATGGCCATGGCCGACGGCAAGGTTCAGGCCTTTGGCCCCAAGGAAGAGGTCCTGCGCAAAGTGCTGGCAGCGGTTCCGTCCGGCCCGGTCACCAAAGGATCAAACATGCCGGCACAGCCGGAGGTCAATCGGGTTCTGCGGGCGGTACAGACGCGCGAAGAACGCAGTGAGGTGATATGATGAAGAGCAATACGCCCGATGTTCGCCAGGCTGCCGAACGATCTGCGCGCAAACACATTCTCGCTGGCGTCGCGGTCATCGCCCTCGTTCTGGGCGGGACTGGTGTTTGGGCGGCGCGGACCGATATCTCCGGTGCGGTTGTGAGCAGCGGAATGGTCGTCGTCGAGTCGAAGGTGAAGAAGGTGCAACACCCCACAGGCGGGGTTGTGTCCGAGATCAAGGTCAAGAACGGCAGCATCGTGAAGGCCGGAGACCTGCTTGTGCGCCTCGACGACACCGTGAGCCGCGCGAACCTGCAGTTGATCACCAAGCAGCTTGACGAACTCGTCATGCGGGAGGCCCGCCTTGAGGCGGAGCGCGACGGTGCCTCTTCCATCACACTTCCGGAAAGCTACCATGGCCGTGAAGACGATCCCGACATTGCCAAGCGGATCGTGGGCGAGACCTCCTTCTTCAAGAGCCGCAAGGAATCGCTCGAAGGGCAAAAGGAGCAATTGGAGGAACGCATCCTCCAGCTCAGGGAAGAGGTCACCGGCCTGATCCGGCAGATCGACGCCAAGAAGTCGGAAATCGAGATCGTCCAGCGCGAACTCAAGGGCGTGGAAGAGCTCGAGAAAATGAAACTTGTGACGACGATGCGCGTCAACCAGCTGAAGCGGGACGCCACGCGGCTCGAGGGCGAGAGAGGACAGCTCGAGTCGGCCGCCGCCCAGGCGAAGGGACGTATCGCCGAGACCGGCATCCAGATCCTCCAACTTGATCAGGAGTTCAGGACGACCATCATCCAGGAACTTCGGGACAACACAGCCCAGCAGGCTGAGCTTGTGGAGCGCCGCATTGCAGCAGAAGACCAGTTGAAGCGTGTCGATATACGTGCACCCCAGGGCGGCGTGGTCCACGAGCTGGCGGTTCACACGGTCGGGGGCGTCATCAATCAGTCCGAGACGATCATGCTGATCGTTCCGCAAGGCGAAGAACTTATCGTGGAGGCGCGGATCGCCACCCACGATATCGACCAGGTCGTGAACGGCAACAAGACCGCCTTCGTTCGCTTCTCTGCCTTTGACCACCAGAAAACTCCGGAGCTGAACGGTAATCTGCTGTCCGTCAGCGCCGATCTGATGGTCGACCAGACCACGGGTGCACCCTACTACCTGGCGCGCATCGTCGTTCCGAAAGAGGAGCTCGCAAAGCTCGATCATAACCACCTGGTGCCGGGCATGCCGGCAGAGGTCTTCATGCGCACCCAGAACAGAACAGTTCTTTCCTACCTCATGAAGCCAATCGAGGACCAGATGGAACGCGCCTTCCGCGAAAGATAGGCCAAGCTGTACCATGGCAGCTTGTTGATTTGCACTGACAGTTGACCTGGGAGGGCACAAGTTCCCACCAATGGCTGCCACATGTTCTGACCTTGCCGCTGGCATTTGGACCGGGGGATCATGGAGTGATCGACATGGCGCCTTCGAGCATCATCCGACGCTGGTATTTCCGCGAGGCGATATCGCTCAGAGAGATCGAGCGTTGAATAGGACTGTCACGTAATACAGTCCGGAACAATCGTAGTTCAGGAGCGGTAGAGACAAAGTTCAAGGTTCCCGACAGGCCCAGCAACCTGAGCCCGTTTGCTGAGATAGTGGCGGCGTGTCTTCGGGGGGAGGTAGCCAAGTCGCGCAAGCAGCGGCGCACGGCGCTGCAGATGCACATCGCTCTTGTATCTCTGGGCTACGTCGGTTCCTGCGGCCGGATGGCAGCCTTCGTGTCTCTGGCCTTCGCGCGGGGAGATGCCTTTCAGCTTGACTGGGGCCAAGACCGGGCGGCGCTCAGCGGAGAGCAGGTCAAGCTGCAGGTGTTGCAGACCAAGCTTTTGCGCAGCAGGCCTCTTATCGTGTGGGCCTATATGCTGTAGATAAGGCTAGAGATCCTGTTTTACTTCAGATCAAGCCGGGTAGTATTTCGAGTAACCCAACCGATGCATAAGTATGCACGATAAACGAGGATAGGCGTCCACCGACTATCCTATACCAATCAAGCAATCCCTCAGATATTGCGTCGAGTGATTGTCGTGCTGTTGGGGCGATGCTAAGATTTACGATACGTTTGTCCTTTTCGCTTCCGTGCCGCTCGACCCATCCTTCTGCGATCAACTCATTTAAATGGGCTTGAATGGTTGGAAAGCTACCAAGGTCAGAGAGGTCTTTCATTTTCAACAGACCTGTCGTTTCGTCAGTGGATGCAACTCTCTTTAGTATTTCCTTTGAAATAGAATCGAACTTCGAGATGCCGTGATCCAACTCGGCAGTCTCTATTGCTCTGGACAGTTTGAGATAAAACATGACGAAACGCCAACCAATGTTAATATGATATTAATGATATAAAAAGAATGGTGAAAAGCAAATATGCATTAATACGTACAGTTTGCGATTTTGTTATGAAATGAAGAAACTGATGCCCGTCAAAGAGGCACTCGCCATCATGGCGCTGAAGGGAGGCCAGCAAGTTGGCCTGTGCTCCTGAAGTGTTGAAGTTGGATAGGTAAACGACTTGGTGACGGACTACGCGTGTGACTGGCGCGACTTCAGGTGACGCGTGAAGTGATCGACCCTCCGTTCGATATGGACTGCCTCGGAAGCATCCCGCACTAGGGTGCTCATCCTCTCCAGGCGCATTTTGATCACGTCACTTATCGAGACCGTTCCAAAGATGGCAGAGCCCTCCACAACGGCAAGGTACTGAGTGTTGCTCCGCACCATACGCTCCATGCCCCATGCTTGGCCTGATCACGTAGGTACGGCTCGGCGGCACATCGTCGTAGGTCTCGAGGCGGTGCAACGTCTGTCGGCTTATCCCCAGCCGCGCGGCCGCGTCCTCAGAACTCCAGCCCAAGACAGCGCGCGCCCCCCTGATCTGGACGCCGCTAATCATAATTTCGCCACTATTAGATGACATATGTAATCCTACAACAACATATGGAGCCTTAAATGACCATCTGTCTTGTACGTGAGTTTAGCCGATTTGGTGAACTGCGTCGCCGGCTAATTGAGGCCGACCCGGAAATTGACGAAACGACGCTCCTCGACACGCTGGATGGGGCCACCAATCTCACCGAAGCTCTCGGCGAAGTCATCCGCGCCGCGCTTTACGAGGAGGCGCTGGCTGAGGGACTCCGGGCGCGTCTTTCGGACATGAAGAAGCGCCTCGAGCGGATCGAGAACGCATCGGCCCGGAAGCGGGAGGTGTCGCTGGGGGTGATGGAGGACGCGGGGATCGAGAAGATACACGCTGCCGACTTCACTGCGTCGCTCCGGGTCTCGCAGCCAGGCGTCGAGGTTCTGAACGAGGCCGAGATCCCGGAACCCTATTGGATACCGCAGCCACCGAGGCTCGACCG
>JBEARP010000075.1:0-14027 GCA_041163105.1 Pseudomonadota bacterium
TCCGGCGGACGCCCGAAGCCCGCGAGGGCGTGGCGCAACAGGGCGGCCAGAGGTTCGGCGGCAAAATTCTGCAGCAGCGCTTCAAGCAGCAGGTTGAGGAGCGAGGCGCCGCCGAAGCGGATCAGCGGTTCGCCGGCGGAATCATTGATGGTGATGTTCCAACGCCCGAGCTCCACCTTCACGCGCCGCGCCAGCTGGCGGTCCGGCGTGACGAGGCAGCCGGAGCGGCCTGGCGTCTCAAGGCATTCGCGCAGGATCAGGGCCGCGGCCAGGGCCTGCTCCGGAATGGAGCGCGCCTCCACGAGTTCGACGTCCTGCATGGCTTGCGCCACGCGGGCCTCCTGCCCCCTGAGCGCGCCGTGCCAGAGATGTGCCGTCTCGGCAGGGCGCATGAGCTCGCTTGCCAGCCAGGCACGCGGGCCCGGCTTCTCCCCCATCTCCTCCACCATCTGCCGCGTGGCGTTGAGGCGGGTGAGCAGCTGCTTCATCGCATGCTGCGGATGGGTGGGCCCCACTGCCGTCCAGCTTGCCTCGTCCATGATCTGATCAAGCCCCGGCAGCACCACGGCCCCGTTGGGGAGCCCCGCGATGGCCTTGAGCAGCGTGCAGGTGGCGGGGATGGAGCCCGTTGACCCCGCCGCTATGAAGGGCCTTTCGGTGCGGGTGAATTCAAGCCGCTTCGCCTCGCGGCGCAGGATGGCCGAGCGCCGGGCCTGCGGGCCCATGGCCTTCTCCTCCGCGAGCCGCTGCGGATATCTCTCGCGGGCAATCGCCAGGAACTCGAGGATCGCCTCGCGGTGGCGTGCCGACTCGAGGCCGTAGAGCTCGGCGATCTTCGCCACCTCCACGTCCTCGGTCTCGACGGCATCGAGAAGTTCGGCCAGAGACTGGGCAAGGCCGCCGGCCTGATGGGGCGCGGCGGCGATCTCCTGCGCCAGGCGCGTCGCCGGGTTGGACGCCGCCCAGTCGTCGATCAGGTCCATCAGCAGCAGCAGCTGGCCCGGGACGCTCAGCGGCGTGCCAAGCTCCTCCACGCCATGTTCGGGTGCCAGCAGGTCTTCGTCGATGTCGCCAAGCGGGCGGATGCGCGGCAGCAGAACGCCGGAGCCGCCGGTCTTGCGAAAGAAGATGTCCTCCAGCTCACGCACCGCGCGGCGGGTGGGCAGCAGGATGGTCCAGCGCGCGAGGTCGAGCCTGCCGGGCGCCTTTCCATCGGTACACGGAAAACCCCGGCCCAGCACGGCTTCGGCGAGAACTTCAAGAAAGGGCTTGTCAGGTGCGATGGTGAAGAGGCGCGGGGTGCCGTCTGCCATGGCTCATGCACCGAGAGCCGCTTCGGCAAGCCCGATGGCTTCCGGCGTCCCCACATGCAGCCAGCGACCGGTGTGTTCAACGCCGTAGAGCCGGCCCGCGGCAATGGCACGGTCCCACAACAGGTTCATCGAGAAGGCGCCACCGGGGGCGCTTGCGAAAATGCGCGGGGAGACGAGATAGCCGCCGATATAGGCGAGCGGCGTTCCCTGCGCCGTGGCCCGGCGAGCGAGCCTGCCATCAGCACCACGCACAAAGTCTCCCTTGCCGTCATAACCCACGGTGCGCTCGAGCGGCGAGAGGAGGAGGAGGCAGTCCATCGCCTGATCGTCCCACGCGGCGCGCAGGCGATCAAGCGCGGGGGTGCCGTCATCGACCCAGAAGCTGTCGCTGTTGATGACGAAGAACGGGTCGGGGCCCAGCAGGGGAAGTGCCCTTGCCACACCGCCACCGGTATCGAGGATCTCGGCCCGCTCGTCGGCGATCACAATGCGGGGAGCGACCTGCCGCTTCGCCCAGATCTCGATCTGCTCGGGCAGATAGTGAACGTTCACCACCGCCTCTTCCACGCCGGCGGCGCGCAGCCGGTCGAAGCCGTAGTCGATGAGTGATTTGCCCGCAACTTCCACCAGCGGCTTGGGTCGCGTCAGCGTGAGCGGGCGCATGCGCTGGCCATAGCCTGCAGCGAGAACCATGGCGCGGGTGCCGGGCTGTCCCATCACGTCACCTCACGCCGTGCGGCAGGAAGATGCGTATCGAACCAACGCTTCAACGGCGCCAGCCGCGGGTGCGCGAGGTTGCGCTCGAGGTAGCGCGAGACGCGCGGGATGTGGCGGAGGTAGCCGTGCTTGCCATCGCGCTTCGACAGCCGGGCGAAGATGCCGAGGATCTTGGTGGCGCGCTGTGCGCCGAGGATGGCAAAGGCCACGTCGAATTCCGCGCGGTCGAAAGTGGGATCATCCTTCCGCAATTCGCAATATTCTTCGTGAAGGGCATCGGCGACGCCGAAGTCGATGTCGACGCGCGCATCCTGCAGCATGGAGGCAAGGTCATAGGCCGGGTGGCCCATCAGCGCATCCTGCGTGTCGATGAGGCCGACGCGCTGCAGTCCCTTGCGCTCCGGCAGCCACAGCAGGTTGGGGGAATGATAGTCGCGCAAGGTCCAGACGCGGCGGCCCGCCTGCGTGAGCGGCAGCAGTTCCATCCACAGCGCTTCGAACTCCGCCAGCGCAGCGGCAGGGATCGGCGCGCCGTTCAGGTGCGGCCAGAACCACGAGGGCAGCAGGTCGACCTCGATCAGCTGCGCCTCGATATCATAAGACGGAACGCGATAGGTCTGGCCATCGAGCGGCACTTCATGCGGCCAGTCGCGCCCTGCCATATCGGCGAGCACGGCAACAGCCGCGGACATGGGCTCCGCCATGTCGCGACCTTCGCGCATCATGCCGCCATAGACGTTGCGGCCCAGGTCCTCCATCACCGCGAAGCCCTGAGCAAGATCGTAGGATTCGGCCCGCGGTGCGCTGTAGCCACGTTCGCCGAGAAGGCCGTTCACCGCGATCACCGCGCGGATGTCCTCAGCCAGGTGCGCAATGGCGCTGTAGGGCTTGCCGTGCTTCACCGGAGGGCCATCGGGCCGTGCCGGCATGTCCATCAGGATCGCCGCCTCGGGCCCGAGGTGCAGCGTCTCATAGCGCCGGAACGAGGCGTCGCCCTCGAGGAAGCGGCGCTCGGCCTTTGCCCAGCGGGTTTGGCCAAGGAAGGCGTTGATCGCCGCATTGCGGGCCAGCGCCTGTTCCCACGCACCGCGCGCGGTGAGTGCCGCATCGCGATGGGTGCCGGCGCCGGAGAGTTCGATCAGCAGGCGGTCGGGATGGTTCTCGCCCAGAATCTTCTCCGGCCACTCGACGAGCAGTACATGGCTTGCCATGAGATCGTCAAAACCGAGTTCGTCAAGTTCCTGCACGGCGCCAATGCGATAGAGATCGGCATGGGCCACCGGCACGCGCGTTTCGTCGTAGGTCTGGACCAGCGTGAAGGTGGGGCTCGGCACGTCGAACTCAATGCCCTGCGCCAGGGCCCGGATGAAGGCCCGCGCAAAGGTCGACTTGCCCGTGCCAAGGTCGCCCTTCAACAGCAGCACCATGCCGGGGCGCGCGAAGAGCGAGAGCTCGGCAGCGTATGCCTCCAACGCGGCAGCGGATTCGAAACGGCGGGTGAGTTGCATCCTGCTCAGGCCGTCTTGCGCACGTCTGCCCGCTGCGCAGCGCCCGGGCCGTCGAGCGGGAAGGTGCAGAGGACGGTGGTGCCCTGGTTGATCTTGGAGAGGAGCGATACCTGCCCCTCATGCAGCTCGACGAAGCTCTTCACGATGGCGAGGCCGAGGCCGGGGCCCCGGTGGCCGCCGGGAACCGGCCGCGACTGGAATCGGTCGAAGGCCCGCTTCTGGAATTCGGGCTCGATGCCGCGGCCCTGGTCGGAGACCCAGAGCTGCAGCTGCCCGCGTGTCTTCTTCGCTCCCATGCGGATGGTGGCACCGCGATCGGAGAAGCCGATGGCGTTGGAGAGGAGGTTCGAGAGAATCTGCTCCACACGCTTTGTGTCGGCGACGAAGGAACTGACGTCGGCGCCGACCTCGATGTTGAGGGTCAGGTCGCGATCATCGATCTGGCTGGCGAGTTTCTCCGCCACCGTTTCGAGCAGCGCGGTCACCTCGACATGCTCGAGCTTCAGCTCGAGGGCGCCGGCGTCGATGGCGGTCAGGTCGATGATGGCGTCGATGATGGTCTTCAGGTCGTTCGAGGAGCGGCGAATGTCGCGCACATAGTCCTGCTGCTTCGTTGTCAACGGACCGGCAAGCCCGATCTGCAGGCCCTCGGCAAAGCCGAGGATGGAGGTGAGCGGGGTGCGGATCTCGTAGGACACGTTGGAGAGGAACATGTTCTTGAGGCGGTCGGCCGCTTCCAGCGCATCCGCGCGGTCACGCAGCGCGCGTTCCATGCGGGCCGAGTCCGAGATGTCTGCGAAGGTGAGCAGCGTGTTGCCATCAGGCAGCGGCACCGCCACGAATTGCAGCACATGGTTCGAGACGTCGATCTTGCCGGTGATGGGCTTGCGCTCCGCATCGAGCCGGGTGACGCTGTAGCGTACCTCGTCCCAAGAGCCCGAGTCCGTTGCCAGCTGGCCGCCATGCTGGGCCAGCTCCTCGATGTGGGGCTGGGTGTCGAGCACTTCCGGGTCGAGCTGCCAGTACCGGGCGAAGGCCGGGTTGTAGAGCTTGAGCCGGCCATCGGAGCCGAGCAGTGCGATGCCCTCCTCGAGGTTGTCCAGCGTCTCGCGCTGCACGCCGATCAGCTCGTTGTAGCGGCTTTCCAGCGCCAGCTCGTCGGTGACGTTCTCATAGAGATAGGTGACGCCGCCAAAGGGGTGCTGCTCGCAGACGACGTGCAGCGTGCGGCCGTCGGGCAGGTGCCACCAGTCCTCGCGCGGCTCGATGGTTGTGTAGGCGGTGAGCTGCCGCGCGCGCCACTCGCGATAATTGGCCTGCTCGGGGATGCAGCGCTGGTTCCGCAGCCGGTCGAGGATCTCCGCATCGGGCGGCTGGCTGTCAAGCCACTCAGGATCGAGCGGCCAGAGCTCCGCATAGGCGGCATTGTGGAACTTGAGGCGCTGGTCGGGACCGAAAATGGCGATCGCCGTATCGAGCTTGTTGAGCGTCGAGGTGTGGGCCTTGATGTGGCGGTCCAGTTCCTTCTCGGCCTTCTCCAGCACCGTCATGTCGATGGCGAAGCCGGCAGAACCACCCGAGACCGGAACCTCGAACACGTCGAGCGCGCGCATCGAGCCCGAGACCACGGCGTGGATGCGGCCGAGGCAACTGGTGGCGGAGCTGGCCGCAGTGCGGTCCATGGCGGCGCGCCCGGCGATTTCCGTGCCCTGCGCCACCACCGCGTCAGGGTCGCTGCCATCGACAGCCGCGGCATAGCATTGGTTCACCCACAGGAGCTTGCCCTCGGAGCCCCGCAGCCAGACCGGCAGCGGTGCTGCATCGAGCACGGCGCTGAGCCGTTCCACCTGCTTGCCCAGCCGGTGCGCCTCATGGGCCAGTGCGGCGATGTTGCGGCGCTCGCCGGCCAGCGGCCGGAATCGCAGCGTGGCAAGGCCACCCGCGGTGCGGCCGTCGGCCTCCAGCAGCTCGTCGGCGAGGGTCTTGATGGCGATGTTGAAGGGGGTGGCGTCCTGGCGCAGCTGGTGCAGGCAATCGGACAGGGCCGAGGCCGAATCACGGTCGAGCCAGGAAGGGAAGTCGATGAGGGCCGCCGGAGTCTCCGGCAGGGTTGCGGCACCGTGCATGGAACCCAGCACCCGATCAGGCAGCGCGTTCTTGCCGCGCCAGATGACCAGCACGTGGGCCTCGGCGGCAATCGCCGTTTCGGCCTCGTTGAGGCGGGCCTCAAGATCCGCGATGCGGCGGCGGGCGGAGCTTCCGCCCAGCCGGCGCAGCATGCGGCGGGTGAGGATGAATGCGCCGGTGACGGCCAAAACCGCAATGAGGGCGACCCCATCGCCCGCCAAGCTGCTGCCGAAACCGGCGTCCATGTCTTCTCCGGTCAAAGTGCCGGGATGTCCTGCGAATCAGCAGGCCCATCCGCCCCGCTTCGGTATAACCAAAAGCGGGGCGAGCCGGAATCCTCAGTAGCGGTAATATTCCGGCTTGAACGGACCCTGGGGTGTCACGCCGATATAGGCCGCCTGGTCGTCCCGGAGCTTGGTGAGCTTGACGCCTAGCTTCTCGAGGTGGAGGCGGGCCACCTTCTCGTCGAGGTGCTTCGGCAGGACATAGACTTCGTTCTGGTACTTGCCGGTGCCGGCCGAGGTGAAGAGCTCGATCTGGGCCAGCGTCTGGTTGGTGAAGGAGGCCGACATCACGAAGCTCGGATGGCCGGTGGCGTTGCCGAGGTTCACCAGGCGGCCCTGAGACAGCAGGATCACGCGCGCACCCGACGGCATGTGGACCATGTCCACCTGCGGCTTGATGTTGGTGGTCTTGAAGTTGCGGAGTTCCGCCACCTGGATCTCGTTGTCGAAGTGGCCGATGTTGCAGACGATGGCCATGTCCTTCATCTGCTTCATGTGATCCACCGTGATCACGTCCTTGTTGCCGGTGGCGGTGACGAAGATGTCAGCCGTCGACACCACGTCTTCCATGGTCTGCACGGCAAAGCCGTCCATCGCCGCCTGCAGCGCACAGATGGGATCCACTTCAGTGACGATGACGCGGGCGCCCGAGCCCTTCAGCGAGGCGGCAGAGCCCTTGCCCACGTCGCCATAGCCCGCAACGACGGCCACCTTGCCGGCCATCATCACGTCAGTGCCGCGGCGGATCGCGTCCACCAGCGATTCACGGCAGCCGTACTTGTTGTCGAACTTCGACTTCGTCACCGAATCATTGACGTTGATTGCCGGGAAGGGCAGCTCGCCCTTCTTCTGCAGTTCATAAAGGCGGTGAACGCCGGTGGTGGTTTCTTCCGAGACGCCCTTGATCGCGGCCTTCACCTTGTCGAACCAGCCCGGCTGCTCCTTGATGCGCTTCTTGATGGCGGCGAAGAGATATTCCTCCTCCTCGCTCTTCGGATGCGCGATGAGGCTCGGGTCCTTCTCAGCCTTGGAACCCAGCAGGATGTAGAGCGTGGCGTCGCCGCCGTCGTCGAGGATCATGTTCGAGGGCTGGCCATCGGGCCAGTCGAAGATCTTGGCGGTGTAGTCCCAGTAGTCCTTCAGCGTCTCGCCCTTGAAGGCGAAGACGGGGATGCCGGCAGCGGCGATGGCGGCGGCGGCGTGATCCTGCGTCGAGTAGATGTTGCAGGAGGCCCAGCGCACGTCAGCGCCCAGCGCCACCAGCGTCTCGATCAGCACGGCGGTCTGGATGGTCATGTGCAGCGAACCCGAAATGCGGGCGCCGCGCAGCGGCTGCAGCGACTTGTATTCGGCGCGAGTGGCCATGAGACCGGGCATCTCGACCTCGGCCATGTCGATTTCCTTGCGGCCCCAATCGGCGAGCTTGATGTCGGCAACGTGATAGTCGGCACGGGTCATGGGCTGGTCCTCTCTGTCCTGAATTTGGCGCGTCTATAGCAGTGGTCCGGAGCCCTGTCCATGAGGACATAAAGAATTCTTTATGTTGGACCGGGTGGGAAGTTTCGGCCCGCCGGACATATATTGCAGGCCATGACCGAAGCTCACCCCGCGATCCCCTTCGACAATTCCTATGCCCGGTTGCCGGGCGCCATGCATGCGGGGGTGGACCCGACCCCTGTTTCCGCCCCTATGCTGATCAAGGTGAACGGGCCGCTGGCCCGGGAGCTGGGGATCGACCCCGGCGCGCTGACGGCGGAGGTGGCGGTCGGCAACGCGATCCCCGCGGGCGCCAGCCCCCTCGCCCAGGCCTATGCCGGGCACCAGTTCGGCAATTTCGTGCCGCAGCTGGGCGATGGCCGGGCCATCCTGCTGGGCGAGGTCGTCGACGTGAATGGCAGGCGCCGGGACATCCAGCTCAAGGGCTCCGGCCGCACCCCCTTCTCGCGCGGGGGGGACGGGCGGGCGGCACTGGGGCCGGTGCTGCGCGAATATCTCGTCAGCGAGGCGATGAACGCGCTGGGCATTCCCACCACGCGGGCCCTGATGGCTGCCACCACCGGCGAGCGCGTGTACCGAGAGGCGGTGCTGCCGGGTGCGGTGCTGACGCGCGTGGCGGCGAGCCACATCAGGGTTGGCACCTTCCAGTTCTTCGCCGCGCGCAAGGACTATGAATCGCTCAAGCTGCTCATCGACCATGTGATCGAGAGGCACTATCCGCAGCTCAGGGGCGCGGAGAATCCCGCACTCGCGCTGCTCGACGCGGTGATGGAGCGCCAAGCCTCGCTCGTGGCGCGCTGGGTGCAGGTGGGTTTCATCCATGGCGTGATGAACACCGACAACTCGAGCGTTTCGGGCGAAACCATCGACTATGGCCCCTGCGCCTTCATGGATTCTTACGACCCCGGCACGGTGTTCAGCTCCATCGACACTTACGGCCGCTATGCCTATGCCAACCAGGCGCCCATCGCGCAGTGGAACCTCGCGCGGCTGGCCGAGACGCTGCTGGCCTTTCTCGACGAAAACCGCGAAGACGCGATCCGCATCGCAACGGACAGGGTCGATGCGTTTCCGGCGATCTACACGCGGCACTGGCTGGCGGGCTTCCGGCGGAAGATCGGGCTTGTGAGCGAGGAAGACGGCGACCTCGACCTGATCCAGGCCATGCTTGACGCGATGCAGCTGGCGCGGGCGGACTTCACCGCGACCTTCCGTATGCTGAGCAACGGCGGAGAGCCCGAGGCGTTGAAGCACTGGCTGCCGACGTGGCGCGCGCGCCTGTTGAGCGACCCCCAGACAACGGAGGAACGGCGAGCGCTGATGAGATCAGTGAACCCGGCCTATATTCCGCGCAATCATTTGGTGGAGCAGATGATTACTGCGGCGGTCGAGAACCAGAATTACGCACCTTTCGAGAAGATGCTCGCGGTGCTGATGACCCCCTACGCGGAGCAGGCCGGCGCAGAGAAATATGCCGCGCTGCCGCCGGAGAGCGAGACAGGGTACCGGACCTTCTGCGGGACGTAGGTTTCCCGCCTCTCTTCGCCTTTCACCACTCACGCTGCGGAGTGTGGCGTCGCGCTTCGCCCTCACCTACCCATCATCATGCCCGGGCTTGTCCCGGGCATCCTTTTGGGTGGCCCCAAAAAGGATCGCCGAGACAAACCCCGGCGAAAATGAAGCAGTTGAGTTTCATAAGAAACTTCTAACGGATAAAATTCCTTGACTTTCATGAATACCTATGCTAGGTATATCATCCTTGACGTGCCTTCTGCTGATTGACATCGTGAATCCTAATGGGCGGCTTCCCAGTTTTGTGCCGCCCGCGCGTCCACCTGGAGGGGGACGCTCAACTTCACCACCGGATCGGGGGCGGAGACCATCACCTGCTTGACCACGTCCATGGTGCGCTCGGCTTGCGCATCCACGCATTGGAAGATCAGCTCGTCATGCACCTGCAGCAGCATGCGGGCGGTGAGGCCGGCATCCGAAAGCGCGCCCGGCATGCGGATCATGGCGCGGCGGATGATGTCGGCGGCGGCACCCTGGATCGGCGCGTTGATGGCGGCGCGCTCGAGGAAGGCGCGCTCGGAGGCGTTGGGCGACTTGATCCGCGGAAAATGCATGCGGCGGCCAAAGATGGTTTCGACATAGCCCTTGTCGCGGGCCTCCTGCTTGGTCGCCTCCATGTAGTCACGGATGCCGGGGAAGCGCTTGAAGTAGGTCCGGATATATTCGCCCGCCTCCTCCCGCCCGATCCCTAACTGGTTGGCCAGGCCGAAGGCCGAGATGCCGTAGATGATGCCGAAGTTGATGGCCTTGGCGCGGCGGCGCACCTGGGGGTCCATGCCTTCGACCGGCACGTTGAACATTTCGGACGCGGTCATGGCGTGAATGTCAAGGCCCTCGGCGAAGGCCTTCTTCAGCTGCGCGATGTCCGCCACATGGGCCACCACGCGCAGCTCGATCTGGCTGTAGTCCGCGCTCACCAGCTTGGAGCCCTCGGGTGCGATGAAGGCGGCGCGGATCTTGCGGCCCTCCTCGGTGCGCACGGGGATGTTCTGCAGGTTCGGATCGGTGGAGGCGAGGCGGCCCGTCGAGGTGGCCGCCATCGAATAGGAGGTGTGGACGCGCTTCGTCTCCGGGTTGATGTAATTGGGCAGCGCATCAGTGTAGGTGGAGCGGAGCTTCGACAATTGCCGCCAGTCGAGCACGCGGCGGGCGAGCTCGATGCCCTGACCTGCGAGGTCTTCGAGGGCATCGGAGTCGGTGCTCCACGCGCCCGTCGCGGTCTTGCGGCCGCCGGGCAGCCCCATGCGGCCGAAGAGGATGTCGCCCAGCTGCTTCGGCGAGCCGATGTTGAAGCGCTCGCCGGCGAGCTCATAGACTTGCGTCTCGATCGCCGCACAGGCGGTGGCGAGGTCGTTGGAGAGGCGGCGCAGCAACTCGGGGTCGATGAGGATGCCTTCCATCTCCATCGCCGCCAGAACGGCGACGAGCGGGCGCTCCAGCGTCTCATAAACCGTGAGCTTGCCAACGCCTGCGAGGCGCGGCTTCAGGAGCAGCCAGAGGCGCAGCGTGACATCGGCATCCTCCGCCGCATAGCGCGTGGCATCGGCGACGGTCACGAGGTCGAAGGTGATCAGCGACTTGCCGGAGCCGGCCACCTCCTTGAAGGAAATGCACTTGTGGTTGAGATGGCGCTGCGAGAGCTCGTCCATGCCGTGGCCGACATCGCCCGACTCGAGCACGTAGGAGATGAGCATCGTGTCATCGATCGGGCCAACCGCGATGCCATGGCGCTTCAGCACCTCGATGTCATACTTCAGGTTCTGGCCGATCTTGAGGATGGACGGATCCTCGAGCAGCGGCTTCAGCACGGCGATGGCTTCAGCCAGCGGCACCTGGCCCTCGACCGGCTCGCCACCGAACAGGCCACCGCCCGAGGCCTTGTGCTGCAAGGGGATGTAGCAGGCCTTGCCCGGTGCTGTGGCCAACGACACGCCGACGAGATTGGCACGCATCGAATCGAGCGAGTCCGTCTCGGTGTCGAGCGCGATGTAGCCCTTCACATAGGCGGACTGGCACCAGTCCCTCAGTACACTGAGCGTCGTGACCGTCTCATAGTCGGCGTGGTTGACTGGAATGCCAAGGAGTGCCGCATCCTCGCGGCTCGCGGGCGCTTCCGCCGTGGCAGCGGGTGCCTCGGCTGCGGGTGCGGGCTTCTTCGCGGCGAAGCGCGGGGGCGGGAGGGCGGCGGCCTCGCCCCCTTCCGGCGGCCAGAACTTCACTTCGACGGGGATCGGATCGATGGCAGTCGAATCGCTGTCGAGTTCGCCCGCGATCTTCTTGGTGAAGGAGGTGAACTCCAGCGCCTTGGTGAAGCCGATCAATTGCGAGGCGCGTGGCGTATCCACCGCGAAGCCGCTCACGTCATGGTCCACCGGCACGTGCTCATCGAGCGTCACCAGCTTCTTCGAGATGCGTGCCTGTTCGGCGAATTCGATGAGGTTCTCGCGGCGCTTCTGCTGCTTGATCTCCGGCGCGCGGGCCAGCAGCGTTTCAAGGTCGCCATATTCCGTGATGAGCTGGGCGGCGGTCTTGACCCCAATGCCGGGGACGCCCGGCACGTTGTCCACCGAGTCGCCCGCCAATGCCTGGATGTCGATGACCTTGTCGGGTGTCACGCCGAACTTCTCCAGCACCTCCGGCTCGCCGACATCGCGGTCCTTCATGGTGTCATACAGCGCCACACCGGGGCGGATCAGCTGCATCAGGTCCTTGTCGGAGGAGACGATGCGGCAGGTGGCGCCGGCCTCCACCGCCTGGCGTGCATAGGTGGCGATCAGATCATCCGCCTCGTAATTCGCCTGCTCGACGCAGGCGACGTTGAAGGCACGGGTGGCCTGGCGGATCAACCCGAACTGCGGGCGCAGATCTGCCGGGGGCTCCGGCCGCTGCGCCTTGTATTGCGGGTAGATCTCGTTGCGGAACGACTTCGAGGAATGATCGAAGATCACCGCGAGGTGGGTGGGCTTCTCGCCCGCCTTCGTCTCCTTCAACAGCTTCCACAGCATGTTGCAGAAGCCCTGCACGGCGCCGACGGGCAGGCCGTCGGACTTGCGTGTCAAGGGCGGGAGCGCGTGGTAGGCGCGGAAAATATACCCAGAACCATCGATGAGGTAGAGATGGTCGCCGGGTTTCAGGGGGGAGCTGCTGGACATGGGCCCACTATGCCACCGCGAGTCCGGCGATGCCAGCGGATCGGCTCCGCTCTGAACTGAGAAACTCACCTTGCCCGGGCTTGACCCGGGCACCCTCTTCTGCGGCGACGAAACGGATCGCCGGGTCAAGCGCGGCGAAGGTGATTGTCAAGGGCTCTAGGCGTCGAGCCGGTCGATCACCGTGACGCCCACGCCGGTATAGCCGTCCATGGCCTTGAGCGCGGCTCCGGCCTCCGACAGGGCAATCCGCTTCGTGATCATCCGCGCCGGATCCAGCCTGCCGCCGGCAATCATGCCGAGGAGTGCCGAAAACCGCGAGGCGGCGATGCCGCGCGTGCCGAGGATGGAGATCTGCCGGGCATAAACGGTTTCGAGCAGCGGCATGGGCGGGCTGGCATGCTGGCCCAGCGGCTGGCCGATCTGCACGTGGCGGCCGAGCTTCCGCAGGCTCCGCACCGAGTTATGAATGGTGGTGGTGACGCCAAGGCCATCGATCGACACATGCGCGCCACCACCGGTGATCTCGCGCACGGCGAGGGCCGTGTCGGCCAGCTTTGCCGGGTTGAGGGTGACGTTGGCGCCCAGCGCCTTGGCCATGGCGAGCGCCTCCTCGTTGATGTCGATCGCCACGATCTGCGCGCCCAATGCCGCGCCGATCATCACCGCAGAGAGGCCCACACCGCCACAGCCGTGGATCGCCAGCCATTCACCGGGCTTGAGATCGGCGCGGTCCACAAGGCCGCGGAAGGCCGTGGTCAGACGGCAGCCCATGGCAGCGGCTTCCGCGAAGTCCAGTGAATCGGGCAGGCGGACCAGGTTGAAATCGGCGCGCGGCACCGCCAGCAACTCGGCAAAGGCGCCCCAGCCGGAAAAGCCCACCACATGCTGGTGGTTGCACACGGTCGGCTCACCTGCCCGGCAGTCCGGGCAGACGCCACAGGCGAGGATGAAGGGGGCAGTGACCCGGTCGCCCACCCGGAAGCTGCGGACCTCTGGCCCTGCGGCCACGATGATGCCGGCAAATTCATGCCCCGGCACATGCGGCAGCGCCACGTCCGGGTCCACCCCGCTCCAGCCGTGATGGTCCGACCGGCAGACGCCACAGGCCTCGACCTTGAGGATGACGCCATCGACAGGGCAGTCAGGATCCGGCACCTGGCGGATTTCCAGCGGACCCCGGTAGGCTTCGAATACGGCAGCTTTCATGACGGCACCTCCGGGGGAGCCCCTTAGCGCCAGCCATTGCCGAACGCCATGGCAATCAGCTATACGGTTCCGGCGCGCTGCACCCGTAGCTCAGCTGGATAGAGTGCTGCCCTCCGAAGGCAGAGGTCACAGGTTCGAATCCTGTCGGGTGCGCCATTTGCAAACAAAGTCACTCAATCTTCCGTCCGCTCGCAAGAGACGAGGGCTGCCAAACTGGCGGTGGTCACATGTGGATGACGCGGCCGTAGGCGTCCAGCACGCTCTCATGCATCATTTCGGAGAGGGTGGGATGCGGGAAGACGGTGTGCATCAGCTCCTCCTCGGTGGTTTCCAGCCCCATGGCGATGACGAAGCCCTGGATCAGCTCGGTCACTTCCGCCCCCACCATGTGGGCGCCCAGAAGCCTGCCGGTCTTGGCGTCGAAGATGGTCTTGATCAGGCCCTGGTCCTCGCCCAGTGCGATGGCCTTGCCGTTGGCAAGGAAGGGGAAGCGGCCAACCTTCAGCTCATAGCCCGCCGCCTTGGCCTTCGCCTCGGTGAGGCCGACGCTGGCCACCTGCGGGTGGCAGTAGGTGCAGCCGGGGATCTGCTCCTTCTTCATCGGGTGGACGTCGAGGCCCTTGATCTTCTCGACGCAGATGACGCCCTCAT
>JBEARP010000076.1:0-5662 GCA_041163105.1 Pseudomonadota bacterium
GGCATCGCAAATCATCAGGCCTCGGCCGGAAAAGTGATTGGTTTTGTTCGCAAGTGGCGCACCACGCGGAACAAAGACGCGAACTCGTAAATCGTTGAAATTGCGCTATAAACGTGAGGATGTAACAGTCTTGGACAATCAGCGTTGCGTGGTTCACCATTTTGCTGACCGGCTGACCGGCTGACCGGCTGACCGGCTGACCGCGGTCTCCAATTAGTTTTATGCCCCCGTAGCCCATTGCAAGGCGCTAACCTCTGTCCACAACGCTGGTTTACAAGCATCAGGAGTCTCACATGAGCCATCCCGCCATCAAGCCCGGAAACACCGCCGTCATCACCGGAGGTGCCGCCGGAATTGGGTTTGCTGCAGCCATGGCATTTGCCAAGGCGGGGCTCCGGGTCTGTGTCGCTGATCTCGGCGAAGCGCGTCTAGCAGAGGCGGCCCGCCGCATCGCTGAAGTCGCTCCGGGCGGTGCACGGGATGTGATAGCAACGGAAACGGACGTAGTCAGCTATGAGGAGGTGCGAGCCCTCGCCGATCG
Organism: Pseudomonadota bacterium; assembly: GCA_041163105.1. Classification (GTDB taxonomy): domain Bacteria; phylum Pseudomonadota; class Alphaproteobacteria; order Rhizobiales; family Aestuariivirgaceae; genus Aestuariivirga. Next base: position 542 of record JBEARP010000076.1, read on the forward strand.
GGTGATGGGCGAATGGGGCCACCTCCACGTGCTTGTGAATAATGCCGGGATCCAGCCGGGGAGCGCCATGTTCGGCCCTCGCCAGAGCTGGGAACGCGTCATCGCGGTGAACTTGTGGGGTGTGATCAACGGAGTGCAGGCTTTTGTACCTCGTATGATGGGGCAGGGCAGTCCGGGCCTCGTCATCAATACGGGGTCGAAGCAGGGTATCACCACGCCGCCGGGAGATCCGGCCTACAACATCTCAAAGGCGGGGGTGAAGGTGGTGACGGAGGCGCTGGCTCATGAGTTCCGCAACACGGAAGGATGTCAGATCACTGCCCATCTTCTCATTCCGGGTTTCGTCTTCACCGAACTCACGGCGAAGGGCAGAACCGAGAAGCCTGCCGGTGCCTGGACGCCGGAGCAGACCGTCGATTTCATGCTGGAGCGCATCTCCGCTGGCGATTTCTATATCCTCTGCCCCGACAATGAAGCGACGCGGGCGCTGGATGAGAAGCGCATCTTGTGGGCGGCCGGCGACATCGTGGAGAACCGCCCGCCGCTCTCACGCTGGCACAAGGACTTTGGTGATGCGTTTGCATCCTTCGTCAGGCGCGGCAGCCAGTGAGCCGGAACTGCCGACCGGTGTCGTGGAGCGGCAGAGCCGGTATGCATCCCGCGTGCCTCCGGCTTCTGGACAAACCACCGATCGCAATCTAGGATTTGACTGTGGGGCTTTTGGAGCATCGCGCTCCGGGTCACCCCATAGAGAACAGACAGAATAGAAACAACTGTCATACACGTCCTGGGAGGACTCAAATGCCAATACTGAACAGAAGACTTCTGCTCGGCAGCGCTGCTGCACTCATCATCGCGTCATCGTCGACGACGGCCCTTGCCGCCGACAAGATCCTTGCGTCCGTGCCGGGCCTTAGCTTCCCCTTCTTCGTGCATATGATGAACGCCTTCAAGGCGGAGATCCAGAAGCAGGGCTACGAGGTCATCGAGAGTGACGGCCAGGTCTCCTCGCCCAAGCAGACGGCCGACATCGAGGCGGCCATCACCCAGGGCGTCAAGGGCATCGTGATCAGCCCGAACGAGGTTGACGCCATGGCGCCGGCGCTGCAGCAGGCGGTGGAAGCCAACATCCCCGTCGTCACCGTCGACCGCCGGGTTCCCTCCGTCGAGGGCATTCTCGCCCATGTGGGTGCTGACAACGTGAAGGGTGGCGAGGCCCAGGGCAACCTGATTCTGTCGCTCTACCCGGATGGCGCCACCATCATCAACCTGCAGGGTCAGTCGGGTGCTTCGCCCGCCATCGACCGGAACAAGGGTCTGCACAATGTGATCGACGCGGCCGGCGACAAATACAAAATCGTGTTCGAGCAGACGGCAGGCTTTGCGCGTGACAAGGGCCTTTCGGTGACGGAAGCTGCGCTGTCGGGGCTCGCTGAGCCGCCGAAGGTGATCGTGGCCGCCAATGACGACATGGCCTTGGGTGCCATGGAAGCCGTAAAGGCGCGTGGCTTGTCCGGTATCACCATCATCGGCTTCGACGCCCTCCCGGAAGCCCTCGCACAGGTGCGCGACGGCGGCCTCACGGCGACGATCGAGCAGTTCCCTGGGCAGCAGAGCGCCCTTGGCGTGCAGACGCTCGTGGCGTTCATCAAGGACGGCACCAAGCCGGCTGACAAGGTGCTGCTGCTCACCCCGGTCGCCATCACCAAGGACAATCTGAACACGGCCGAGCGCCTTGGTGAAGTGAAGTAATCAGGCACGCAAGCTCCGGCCGGCAAGCTGCCGGCCGGGCATCTGCACATGACCTCATTAGCGGAACTGCCAATGCTTCTCCGCATGTCCGGCATATCGAAGACTTTTCCGGGCGTTCGGGCGCTCGACCAGGTGGACTTTGCCGTCCACGAAGCCGAGACCCATGCATTCCTTGGTGAGAACGGTGCGGGAAAGTCGACCCTGCTGAAGATCCTGTCCGGCGCCCAGGCGCCCAATGCGGGAACGATCGAGCTGGCTGGCCAGTCCGTCAGCTTCAGCAGTCCCCAGGCGGCGCAACAGGCGGGGATCGCAACGATCTATCAGGAGTTCACCCTGGCGCCCGACATGACGGTGGCAGAGAATGTCTTCATCGGTCGCGAGCCTGGATCGCGCCTGTTCGTCAACTACCGCAAGCTTGAAGAGCAGACGCGCGCGCTGTGCGCTCGCGTCGGTCTCGACCGCAGCCCCCGTGCAATGGTCCGAGACCTTTCCGTCGCCGAGCAGCAGATGGTCGAGATCGCCCGCGCACTTTCGATGAAGTCGCGCCTCATCATCATGGATGAGCCGACCAGCGCGCTAAGTCGCGCCGAGGTCGAAAAGCTGTTTTCGATTATTCGCGGGCTGAAGCAGGAAGGCGTATCGGTCATTTTTGTAACCCACCGGCTCGAGGAAGTCTTCGAGCTCTGCGACAGCTATACGGTGCTCCGCGATGGCCGCAATGCCGGCCATGGCAAGGTGTCCGAAACCAGTGTCGAAGCCATCATCCGGCTGATGGTAGGCCGCGACGTGGGCCTGCTTCAGCAGCGCGCCCAATCCTTCAGCACCTCGGAGGTGGCCATGGAGGTACAAGGGCTGTCACGCCGGCGCAAGAGTACGGATGCCAGTGCCATCGAACTCCATAACGTTTCATTTAGCCTCTACAAGGGTGAGATCCTTGGCATTGCCGGTCTCGTCGGAGCCGGCCGTACAGAGATGGCGAGGGCGATTTTCGGCGCCGACGGGTTCGACAAGGGCCAATTGATCGTTGATGGAAAGCCTGTTGCCATCACTTCGCCGCGAGATGCCATCGCCGAGGGGATCGGCCTCGTGCCCGAGGACCGCAAGCAGCAGGCCCTGTTCCTGTCGCTTGCCATCCGCACCAACATGTCGATCGCCTCGCTCGATCAGATCTCATCCGTAGCGGGGTTCCTGAGCAGCACAAAGGAAAGCGCGCTCGTTGAGGAGTACCGCAGGCTTCTCAACATCCGCATGGCCTCAGGCGACCAATTGGTTGGCAACCTCTCGGGAGGGAACCAGCAGAAGGTCGTGCTCGCTCGCTGGCTTGCCCTGCGGCCGCGCGTCCTGATCGTCGACGAGCCCACACGCGGCATTGACGTGGGCGCTAAGGTCGAAGTCCACAATCTTCTGATCGAGATGGCGAAGACGGGCATCGCCATCATCGTGATATCATCCGAATTGCCGGAGGTGCTGTCGCTCGCCGACCGCATTCTCACGATGCGGGAGGGCCACGTCACCGGCGAGGTGGCGAGAGCAGAGGCCACGCCCGAAAAACTCATGACGCTGATGACGATAGGGTCGCAGCGTGCAGCTTGATGGGGCCGGGAATGACTGACAGAGTGGCCGCGAAGACGGGCAAGGACTTCGATGCGTTCTCGTTTTTGGCGCGCTTTGCGCCCCTCATATTCTTGCTTGTGCTGATGGCGGTGTTCGCGATCCTTGAACCGCGCTTTCTGTCCTCGGTCAATCTCTTCAATGTCATGCGGCAGGTCTCGATCACCGGCTTGCTAGCCATTGGCATGACCTTCGTGATCCTCACGGCTGGCATCGACCTGTCGGTGGGTTCCCTTCTCGCCTTCGCCGGTTTGGTTGCAGCCGCCGTTGCAAAGGGAGGAATGCAGGACCGCTTCACCGTGGGGGACGAGACCATCGGCTATGGCTGGCCGTTGGCGGCCCTCGCGGCCATCGCGGTCGGCCTCGTGGGCGGCCTGCTCCAGGGCGTAGCAATCACCAAGCTTAAGGTTCCGGCCTTCGTGGTGACGCTCGGCGGCATGTCGGTGTTTCGTGGCGCGGCACTTCTGTTTGCGGCCGGCGGGCCGATCTCGGGTTTCGAGCCGAGCTTCACCTGGTGGGGGCAGGGCAAGATCTTCGCGGTCCCGGTCCCGGTCATCATCTTTCTGGTGGCAGCCGTAATCGCCCATATCGTGCTGAGCTACACCCGCTATGGCCGGCGTGTTTATGCCGTTGGCGGCAATCCGGAGGCGGCGCGCCTTGCCGGTCTCAATGTCTCGGCCATCATCACTAGTGTCTACATCATAATGGGGTTCTTCTCGGGCCTTGGTGCCTTTGTGCTGGCTGCACGCCTCAACTCTGCGGAGGCCGTTGCCGGAACCGGCTACGAGCTCACGGTCATCGCATCCGTGGTGATAGGTGGAACCAGCCTGTTCGGAGGCACGGGATCCATCTTCGGCACGGTTGTCGGCAGCCTGCTGATCGGCGTGCTGCTCAACGGCCTGGTCCTCATGAATGTTAACTCCTACATCCAGCAGATCATCATCGGCGTCATCATCGTGCTGGCTGTCGCTTTTGATACGTTTGCCAAGTCGCGGCGCCGCAAGAACTGAGATGGCAGATCGTCGTGACATTCCGCTGCGCCGGATCGTTCCTCATCAGTTTCGTCCATCTCGAGAACGCGGCTCTCCGGAAACGCAGTCTTGACCTTGCCCGCCTCACGGCTTTCGCAACGGTTTATAGCCATTGTGATGCTGATCGCGGCTGCCAGCGCTGCAGGCGTACGGTCGGTCCTAACGCCCGCGGCACCGCTGGGCGCGTCGTGTGGGAATCGAACACCCCGTCCTGGCAAGTTGAATTGGTTCTCTAGGTTGGGTTCGGATCCGGTGGAGGATTCGAACCCCTTACGGTTCCATCACGGCGGGTTGGTCAAAGCTCTGTTGGGTGCCGTTCCGGGATTCGAACTTTCTGGAAATGCGAACGCAACAAAAACAAAGGCTTAATCACGGAGAGAGTTGGCTGCCAGCACCTTCTCCTCCGCCGTTTCTCGCAATTGCGAACAGAGACGCTGGCGCCCGTTCCACCCCTTAGAGTCCGGCAAAATCTTATCGGGGCAGGCGGTTTTGAACGTCATCTCTTGGCCGGTAACTGATGCGCTCAGCATGACTTTGGCTCTTGCAGCCTTTGCATTTGCAAGGGGTCAGACCAATCAGACACTTGATCCGACTAAAAGCGCAGGCAGAGCTTGCTCTCGAACACCCGCTCGTCACCGGTCACCGGGTCGGTGAAGGCGATGCGCTGCGCCAGCAGTTGCAAGGCCTGGCTGAAGTCTTCCGGCGCATCCTTTTCGCGCAGCACCTC